>CALMEZ010000302.1 GCA_937864985.1 uncultured Alphaproteobacteria bacterium
GCTTCGCCGCCCGAGAGCGAGGCCTTGAGCTGGGCGCGCAGGCGTTCGCGCTCCTCGGTCACGCCCTTGATGCGGCCCTGCAGCTTGTCGCCTTCGAGATAGGGCGCGGCAATGGTGATCACCGTGCCGAAGGCCGCCAGGGCCACGAGCAGCGTGATCATGGTTTCGACCTGGAGGAGCGAGGCGATCAGTTGCAACATGTCTTGTTCTTCTTTTCGCTTTGCAGCCGGATTAGATTTCGAAGTTGATCATCTTGCGCATGACAAGCACGCCCATCAGCATCCAGGTGCCGCTGCCGACGAGCAGCATGTTGCCGGTGGTGGTGTCGAACATCGGGTTCAGGTAGGTCGGGTTGAGCACGGTGAGGCCGCCCATGATGACGAAGGGCAGGGCGCCGATGATGGCGGCCGAGGACTTGGCTTCCTGCGACACGGCGCGGACCTTGTTCTTCATCTTCTTGCGGTCGCGGAGCACGCGGCTGAGGTTGCTCAGGGCTTCCGAGAGGTTGCCGCCGGTCTTCGACTGGATGGTCATGACGATGGCGAGGAAGTTCACTTCCGCGAGCGGCATGCGCTCCACCATGCGTTCGATGCCCTGGTCGATGGAGATGCCGATGCGCTGGCCGTCCACCACCTCGGCGAATTCCGGGCCGACCGGCGGGCCGGATTCGGTGGCGATGATCTTCATGGCTTCCGAGACGGGAAGGCCGTCCTTGAGGCCGCGCACCATGACGTCGATGGCGTCGGCGAAGTCGTTGAGGAACACTTCCTGGCGGCGGCGGCGCAGGAAGCCGAGGAACCAGCGCGGGAAGCCGAGGAAACCGACGAAGGCCGCACCGGCCCCGGCATAGACGGGCGCGCCCGCAAGCAGCGGCGCAATGAAGAAGACGGCACCCGAGACCGCCGACATCACCCAGAAGAAGCGCACCGAGATGTCGAGACCCGACTGTTCGATCAGGGTTGCGAGCGTGATCTTCTTCTTCGCCTTGAGGCGGTCTTCGTTCTGCTTGTTCAGGGATTCCTGGATCTGGCGGCGGCGGACGTCCTTGCTGTCTTCGGAGAAGCGCGAGCGGAAGGAGGCGCGCGTGTCCTTCTTGCCGGAGGCGATCGATTCCACCCGGCGCGAGGCGTTGTTGCCGGAAATCATCGGGAAGACGATGGCGATCAGCAACCCGCCCACCGCCACGGCGACGGTGAAGAGGAAGGCCAGGTCGGTGATTTCCATTCCGAACATTGCGGAAGTCTTTCCTTACATGTTGCCGGTTTCGCGGGCTTCGGCGCGTTCCAGCGCTTCGGCGAGGCGGCGCTCTTCGCTGTAGTAGCGGGCGCGGTCCCAGAAGTGCGGGCGGGCGATGCCGGTCGAACGGTGGCGGCCGATGATCTTGCCGTTGGCGTCTTCACCGACGATCTCGTAGACGAAGAGGTCTTGGGTGATGATCACGTCGCCTTCCATGCCCACCACTTCGGTGACATGGGTGATCTTGCGCGAGCCGTCGCGGAGGCGCGAGGCCTGCACGATCACGTCGATCGAGCCGCAGATCATTTCCTTGATGGTCTTGGACGGCAGCGCGAAGCCGCCCATGGTGATCATCGATTCGAGACGCGAGATGGCTTCACGCGGGCTGTTGGCGTGGAGCGTGCCCATGGAGCCGTCGTGACCGGTGTTCATCGCCTGCAGGAGGTCGAAGGCTTCCGGTCCGCGGACTTCGCCGACGATGATGCGTTCGGGACGCATACGCAGACAGTTCTTGACGAGGTCGCGCATGGTGATGGCGCCTTCGCCTTCGAGGTTTGGCGGGCGGGTTTCCAGACGGACTGTGTGCGGCTGCTGAAGCTGAAGTTCGGCGGCGTCTTCGCAGGTGATGATACGTTCGTCGTGGTCAATATAACCTGTAAGACAGTTGAGAAGCGTGGTCTTGCCGGAACCAGTACCGCCGGAAATCAGCACGTTGCAGCGCACGCGGCCGATGACTTCAAGGATGGTGGCGCCTTCCGGCGTGATCGACTTGAAGCGCACGAGGTCCGGCAGCTTCAGGCGGTCTTTCTTGAACTTACGAATGGTAAGAGCCGCGCCGTCAATGGCCAGCGGCGGCACAATGACGTTGACACGCGAACCATCTGGCAAGCGCGCGTCGCAGATTGGCGAAGCTTCGTCGACGCGGCGGCCAACCTGGCTCACGATGCGCTGGCAAATGTTGAGAAGCTGCCCATTGTCGCGGAAGCGCACGCCAGTCTTCTGCATCTTGCCATCAACTTCGATGAACACCGTGTTGGCGCCATTCACCATGATGTCGGCGATGTCGTCGCGAGCCAGCAGGGGCTCAAGCGGGCCATAGCCAAGAACGTCGTTGCAGATGTCTTCGAGCAGTTCTTCCTGCTCGGCAATCGACATCACCACATCCTTGAGTGCGATGATTTCGTTGACGATGTCGCGGATTTCGTCGCGCGCCGCGTCGCGGTCAAGCTGTGCCAGCTGTGTCAGGTCAATGGCATCAATGAGCGCGTTGAAGATGGTGCTCTTGATGTCGTAGTAGTTTTCCGAGCGGCGGCCGTGGTCAATGGCAGGCGCCTTCGGTGCCGTTGCAGCCGCAACGCGGTTCTGGGCCTGCACCTTTACATCGGGCACAAATCCGGCCTGTGCCGCCGCTGGTGCCGCAGCACCTGGCAACGCCACCTGTGGCGGATTCTGAGGGGTGCCGTTTTCGCTTCTCTTGCCGAACATAAATTCAGTCCCTCAGTTTATTTCTTTTTCTTGAGCATTGAGAAGCCCGACAACAGGCTGGTCTTCTGTTTCTTGGCCACCGGAATATTGGTTTGCCCTGTTACGGAGGCTGCGATGTCATTCAAAATTTCCGTGGCTTTGGCTTTTGGCGCCACTTCAAACAGCATCTGGCCATTGCCCTGGGCGAGACCGAAGGAAGCCGGGTCATGGGGAATGACAGCCATGGGCTGCACGCCAAGCGCCTTGCCGAAATCTGCCGCTGAAATTTCCGGCCGCTTCGGAATGCCGACCTGGTTGAGGATCAACTTCGGTGGCTTGTCGTTGGAACGAGATCCCTTGAGCAAATCGATCAGATTCTTGGCATTGCGCAGGCTGGGCAATTCCGGCGTTGCGGTGATGATGATGTCATCAGCGTTGAGCAGCGTGTGCTTGATCCATGGCGCCCAAAGATTTGGCACGTCAACGACGATGAGCGGCGCGCTCGAACGGACGACATTGAGGATCGATTCGATGGCATGGGCCTCGATGTTGAAATCACGATCAACGCTGCCCGGGCCGTTCAGGAGATTGAGCTTGTCACCCAGCTTGGTCATCATGCGTTCGACGAGCGTTGCGTCAACGCGGTCCGGCTGGTTGATGGCATCAAGAATGCCTCCCGTGGCATCCTGGTTGAAGTTCAGCGAGGCCGTGCCGAAAGCCAGATCAAGGTCGGTGATGATGGTATCGATATTGCGGCGCTGGGACGTGTTCCAGCCCACGTTGTGCGCGATGGTTGAAGATCCCACGCCGCCCTTGGCGCCGACAAAGGCCACAACCTTGCCAAGTGGAGCCGACTTCGGATCATTGTAGAGGTTCGAGATGGTCTCGATAAAGCCCATCGCCGAAATTGGCGCCACGATGTATTCGCTGATGCCAGCCTTGATCAGTTCTCGGTAGAGCAGCACATCGTTGACATGGCCGATGACGATGACCTTGGTGTTGGCCTGGCAAACCTCTGCGAGCTTGGAAAGCTCAGCCATGACCTGGTCACGCGCGCCGTGGGTTTCGACCACAAGCACCTGCGGCGTGGGCTGTGTCTGGTAGACCTGGATGGCCGCCGGGATGCCGCCCAACTGAACGGTGACATGGGCGCGCGACATGCGCCTGTCGGCTGCCGCAACCTGCATGGTCTGACCGGTCTGCTGGTTGTCACAATAGATGTGCAGATCAATGCGCGGCACCAGCAGCACCGGCATGTCTGCATTCGGGGCTTGCGTTGCTGTTTCAACTGCGGCGTTCTGCATGGTCTTTTCCTTGTGTCTTCTTCTGGCAGTTGTGTCTTGGTGTCAGGGTGATGTCGAACTGGATATGCTGCCAGCACCGTTGGACGTGGCGGTGGACTGCGTGGCATTTGTGTTCATGGCATTGATTGCCAAGACGGCTGTGTCACCTGGAATGAGGGTCCGCTTCTTCGGCTTCCTCAGAACAGTCGGGTCAGCGACCAGTGCCGCAATGTTGTGATGCACGGCGCACCCATGATTTGGAGCAAAATGGTTGGAATAATCGGTTCCGAGGTCCGGCACAGCCTTGCCGCAAGGCTTGCGCGCAGCGATGGGATACATCTGATCCACGGTGTAAGCCATGCTGCCTTCACCCCACGGGTCTTCGGCTGTCATGCAACCCGCCAGCGGCAAGCAAACTGCTGCCGCAAGCAATGGGCCGAGGAGGCGTGGCATCTTCTGAATTCTGACCTTCAACATTTCACTCACCATCCCCTTACTGTACGATAAAGCCGACATTGCCTTTGTATTCACCCGATGGCTTGGCGCCGCTGCCGTAAACCTTGTTGAGGCGGCCAAACAGGATTGCCTGAGCATCCGATGAGGGGCGAAGATTCTTGTCGGGAGAATCGAGGCTTGCTTCTGTGGTCGGGCGAACAATGTAGGGCGTCACAAAGATGACAAGCTCTGTCTCATTGTTGATGAAATCACGGCTGCGGAACAGGGATCCCAAGACCGGAATGTTCTTGA
Organism: uncultured Alphaproteobacteria bacterium; assembly: GCA_937864985.1. GTDB lineage: Bacteria > Pseudomonadota > Alphaproteobacteria > Rhizobiales > Aestuariivirgaceae > Aestuariivirga. The sequence continues at coordinate 4,731 of CALMEZ010000302.1, forward strand.
GCCCCGGCGTGCCATTGATGTTGTGGCGCGTGGTTTCGCTGATCAGGCCGGCCAGCATCATGGTTCCACCGTTGGGCAGTTCGAGCATGGTATTGGCAGAGCGTGTGTTGATGGTTGGTACACCACCATAGACCTGGCTGCCGATTTCGCTGACGTCGGTGTCGATCTTCAGGTTGATGCGGCGGTCAGACAGGACCGTTGGTGTGAAGCCCAGAGAAATGCCGTATTCCTTGAACGACACGGTGCAGTTCACAATGCCGTTGGAGGCCGCGCAGGTTTCACCTGCTTTGAACTCGCCACCCGCATGGAACTTGGCGGCCTGGCCAGTCAACGCCGTCAATGTCGGTTCGGCCATGGTGCGGGCGAGACCGTCTTCCTCGAGGGCGCGGATCAGACCTTCGACCTTGTTGTTGCCATTCTGGTAGGTGCCCTTGTAGCCGTTGTCGGCACCAATGATCGATTGCGCGAACGGCGCCACACTCGACAGGTTGAAGGCGAACTTCCCGGCATCGAGAAGCGCCGTGAAGTTGATGCCGAACTGCTTGGTCACGTCGCGCTGGATTTCCACGACCTTGACCTTCATCATTACCTGGTCTTCACCTTCAACCTGCATGGTGTTGATGACGGGCGAAGACGAGGAGGCTGTAGATGAACCATTGCTGCCGGGCGTGCCCGATGTCAGCGAGGCGGCAGTTGCCGCGCTGGCAACGCCGATAAACTGCGAAGCCAGGTCCATCGCTGTCTTGGCTTCAAGCGGATTGGACGCAATGCCGCCCAGAACAATTGAGTTGTTCACTGTATCAACAGTGATGCGGTTGCCTGGCAACGCGCGATTCAAGAGCTTCTTGATCGCCTTTGAATCCAACGCCACCTCGAGATCCAGATTGAGAATCTGGTTGCCTTGCGCATCGAAGAAGAAAATGTTGGTCTGGCCGACTGTCTTGGCGAAGAGGTAGGCGGTATTCTTGGTGCGCACCACGGCATCGACGACCGCCGGATTGCCGACGATCACATCGCGCGCATCGGCCGGCAGGCGGATCACAGCGGATTTATTCAGGCCAAGCCTGACAAAATGACCTTCGTCACCATTGTCAGTCGTCGCCACGTCAAGGTCGGTTGCATGGGCCTGTTGGGCGAGCGGCAGCCCGGTTGCCAGCGTCATCGCGGCGGCAAGGAGGCTTGCGGCAAAGAGGCCAGGTTTCATGATCTTTTCCTTACACAACTTGGTCAGTGACGTGAGAGAGACGGCATGCTTCATGTTCAGTTCCCTGCCGAATATGTTTCAATGCCGTAGCGCACGAAGAGCGTTTCAGATGAACGGCCTTTCTTGTTGCCGCTCTTGTATTTTTCCGCGAGTTGCGGTCCGACTTCCATATCCTTGCCGTCATTCTCGGCAATCGAGCGGAGAGCAAGGGCCAGTTCGCCTTCACTTTCCACCTTGGCCAAGACTTCGGCCTGGGCGTGGGTCAGCTCCAGTGTTGCCGTTTCTGCTTCCTTCAAGGCGACCGTTGCGGGTTCACCTTCCTTGGCGGCCGCCTGTTTCAGCATCTGGTTGATGGCGAGGACGCGGACGTTGGAAATCACCGTTTCACTGGTGACGAGCTGGCTGGCGCCAGGGGCCTGAACATGCTTCGTCAAAATGACGTCCACCCGGTCATTCGGGAGAATAAAGCCGCCTGCCGCCGTACTTGCGGAAATCTTGACGGAAATCGCTTCCATGCCCTTGGGCAGGATCGCCGACATGAAGCCCGCGTTACCAGGCGTCACAACTTTCTTTTCGAGAATGGTTTCACCTTCATACATGGGCACAGCAGCGCGTGCCTGGGCATAGGCCTGCTCGGCATCGGGCTTGGCCGTCTTGGTGATCATGTTGGGCTGGACATTGTCGAGCGGCCAGGATTTCCAGGCGACAGCGCCTGCGCCCAGCATTTCACCCGTTCCAATGTCACGGGCAGCCACCAGCACATCTTCGGTTTTGACGGTATTGATAATCTGGGCTTCCGGCGTGGGAGCGGGCTTGATCATGCCATTGGCCAGATAAGCTGCAAGCAACGCGCAGATGCCAGCGCCAGCCAAGATAACAATTCGCGATTTACCCATTTGAATCCTCACTCCCAACGCAAACATGCGCCCAGTCCCGGCCATCTTTCGGACGGAATGGCAAAATTTTGGTTAATGACCTGAATTGCCCCGAAAACATTGACCAGCCTTCAACCAACATTCATCCACCAGGTGTGTGGAAACGCCAGAATGGCCCCCACGGCGAAAGCAAAGCCGTAAGGCAGCTTTGGCTTGAGCTTCCGGACTTTCTTGTCGATTTCAGTGCCGGCAACAGGATCATGGAAGTCCCACATGACCATGAATACCGACCAAGCCATGACGCCAGCGGCCAGCAAACCGCCGGCAAGGGCAGTCATGACCAGAAACGGCAGGGTTTGGGAGGTTCCGAACCACAGGCCGGCGGCGGCCATCAGCTTGGAGTCACCACCGCCAAACAGGCCGACCGCAAATAATGCATAGCCCACGAAAAACAGAATCACGCCCGCCAGCAGATGCGAACCAAACTCGGCCAGTGGCATGTGCGTGAGCAATGCCATGGGGAAGAAAAGGATTGCGATGAGAATGGTGAGCCAATTCGGGATGCGATAGGCCATGATGTCTGTCGTTGCGGCAACAATCATCAGGGCGGGCAGGAGGAAAATCGACAAATCGTGAAGCATCTCGGCGTCCATATGGTTTCAATGAATCAGGGCGCTCGGCCCTTGCGTTCAGAAACCATCTTTCCACACTGCTTCTAAAGGGCTGGTTAACCCTCAGTCACAAATCCCACAAACAAAAACCACCGGAGCCTTTCGGCTTCCGGTGGCTGGAAAAACACATTCCCTTTAGGCGCCGGGGAGAGCCGGCGCCGGTACGATTACGTACCAGAGGTGATGTGGCCGCCGATGGACGAGAACTTCGTCTTAACGGCAGAGGTGATCGACGGCATGGCGGTCACGAGGGCCAGACCCATGGCAGCGGCGATCAGGCCGTATTCGATAGCGGTTGCACCAGATTCGTCCTTGAGAAACTTCTTCATTTGAAACTCCAATACTCAGTTACAGCACCTGCCCGCTCGCCGTCAGCACCACGCATATCGTCGCCGGACATGGGCCAACCCTATGCGATAGGTTTTAACGGCGGATGAATCCGTAAGGTTGCGAAAGTCTTGCCAAGCAGTTGCCGAGAATGCGGTAAGCATTTGATTTCATAAATCTATCAAATCTTAACAATTGCGCGGCGCGGCACAGGAATGGCGTAACCGATCATTCACCATTGCTGTGGCATGGTGCGCGGACAATTAACGCGAACATTCAAATGGTGTCGCATGTCTGGTGGTGGGTTATGAAATCATTGATGGTGATCCGAGGCTTGGTGTCGGCTGTTGCTATTTGCGCTGGGTCGATGTTGGCCAATGCCGGGCAGATGCTCGAGATCCAGGCTGATGAAACGCAGATGATGACAATTCCAGCGTCGCCCGGCGCTGTCATTATCGGAAACCCCAGTATCGCCGACGTCTCAATCGATGGCGACCGTGTTTTCGTGCACGGCCGGGGCTTTGGACAGACAACCCTTCTCATTCTTGATCCCGAAGGCAAGCAGCTGGCGAGCTTTGATATCTCCGTCAAGCACACACAAGTCTCCAATGTGGCCGTTTTCAAAGGGATCGATCGGGAAAGCTATTCTTGCGCGCCTTACTGCGAAACTGAACTGCAAATTGGTGACAATATTGACCACTTCAAGAATGTCTCCGATGCAATCATGAAGAAGCTTGAGATTTCCACCGGTAGCAAGTCGGCCGAGGCCAAGGCACCTGCTGCTCCGCAATAAGAGTCCGGCCAATCCATCTGCTACGCCAAAATCAGACAATGGGCGGGATTCAGCTTCCCGCCCTTTCATTTTGCGGAATTTTTTTGAGAAAATGGCCAATTGATTCAAATTTTAGCCAATCCAGTAAAACTGTATCAATTGCTGCAGGTTAAAAGCACATGATTGACAGGTGTGTGCCGGCCATGCGTCCGGTGCAGCGGGAGTGTGTAATGAATACAATTCAACCAGACAATTCTCGCCAGAAGCCAGGCTTTTTCGCCCGCTTCCGGAAGGACAGCAAGGGCGCAACGGCCGTTGAGTTTGCCATGATCGCGCCCGTGTTCTTCCTTGTGCTCGGTGTCATTCTTGAAACCGGCGTCATGCTGTTTACCGAATATGTGATGCAGACCAGCGTTCAGGAAGCTGCCCGCCTGGTGCGCACTGGCCAAGCCCAAACGGGTTCACTTTCCGCAGCCGACTTCAAATCCAAAGTCTGCCGGCTTGCTGGCGTCATCATCAACTGCAATAACGTCACTGTATATATGGCCTCTGCGGCTGACTTCAACACACTCAAGGCCACGATGCCTTCCTATCTCGGCGTCGGCAAAAAGATCGACGGATCGCCTGGCCCCTCATCCTTCTCGTGCGGCGGGCCGTCAGCCGCGGTTGGCCTGATTGCGACGTATGACTGGCAGTTCAACATTCCGTATTTCATGAACTTCATGAGCAACATGAGCGGGAACACAACAACACGCCGCCTCGCCGGGATCGCTATGTTCAAGAATGAGCCCTTCCCTGCTTCGGCCAGCACTTGCACCTGAGGACCACCATGAAACGCTTTCTCTCCAAGTTTTACAAACCATGCTTTGTGCGTGCTGAAGGTGGTTTGGCTGCCGTCGAATTCGCCTTCATCCTGCCCTTCATGTTGGTGCTGTACTTCGGTCTGGTTGACCTGACGGGCCTGATCGGCTTCAACCGCAAGATCACTGCTGTGGCCAATACCATGGCCGATCTTGTGGGCCAGAACCGCACCTCGATCCTGGTTTCAGATATTTCCGACTACTACAATGCAGCTGCCCTGATCATGAACCCGACACCTGCAAACCAGGTGACGATCAACCTTTATGGCTATCGCATGGTTGGCACCACACCCACCCAAAGGTGGAAGACGAGCAATGGCGTTGGCCCCGGCTGCAACAATGCGCCGCCTGTCGCCTCGATGGCCAACCTGATGGCTGCCGGCAATGATCTCATCGTTTCGATCGCCTGCTATCGCTACACACCATACGTGGCAACATTCATGGGCGACAAGCTTTTGGGCAGCACCACCATCAAGGTGGAACAGGTGATCATGGTGCGTCCCCGCTCGACAGCCAAACTCGACTGCTACACAACGGCCGCCATGACCACGAGCTGCACGTAGTCTCTGTTACATAATCCATCTTCTAGGCCCCGCCACGCGCGGGGCCTTTTTGTTTGTCACTGCCGTGAGAAGACGTGCAGAATCGCGACTATTGTGACTGGCACACGGATCGGATAATCGCGGCACTCTCATGGCCCTTTCGGTTTTTCTCGCCGTTCTCGCTGCTGCCTTCCTGCACGCCTCGTGGAATGTCATTGTCCGGCAAAACGCCGACAGGCTCTTGTCGCTCGCCAGCCTGCAAACCCTCATGGGTGTGTTGGGCGTGGGGCTTGTTATCTGGTCTGGCCTGCCCAGCCCGGCAGCCTGGGGTTTTGCACTGACTTCGGGCTTGCTGCACACGGGCTACAATCTCTTCCTGGTGCGTGCTTACCGCTCTGCTGACCTCAGCCAGATCTATCCCGTGGCGCGCGGATCCGCCCCCCTGATGACAATGGTTGGTGCATTTCTGCTGCTCGGCGATTCACCGGGAAGCCTTGGCATTGTGGCTATCTTGGTTCTGGTTGCCGGGCTTTTGCTTGCTGGACTTGGACGCAAAAATGCCGTGAACCCGGATCCCAAGGCAATGTTCTATGCCTTGGGCACAGCCTGTTTCATTGCGGTCTACACTCTGGTTGACGGTCAGGGTGCTCGCGCCTCCAGCAATGCAATGGGTTATGCGGGCATACTTTTCTTTCTGGACGCCGTGTTTCTCATGGTGGCGGGCCACGTCATCCGGGGCCGCGACTTTGCCGCTTCCCTGGTGCCGCATTGGAAGACTGGGCTGGCAGGTGCCGTTGCGTCAGGCGCTGCCTATGCCATCGTCATCTGGGCCATGACGAAAGCACCTGTTGCCAGTGTTGCAGCGTTGCGTGAGACGAGCATTGTCTTTGTGCTCATCATGTCATCGCGGGTTCTGAACGAAAGCCTGACCAAGAGCCGCATCGCCGGCGGGGTTCTCATTGCGGTGGGGGCCATTCTGCTGCGCATTGCATAGGCCAATGCATTGGCAGCCTTGCACCGCTGCGCCGGCGTGACTAGTGTCGCCCCAAATTCCAGGAGATTTTGATATGCTGCACAAGAACTACATCAATGGCGAATGGGTGGAAGGCGTGTCAACGTCCCAGAACATCAATCCCTCTGACATCAGCGATGTGGTTGGCACTTACGCCCAAGCCGACGCCCGGCAGGCGCAGGACGCCATTGCCGCCGCCAAAGCTGCATTGCCGGGCTGGAGCGGCACGACACCACAGCAGCGCGCTGACATTCTGGAAGCCATTGGCACAGAACTTCTGGCGCGGCGTGACGAGATCGGCACGCTGCTGGCCCGGGAAGAAGGCAAGCCGAAATCCAATGGCGTGGCGGAAACGATGCGCGCCGCCCAGATCTTCAAGTTCTTCGCCCAGGAAACCCTGCGCATTGAAGGCACGCATGTGGCCTCGGTGCGGCCCAATGTGGATGTGACCATCACGCGCGAACCGGTTGGCGTGGTCGGCCTGATTTGCCCATGGAATTTTCCAATTGCCATCCCGGCCTGGAAAATGGCGCCAGCCCTGGCGTTCGGTAACACGGTGGTGTTCAAGCCTGCCGACCTCGTTCCGGGTTCTGCCTGGGCTCTGGTGGAAATTGCCTCGCGGGCGGGGTTGCCGAAAGGTGTTTTGAACCTTGTGATGGGGCGTGGATCCATCGTCGGTCAGGCCATGCTTGAGAGCAAGGATGTGAACGCCATATCCTTCACGGGTTCTGTCGAGACGGGCGCGAAGGTGGCCATGGCCTGTGCGGCGCGTGGCGCAAAATTCCAGCTTGAGATGGGCGGGAAAAATCCCTTGGTCGTGCTGGCCGACGCCAATCTGGATGCGGCGGTTGCCGGTGCCGTGGATGGGGCCTTCTTCCAGACGGGGCAGCGTTGCACGGCGTCTTCGCGGTTGATCGTCGATGCCAAGATCCATGATGCATTCGTGGAAAAAACTGTTGCGGCGATGCAGGCCCTCAAGGTTGATCATGCGCTGAAGGATGGCACGCAGATTGGACCCGTGGTGGATGACAAGCAGCTGGCGCAGGATGAGAAGTACATCGACATCGCCCGCACGGAAGGCGCCACGCTGGCCTGGGGCGGCGAACGCCTGAACCGGGATACCAAGGGTCACTACCTCTCGCCCGCCCTGTTCACCAACACCACGAATGACATGCGCATCAACCGCGAAGAAGTGTTCGGGCCCGTGGCTTCGGTGATCAAGGTTTCAGGCTATGACGAAGCGCTGGCTGTTGCCAATGACACAAGCTTCGGGCTGTCCTCCGGCATCTACACCTCATCGCTGAAGCATGCCTCGGACTTCCGCAAGAAGTCTCAGGTCGGCATGGTGATGGTCAACCTGCCGACGGCGGGTGTCGACTATCACGTTCCGTTCGGCGGACGCAAAGGCTCGAGCTATGGGGCGCGTGAACAGGGACGTTATGCGGCGGAGTTCTACACGGCGGTCAAGACGGCTTACGTCTCGGCCTGATCAATCCTCGGCGGTGGGCAGGGCGCCGGTCTGGCCGTGCGCCCGCTCACGCGCGAAAATGTAAATGCTGCTGGCGACCACGATCACAGCGCCGAGAAGCGTGTAGCCATCCGGCACATTGCCGAACAGGACATAGCCGAACAGCGTCATCCAGATGATCTGTGTGTAGGTGAAAGGCGCCAGCACCGTGGCATTGGCCAGGCGATGGGCGGCAATGATGGCAAAATGGCCGCTTGCTCCTGCCACACCCAGAATGACAAGCAGCAACCATTGCCAGTCTATCGGCGTTTGCCAGACGTGCAGGGCCGGCAACACCGCACCAAGACTGCCGAACAAGCTCAAATAGAACAGCGAGGTTTCTGCGGGGTCACTGCGCACCTTGCGCGTGGCAATGTTGTACAGCGCACCCAGCATGGCATTGCCCAGAGCCAGCAGCATGGCCCAATGGAAACCAGCGGAGCCCGGACGCATGATGACAAGAACACCGCAAAATCCCACCAACACGGCGGCCCAGCGGCGGATGCCCACATGTTCACCCAGCAAGGGCACCGACAAGGCGCAGACCCACAACGGAATTGTGAAAAAGATGGCGCCGGTTTGCGCCAGCTGCAAATATTGCATGGCTGTGAAGTTGCCCATGGTGGAGGCCAGCAACAGAAGCCCGCGCACCAGATGCAGGCCGGGGTGGCGGGTTGCAAGGAACGATGGGCCACCGGCTTTCCAAAGCAGCGAACCGGACAGCAACAGCGCAATCGCATAACGGAAAAACACGGCTACCGGCACAGGCAGGCTGTGCGTCACGAATTTTGCCGTTGCATCCAGCGTGGCAAACAGCGCCATGGCCACCATTGCCAGCAGAATGGCGCGCAGGTGGCCCGTGACGTGTGTTGTCACGTCAATGCAATGCCGCGGTCTGCAAAGCTCTGGCGCGTGGCAGCAGCGGTGCCGCCGAGATCAATGGCGCGGGTGGCGCGTTCGACGACGGTGACATTGAAGCCCAGCGTCCTTGCGTCTTCGGCGGAATAACGGACGCAATAGTCGAATGCGAGGCCGACGCAGGTGATGTTGTTGAGGCCGCGTTCCCTTAGATAACCGCCGAGGCCTGTTGGCGTCTTGTGGTCGTTCTCGAAAAAAGCAGAATAGCTGTCGATCGCCTTGCGATAGCCTTTTCGGATGATGAGTTCCGCCTTTGGAATGTCGAGGTTGGCGTGGAAGGCGGCGCCTGTTGTCCCGATGATGCAATGATCCGGCCAAAGGGTTTGCGGGCCATAGGGCATCTCAATCTGCGTGAAGGGCGCATGGCCCGGATGCTGTGAAGCGAATGAGGAATGACCGGCCGGGTGCCAATCCTGCGTCAGCACCACATGGTCAAAGTCATGTGCCATGGCGTTGACGATGGGCACAATGTCATTGCCACCCGCCACCGCCAGATTGCCGCCGGGGCAGAAATCATTCTGGACGTCTATGACCAGAAGAACCGACTTGTTTTTCATGTGCGTTTCACGTGTGCATTGAGGGCAGCGGCGCAACCTTTGAAGGCCGGGAAAGGATCGGTGATCACATAGAGCGGGATGACGCGCATCAGTTCGGCGATGCGGCCCTTGTCTTCGAAGATGGCGCGGTATTTCGGCGCCTTCAACCGTTCAGCGAGTGAAGGCGCAATGCCGCCCGCAAGATAAACGCCGCCGCGCGCCTGCAGCGCCATCGCCGCATCGCCCGCAAGGCGGGACAGGAAGGTCATGAAGTGGTCAATGGTTTTTTCGGCATCAGCATCGCCACCATGCAGGGCTGATTGCAGTACCTGTTCCGGCGTTTGATGTTTCGGTGTCTTGCAGATGATCTTGTAGAGATCATACAGGCCAGGTCCTGTGAGAATGTCTTCGACCTCGACGAATTTGCCGGGACCGCGGATGCTATCACGCAGCGCCATTTCTTCGTGGGTGACAACGGGAAGTGTCGTATGGCCCAATTCGCCGGGGATCGGGATCCAGCCGCCACCCGGCAATGGGGCAAGACCTGCCATGCCAAGCCCGGTGCCGGGGCCAAGGACGACCTTCATCTGGGGTTTGGGATTGGCGGTGCCGCCGATCTGCACGAGGTGTTCCGGCTTGAGGTGCGGAAGCGACCAGGCGAGGGCCTCGAAATCATTGAGGAGCCGAAAGCTTTCGGCATGGGCGGCCTTGCGCAGGCAGGCCCTGGGAG
>CALMEZ010000303.1 GCA_937864985.1 uncultured Alphaproteobacteria bacterium
CGACCAACAACGATCGTGCTGGCTTTGCCGAAGTCATGGCAGCGGCTGAAGTTGTGATGCGCGAAGACCGCGACGTTCTGAAAATCCTCGCCCAGTAGGAAGCCCCACCATGACTGAGTTCAAACGGCTTCCCAAGGGCGCCGTATTGGCCATGCATGCCCGCCAGTTAGCCGAACACGGTGGCGGCACCGGTGTGCGCGACATGGGATTGCTTGAGTCCGCGCTCGAACGTCCGCGCAAAAAAGCATGTTACGGGCAGCCAGATGTTGCGGGACTTGCCGCTGCCTACGCCTTTGGAATTGCGCCCCCATTCACTGACGGCAACAAGAGAACCGCCCTCGTTGCTGCACGCACCTGAATGCTGATCAACGGCTTTCAAATATCTGCCCCAGAGGAAGAAGGACTCAGGACATTTCTGAGCATCGCTGGAGGGAAGTTGAGCGAAGACGATTTGGCGAGCTGGTTTAGGACGTGGCAGATACCCGCAAAATGATCACCGCACCGGCGGCGCATATTGCAGGCCCGCGTTGTTCCACAGCGCGTTGAGGCCGCGGGCAATCTTGAGATCGGTCTTTTCGCCGAGGTTCCTGTCAAAAATCTCGCCATAGTTGCCGACAGCCGTGATGGCGCGCGCCGCCCATTCGGGGTCAAGCCCCATGTCAGCGCCGAAAGTCCCATCAAGCCCGACCAAACGGCGGATGGCGGGTGGCTTGGCATTCTTGGCATCGGCAACCGTCGCCTGACGCACCTCAAGCTCTTCCGCATTGACAAGTGCAAACAACACCCAGCGTGCGATGGTGTACCACTGGTCATCACCCGTGCGCACCGCAGGTCCAAGCGGCTCCTTCGAAATCACATCCGGCAACACGATATGTTCATCCGGCTTGGCAAGCTTCAGGCGCAACGCATAAAGCTGCGACTGGTCGGCTGTGTACGCATCGCACTCGCCGCGTTCATAGGCGGCCAGCGCATCCTCCGGCTTGTCGAAATTCTTCGCCGTATAGGCCATGTCGCGGCCTTTGAAGAAATCATCCACATTGGCTTGCGTGGTCGTGCCGTTGACAAAGCAGATCGAGGCCTGGCTCATGTTGAATACCGATGTGACGCCCGACAGTTTTGCCACCATGAAGCCCTGCCCGTCGTAATAGCTGGCACCAACGAACAGGAAGGGGAGTTTGGTTTCGCGTTCCATGGTCCAGGTCGTGTTGCGCGCCAGGATATCAACGGCACCAGACTTCAGCTTGTCGAAACGCTCCTGCGCCGACAGGCCGACGAATTCCACTTTGGTTGCATCGCCAAGGACCGCAGCGGCCAGCGCCTTGCAGTAATCCACATCAAAGCCGGCCCACTGGCCATTAGCACCTTTTGCGGCGAAGCCTTGAAGGCCGGTGTTGACGCCACACAACAATTTGCCCCGCGCTTTCACATCAGCCAACGTTCCCGCCGCAACGGCGCTGGCCATAGAAATCACAAAAGCGAAGGCAACAAAAATGCGGCGCATGGCGAATCCTGCGTTTGTCTTGTGCCAGACCTTAACCGCGCCCCCGACTGCAAACAAGCCGTCAGGCCAGCGCAGCCAAAACCTCTGCAATTGAGCTGTAAGTTGGGGCTGCCGCCTTGACGGGCCGGCCGATCATAATGACAGGCAGCCGCAAGCTGCGCGCCGCCACAAGTTTCGCCGCCGTGGCCAGCCCGCCAGAATTCTTGGTCAGCAAATGTGTAATCGAATGCTGCTTCAGCAGCTGAACTTCATGCTGAAAGGAAAATGGGGGCCGATCCAGCATCACCTGCCATCGCGAAGGCACCACGCCCGCAAGTGGTTCAATTGCCCGGATTAAGCCGGATAAATCATCACGCGCCAACAACCCCTCCAGTCCCTTGTGACCGGTCGTCACGAAAACGCGCGCTTGAAAAGGCAAGGCCTCAATTGCTGCTGTCATGCCGACGACGTCGCGCCAGTCATCACCCGCCTCAGGCACCCATGCCGGCCGCAGCAGGCGCACAAGTCGCGTTTCTGTTTGTGCAGCCGCGGCAACGGCATGAATCGACATTTGGGCTGCAAAAGGATGCGTCGCATCTACAACGGCATCGATCTTTTCAGCGCGCAAATATTCAACCAGCCCATCACTGCCGCCAAACCCGCCGACACGCACCCGCCCTGGTGGGTGGATCGGTTCATGAGTGACACCCGCCAGTGACGTCACCACGTCCTGCCTCAACGCCACGAGTTGGGTCGCCAGAGCACGCGCATCGCTAGTGCCGCCGAGGATCAGAATGCGCTTAGCGGCCATGGGCGATGATCTTTCCGCCACGATCAACAATCATCACATCGGCAGCGGATGCACCTTTGAGGATGCTGTGGACAGTGACCAGCGCCTCATCGGCAACACGCTGGGCCAATCCATTTCCGGCGATTTCAAGAACCTCCAGCGCCGTATTGGCTGATGCGATGCGCGCCCGCACCACTTCCGGCACGCGCTCCGCCAGCCAGGCAAAATCCACCTGCGAACGGCGGGAATGCAGATCCATGTGCCCTTGCGCCAGCTTCACCATCTTGCCAAAGCCGCCACCAATGGTCACGCGCGGCACGGGGTGAACACGGAGATATTTGAGAACGCCACCGGCAAAATCACCCATGTCCAGCATCGCTTCATCCGGCAAACCATAATGTGCCTGCACAGCACCTTCTGACGTTGATCCCGTGCAACCCGCCACATGCGAAAATCCGCAAGCCCGGGCCACGTCGATGCCGCGATGGATCGAGGCAATCCACGCCGCACAGGAAAACGGATTGACGATGCCCGTCGTGCCAAGGATTGAAAGCCCGCCGACGATGCCCAGACGGCCATTCCATGTCTTGAGGGCCAGCTCTTTGCCGTTCGGCACGGAAATTTCAATCTCTGCGCCACCACCGAATTCCGCCACGACAGCTTCCATCATGGCGCGCGGCACGGGGTTGATTGCCGCCTCGCCTACCGCAATCGGCAAGCCGGGCTTGGTGACCGTGCCAACGCCTTCGCCCGCCCGGAACACCACACCGCGCTCCCGCCGTCGCACCGTGGCAATGATCATGGCCCCATGCGTCACATCCGGGTCATCTCCTGCATCTTTGATGACCCCCGCGCGCGCATAACCATCGCCTCGTTCTTCAAGTGCCAGGGCAAAGCTCACCCGTTGCCCCTTGGGCAGGATGATCTCCACCGGGTCAGGAAAGGCACCAGTCACCAGTGCGGTTAACGCCGCCTTGGTGGCTGCCGTGGCGCAGGCCCCTGTCGTCCACCCGCGCCGCAATGCCTTTTCCTGTGTTTCCACTTCCATGGCAGGAAGCTATAAGGGCAGCATGAAGCAGACACCAAGCAAAAGCGCACAAGCCTGGCAGCCGGAAAATGGCGCCTCGGGCTTCGCACGCCTGGATACCGAGGCCTTCCCGGTTTTTGAGAAGGGCTGGGTCTGGCTCGTAGGCGCTGGCCCGGGAGCACCCGGCCTCATGTCCCTGCTCTGCTACCATGCTATGCAGAACTGCGATGTGGTTGTTTATGACGCCCTGGTAAACCCGGACATCTTGCGCTGGGTCCGTCCCGGAACAGAATTGGAATATGCCGGCAAACGCGGCGGCAAGCCCTCGCCCACCCAGCGGGATATTTCTTTCCGGCTGGTGGATTTGGCGAAGGAAGGAAAGCGTGTCCTGCGCCTCAAGGGTGGCGATCCCTTCATGTTTGGCCGAGGCGGCGAAGAAAGCCAGACGCTGGCTCGCGAAGGCGTTCCCTTCCGCATCGTTCCCGGTATTACCTCAGGCGTCGGCGGTCTTGCCTATGCCGGCATCCCCGCTACGCATCGTGACACCAATCATGCGGTGATTTTCCTGACGGGCCACGATGCGTCCGGGAAAATGCCGGCATCGGTCAACTGGCAGGCCGTTGCAACGGCTTCCCCCGTCATCGTAATGTATATGGCTGTCAAGCACTTGGGCGAAATCGCTCAGGCTTTGATGGAAGGCGGCCGCAAGGGCGATGACCCCGTGGCCATCGTCTCCAATGCCTCACTGCCACACCAGCAGGTGGCCATGACCTGCCTCGCGGAAGCGGGAGCTTACGTCGCCAGCAACGATCCCCCCACCCCTGCCATTGTCGTGGTCGGCCATGCATCAGACTGGCGCGACATTCTCGATTGGTACGCCCCGGCCCTGCGGGAGAACCGGATTGGTTAAAGCCCTGATTGTTGCCGCGCCAAATTCCGGCAGCGGCAAAACCACGGTGACGCTTGGCCTGCTGCGGGCCCTTCGCAACGCCTGTCATAACGCTGCCTCTTTCAAGGTTGGCCCCGATTACATCGATCCGCAGTTTCATGCGGCAGCGACAGGACACCCGTGCCTCAATCTCGATTTGTGGGCAATGGGGGCCACAGCATGCCGGTCGCGCCTTGCGGAATCATCCGCGGATATCGCCATCATTGAAGGCGTCATGGGCCTCTTTGACGGGCCAGACGGTGCAGTGGGATCTACGGCAGATATGGCTGTCGCCCTAGGCCTTCCCGTCTTGTTGGTCATTGATTGCGCCCACCAAGCACAATCTATCGCAGCACTCGTCGAAGGTTTCCGCAATCACCGCCGCGATGTGACCATTGCCGGGGTGTTTCTCAACCGCGTGAAAAGCGATCGCCATCTCGACGTGTTACAAAGGTCACTCGCACCCTTGAATGTAACAATCCTTGGCGTTCTGCGGCACAGTGACTCATTGGCACTCCCATCCCGTCACCTAGGCCTTGTGCAAGCTCAGGAAAATCAAGGGCTTGAGCAGTTTCTTGAAAGCGCTGCATCAGCGGTTACACGTGAAACAAAACTTGACAAGCTTTTGGAAATTGCTTCGCCGATTTCGAATCAAGTGGAAGCTATCCCCTCGTCCGTGCCGCCTCTGGCTCAAAACATTGCCGTCGCGCGTGATGAAGCCTTTGCCTTTGCCTATCCCCACATCCTCGCGGATTGGCGACGTCAGGGCGCGGACATCAGCTTCTTCTCTCCCCTTGCCGATCAAGCGCCAGCGGCCCAGGCCGATGCGATTTTCCTGCCCGGCGGATACCCCGAACTGCACGCCGGCAAGTTGGCGGCAAACAGCGTCTTCCTCTCTGCCCTGCGCCAGTCCCGGGCGATGATCTACGGCGAGTGCGGTGGCTACATGGTGCTCGGCAACGCCCTGGTCGACGCACAAGGAACAGCGCACCCGATGGCGGGCCTGTTACCCGTCACCACGTCCTTCAAGGTGCGCAAGTTGTCTCTGGGATATCGCCAGCTTCATTCATTGAACGGCCCATGGACCGGCAGCCTGCGTGGCCACGAATTCCATTATTCCATTATTCTCAATCAGGCGCCGGCAAGCCCCCTATTCACGGTCAAGGATGCGGCGGGCAACGACCTCGGCTCTATCGGCCAGCGCATCGGCGGCGTTATGGGCTCTTATGCCCATGTGATTTCCCAGGCGCCGCAATGACCGCCAAGTCCATCATGTTCATGGGCACCGGCTCCGATGTCGGCAAGTCCCTGATCGTGGCAGGCCTGTGCCGTCTCCTGGCCAATCGGGGTGTGAAGGTCGCACCCTTCAAGCCGCAAAACATGTCGAACAATGCCGCGGCAACAGCCGATGGCGGCGAAATTGGCCGGGCCCAGGCCCTCCAGGCAAGAGCGGCCCGCATCGCAGCCAGCGTTCATATGAACCCAGTACTGCTCAAGCCGGAAAGCGAAACCGGGGCGCAGGTCATCGTCCAAGGTCGACGGGAGGCCACACTGACGGCCCGTGACTACTTCAGGCAACGCCAGAATTATCTTCCCTATATCATTGATAGTTATAACAAATTGTCATCCAAACATGACATCATCCTGATCGAAGGTGCAGGCTCGCCAGCCGAGTCAAACCTGCGTGACGGTGACCTTGCAAACATGGGCTTTGCCGCAGCCGTGAATTGCCCCGCCATCCTGATTGGAGACATTCATCGTGGTGGCGTGATCGCTTCCATCGTGGGCACCAGGGCCGTCCTTTCAGGGGAGGACGCAGCCCGCATCAAGGGCTTCCTGATCAACAAATTCCACGGTGACGCCAGCCTGTTTGAAGACGGTGCCCGCGCCATCGCCACACACACCGGCTGGCCCAGCCTCGGCATCATTCCCCATTTTGCCGACGCCGCCAAACTGCCCGCCGAGGATGCCGTCGCCCTCGAATCCCTGCCACAAGCCGCGAATGCCCCGCTCACCATCTGCGTCCCGCGCCTGCCACGCATCGCCAACTTCGACGACTTGGATCCCCTGCGTCTCGA
>CALMEZ010000304.1 GCA_937864985.1 uncultured Alphaproteobacteria bacterium
GCGGAAATCTCAGCGGCGCGGATATCCATCAGCCGACCTCTTTCATGCGTGTGCGAATGGCGTTGAGTTTGGTTTTCAGCGAAGAATCGACCATGCGCGAGCCGACCTTGACGACAAGGCCGCCGATGATGGCGGGATCGATCTTCACATCGACGTCCACGGACTTGGCGCCGGCGACGGCGGCGAGCTGGTCGCGCAGGGCCTTCGTCTGCGCGTCGGTGAGCGGCGCGGCCGCCGTCACGACGGCGCGCGTGACGCCGTTGGCGGCGTCTTCGAGCTTCGCGTAGCCCGCGATCATGTCGGAGATGGCGAACAGGCGGCGCTTGGCGGCGACGAGCTTGATGAAATTGGCGGCGACGCCGGAAATGCCGGCCTTGTCGAGAATGACGGAGAGCGCCCTGGTCTGGTCTTCCGCCGAGAAGACCGGGCTCTTCACCAGACGCTGCAGGTCCGGGCTCTCGTCGATCAGCTTCTGGAAAGAGGAAAGGGCCGCGCCGACGGCGGCCGTGGCGCCGCTCTCGGCGGCGAGCGCATGGAGCGCGGAGGCGTAACGCCCCGCCATGCCGGATACGATCGTTTCCTCTTTGGCCAACGCTGATCCCTCGAGCGGCGACAGATCAAAGGCGGCTCGCGCCGACTTTGCGAATTGGATGCCCAGCCATGTCAGCGCGATGTCGCGGCTGACGCCGGCGTGACTGCCTTCCGCGTCGGCATGCTGACCGTGCTTGGCTGGCTGGCGCAGCCGGTTGAAAACCGCCCCGGTTTCGTGACGATGTATTTTCATCAACCAGATACCGCCGGACATCATTTCCTTGTTTTCATAGCGGAGCTTGGAGTCGTGAATGTATTGCCGCGTGACTTCAGGACTGTCTGTTCGATCCACCCAGATCAGCCATTCCCGCAGATGTTCGCGATTGCGGTCAACGGCGGCGAAGACTGTTTCCGCGTCGGATTCTTCCAGCATGCGAATTTCGATTTCGTCGTTGACTTTGAGTTTGAACGCTACCGGTTCGGACTTTGGAGTGACGCGCTTGGCCAGGAAAATGTCCGGCTTGCCGAAGCCGTTGGCATCGGGCATTACGCCCGAAATGGCGAAGCCCAGCTTTTGATAGAACTCGTAAGGATGGCCACGCAGGTTTTTGATTTGGGCCAGATGTTCCAGCGGATTTGGGTAAAGATCAGCGCCGGCAAGCGAAGTCATTCCGTCTTCGTCGTCGCTGCCCACCCACAAAGTCATTCCGCCGCGCGCCGCGACTTGTGCTTCAAGGTCTTCAACCAGTTTGCGTCCGATGCCGCGCCCTTGCGCACGCGCGCTGACGACCAGCGGATGCAGTTCCCAAACGTTGCCGTCGTAAGTTTCAATGCCGCCAATCCAGCCCAGCACCGTGCCGTGACTGGTGGTGATGATGGTTGCCAAGGCGGTGACCAGGCCCAGTTGCGGCAGATCATCGGGCTCATCCTGGACAGCACCCGGCGGCTGCTGCACGCCGATCTGCGAATTGCTGCCCACGCCATACCAGTTCACGGAACTGGACGACACGAGTTTGCCGCTGCTGTTCACCACCTTGAAGCCGATACGGTCCAGATAGCCCGGGTCACGCCTAAGCTTCGGCAGGTATTCGTTGAGCAGAATGGACTGCGGAATACCCCATGACGGGTTGAACACCACCGTCTCCATGGCATCACTGAACACAGCCGTCTGTGTCATCGGTTTTCCGACAACAACCTTGCTGGACCACACCGGCTTGCCGTCATCCATGACATCAACGCGGAACGCCGCCTGGTTCACAAAGACATGACGGCGGCCAAGGTCTTTTGGAAGCCAGCGCACCCGCTCCATGTTTGTGATCAAGGTCTCGCGCATCTGGTTCTTGTCCGGGCCGGACAAGGCCTTCACCGTTGCATCATCAAGAACACCGGTCTGCGCAATGCGCTTGGACTCCTGAAAGGACTTCAGCGCCTTCGACAATTTCTTGTCGAGAACTTCTTCCTTTTCGGAATCGACAATGGCGTCCATTTCCCCGAGGTAGTTCATCGACAACATGATATCGCGCAGCTGCGGAATGCGCGGATCAGACTTGCCCACCTTCACCCGTGGGCCGGAAGGGAATTGATCCTGCGCATCATCAGTGGTTTGCAAGCGCGCCAGCTCTGCCTTGAACAGGGCGTAGGCCGGGTGTTTAGGCGCAAGCCCCGCCAGATATTTCTCAGGCTGTGAAATCCATGAAATGGCGTTGAGCGTCGCAACGGCATCCGCCTTCTCGGGTTTCAGGTCATTGTACCCGGAAAGGCGATTTGGTTCGTAAGCGCCACCAGAAAGATGCTGCGCATAGGTCACAGCAGCAACTGTGAGGCCCACATCCAGTTCGGCGGCGGCCAGACTGTCGCCGTCAATTTGCGATTGCGGTGCAAAGAAATCCGTCAGCGGCTTCGGCAAATATGTGTTTGCCGCCAAGCCGTCTTCATCTGCCTTGGCCAAATAGCCAAGAAGGCCGATGGCCCGCTCTGTCACTGCACCATTGCTGGTCCACAGCGGCTTGAAGCTTGAAGCCTTGTAATAGTCCAGCACCGCCTTGCGGATGTCGCCGGACGAACGGATCTGCGTGCCCCGGTCCGACAGCACCAACCGAATGGCATTGTTGTCGGCCCCTTCGACCGTCAGTTTGGAGAAAGACGGATCAACCACCGGCACGACAACCGGAGGAATATAGGTGAGGTTCCCCATGCCGATGCCGGACGCAACTTCGGGGTCAACATAGGCAGCCTGCTGGACAGGCGCTTTCTTGGCCTTCTTGGTATAGGTTCCGGGTTCACCGCCATACAGCGAAGTGTCGCCGTTGCTATTCGTGTTTTCCCACCATTGTGGCTGCCGCTTTCGCCCACCAAACAGGCCGCCGCTATTATTGTTCTCGTTGACATGGCCGATGCCAAACAACTTTTCAAAGAAATTGGGTTTGCGGCGCTTGAAAAGCGTATCCGCGTCGGCAGGCATGGCGACGCCTGCCAACACGATGGCTGAAACACAACTGACAAGAAGCTTCTTCATCGGTCCCCCAGATGACGCCGTATGTCCTAGACCCCGGGTTGCATGATTGCAATATCATCGCGACGGAATTTTGACCTTCCATAAGGTCAAGAGGCGATTTCTTCCAGCCCGAAATCCTTCATCTTGCGATAGAGGGTAGACCGTCCAATGCCCAATTTCCGAGCAACCTCAGACATTTGGCCATGATACCTGTGAAGAGCAAGGCGGATCATGTCGGCCTCCACCTCTTCCAGCTTGCGGATATGGCCACCTTCCGTAACCACGGGAATTCCAAGTGCCGAACCATCATCCACCTGGGCAGCTTGCGTCTTTTGTGACGCCACCGGCTGGGCCGGCACATGGCTCGGCGCCGCCGGCACTGTCACGTCATAGCCGTCAACCAGCGAGGCAATTTGCGGGAAATCCTGCACCGTCAGCACATCGCCTTCGCACAACACGATGGCGCGAAACACGGTGTTTTCCAATTGGCGCACATTGCCTGGCCAGGAATAGGCCATCAGCATGGTCAGGGCTTGCGGATCAATGCCACGCACCTTGCGGCCCTCTTCCGCGGCAATGCGCGTGATGAAATGTGAAACCAGCCCGCCAATGTCTTCCTTGCGTTCGCGCAGCGGCGGAATCATGATCGGGAACACATTGAGGCGGTAATAAAGGTCTTCCCGGAAGCGGCCGGCCTTCACCATCTCGATCATGTTGCGGTTGGTGGCCGAGATGATGCGCACATTGACCTTGACCGTGCGGCGCGATCCTACCGGATCAATCTCGCCCTCCTGGATGGCGCGCAGCAGCTTCACCTGCAGGTCCAGCGGCAGTTCTGCCACTTCGTCGAGGAACAGCGTTCCGCCATCGGCTTCCAGGAACTTGCCGTTATGTTTCGCGGTGGCACCCGTGAAAGCGCCCTTTTCGTGTCCGAACAAAATGGACTCAACCAGGTTTTCCGGAATGGCGCCGCAATTCACCGTCACAAACGGCTTGCCCGCCCGGTCGCTGGCACCCTGGATGGCACGTGCAATCATTTCCTTGCCGACGCCTGATTCACCTTCGATCAGGATTGGAATATTGGATTGCGCCCCGCGCCGTCCCAGCCGCATGGCATTGGACATGGCAGGCGCTGCGGCAACCAGATCATCAAAAGTCAGCGTGCCGCCAATCTTCTTGTTGAGGCGCTTCACCTCTTCCGTCAGCGCATTGACCTTCAGGAGATTCTGCATCGAGGCTTTCAGGCGCTCGGGCGAGACAGGCTTCACCACGAAATCATCAGCACCGGCGCGCATGGCCTTGATCACCGTTTCAATCGAACCTTGCGATGTCTGCACGATGACAGGCAAGTCGCCACGCACCGTCTGCATCTGTTCAAGGAATTCGAGCCCGTCCATCTCGGGCATCATCAGGTCGAGGATCACAAGTTCAATCGTGCTGCCGCCCGGTCCGCGCAACACATCAAGACCCTTGCGGCCCGATTCGGCGCAATAGGCTTCGAAGCCGAAACGCTTCACACACTCTTCGAGAATCCGGCGTTGTGCCGGTTCATCTTCGACAATCAGGACTCGTGCGGCCATTCAGCTTCCACATTTATTGAACAGACTGAGCAAACAGACTGGGTTGCATTGCCACCATTCATGAACGGGAAGGGTAAAAGCCGACTTAACGGACAGGCACAATTGGGGACAGTTTTCAGGGAAAGCGAAAAGATGAACTATTTTAACGATTTGGCCATGCGCCGCGACCACCACACGCGGAATGCCAAAAGCCCCACAATGCACACGATCGCAACCGCAACATAAGGCAGAACCACTGCGAGAAGTGAAAGGCCAAGCGCACCGAAGATTTCACCCGTGGCCACAACGTGATTGCCCGCCCCGCCTGTCAACACGGTGGATTTGCCGCGCAGCAGCGTTGTGGCCGTTTGCGTCACGGAAGCAGCGCCGCCACCCGCAATGATGGCCAGCGTCCACTTCAACATGGGACTGCCATCAAACCCCGGCCCCAGCACCGCAGCCGAAACCAGAATGCCTGCCACCACGGCAGCTGGGCCGGCCAATCCATCCAGCAGGTTATCGAGGCCGGGAATGTAATAGGCTGCAATCTCGGTGACAGATGCAACGGCAAGCATCACAAGGGCAGGCCACGTCGCCACCCAGTCAAAACCTGCCGAGATAGGAAGCAAACCTTCCCTCACCCCAAGGCCCATAACCAGCAGTGGCAGGAAAACGCGAAATCCTGTTGCCGCGGCCAAACTGATGCCGAGCGCCACGGGGATGAACAGCTCATGACCTGTCATGTGAGTTTCACGGTGATGGTGCCCAGCACACCGAAATCGCCGGTTACCGTATCACCTTGTGAAATCGCCATGGGAACAAGGCAGGTACCTGTGGTCACAAACTGTCCCTCGCGCAACGTCACACCAAGGCCTGACAGTTCATTGGCAATCCAGGTCATGGCAATGCGCGGTGAACCCAGCACATTCGCGCCCTTGCCTTGAACTGCCGGCTTGTCGTTGACGTGACCCACTGGCCCAAAGGCAGCGAGATCCATGCTGCGCCACGCCTCAGGCATGGCAGAACCGATCGCCATCCAATTGGCGCAAGCATTGTCGGCAATCAGTGCCGCCGCCCCAACGGTTTCAAAATGGTCGAAGCGGCTGTCAGGGATTTCAATGGCCGGATGCGCTGAGGCAACGGCATCAAACACTTCATCTTCGGAATAGGATTGAAACCGTGGAGGCAAATCACGCCCCACGCGGAAGGCAAATTCGATTTCCGCCACCCGCATGTGATTGGCACCAAACGGAATGGCGCCACCGGAAGCAACAACACGCTCTGCAATATAGCGACCGGCCAGCGGCCCATCGACGCCAATATGCTTTTGCCCGGCCACGCTGGTCGCTGCGATCTTCCAGCCTGCCAGCGGTTCGGCAGAAACAACCTCATGATGCGCCTGCATGCGATAGGCTTCGGCACGGCTGCGCGGCTGCAGCGCTTCGGGCAGAGCAGCACACCGCTTTTGCTCCCGCCACAGAGTCAGCAAGAAATCTGCGGCATCGCGGATCTTGTGATCAGTCATGCTTCAACATTGCCGCAACTGGGCGGGGCACGCAACCAACCCTGTTCGACCTCAAACCTGCAGGTCCACCGGGCATGTCCCATCCACGCCATCAGCGCTGGCCCGCGCGACATAGCGACCATCCGTCTTGGCTGCGGCACCTTCCTTCCCATTGGCCGGCGCAGCATAGAAATCAAAACAATTACGCGCTGAACGCACCACCTGGAAACATCCACCTGACATCAGCTCACCAGAGTCATAGACAAAGCACATCAGGTTGTTTTCAACCGACCAATGCCCCGTCGATGTGCCGCGTGGGTCCCAATAGGTGTCCTTGCCATCCGGCCAGAAAGTTTCCGTGAAGCTGGTGCCGTCGGCATAGGCCCCACGCACTGTCTTGCCGGCAAGGTCAGTTATGATGGCTGGCCCATCCAGAACTTTTCCCTCGTCTGCCAGGGCCTGCGGCATTCCCGCAAACACCATCAGCAAAGCCAGCCAGCGCATCCAGGAACCTCCCATCGTCAAGGCCCGCCATCATGCGAACCCTGATGGCAAATTCAAGGCCCGCAGGAGGGAGTGAGGCTTAGTCCACGAGATTGCGGATAATGGCCCCAAGGATATTGGAATAATCATCCGTCCAGGCGCGGATGCCGGGCGCTGCTTCCGCCAGCGGCTTGATTTCCGGATTGGAATCGGCGGCCGCGATGGCGGCCTCGCTGCGCGACATCACAACGACTTCGGACGGCGTGTCGGAAATCTTCTCGACAGCCGGCTGGTGGATCACGTGGCGCGCATAAATCTTGCCCTCGCTGATCTGCAGCACGGCAAGATTTGCCGCGACGATGGAACTCAGTTCCATGTGCCGGTTCGACACGTGGAACACCAGCAACCCATCCGGCTTCAATTTGCTGAAATAAAGCTGCATGGCTTCCGTGGTGATCAGATGCACGGGGATGGAGTCGGACGAAAACGCGTCAATCACCAGAAGGTCATAGCTGGCCGGTGCTTCATCGCGTAGCGTCAGGCGCGCATCACCGACGACGACAGGCACATCCTTGCCGCAACGGTCAAGGAAGTTGAACAGCTTTGGATCACGGGCCGCCGCCACTACGTCCGGATTGATTTCAAATGTCTTCCAGCGTTCACCCGGCTGCGCGTAACAGACCAGCGAACCAGCCCCCAGCCCCACGACGCCATAGGTCTTGGTGCCCGGCGCATCCTTAAGGCGCAGCTGCGTTGCTGCAATGGCCCGTGCCATGCCGCCATCCGGTGCGTAATAAGTGAGAGGACGTGGTTTCTGTCCTTGGGGCAGTGCAAGGTCCGCCATGAACTCCGCGCCATGCACAGTCGTGCCATGATACATGGTCGAATATTCTTCTCCCTGCTTCACCGACAACACGCCAAAAAAGTTGCGTGCCTGTGACACCAGCGTGTCTTCCGGCACGCCGGCCCGCACGATCAGCAGGAATACGAAAATCGACATCAGAAGCTTGCGCTCAGCCCGCATGAACAGAAAAGTGGCTGCGGCGAAAAAGCCGATCAGCGCGGCATTGCTGCCAACCCAGGCCGGCTTGTGCAACAGAAGTCCGGCCCCATGGGCCAGCACGGCAACCCCCACCGCCACAGCGGCAATCAGAACAGGCTTCTTCAAGTCAGCGCGGATCTTTTCATCCTGCATCACGTCAGCCGACAGGAACACCGCCAGCATCAGCAACAGCGGATATTCTGACACGTCGTGGAATATCACCGGCGCCACCAGCGACACGAACAACCCGCCCAGCACGCCACCGAGCGACATGGTGAGATAGAAAGCTGTGAGGTGCGAGGCATCAGGCCGCGTTTCAAACATCTGGCGGTGGCAGATGCACGCCGTGGCGAAGAAGGTGATCGCGCCGATCACCATCATCGGAACCATCAGCAGGTAATGCGTGCCGTCGATCAGCACCAGCGTGAAGGGAATGGTGAGAAGCTGCGCCATGCGCAAGCTCTTCGGCGAGAACCAGGCCGTCTTGCGGAACACCGCAATGAATGACACCAGATAAAGGATCAGCGGCGGCAGCCACAGAAAGGGGGCTGTTGCCATGTCCGTCGTCAAGTGATTGGTCCAGGCCACCAGCAACGCCGACGGCAGGAAAGCCATGGCCAGCCAGTAAATCCAGGTGGACCAGCTGATCGGCTGCACCGCACCATCACTCACAGTGGCGCGAACGCGGCTGCGGCCCGCCACCAGCGCCCCGCAAGTGAGCAAGGCCACGGCAAGCCACATGAACCCCCGCGCCCACAGGCCGGATTGTTCCTGCAGACCAGTGACCGGTTCAATCAGCGTCGGGTAAACCAGAAGTGCTGCAATGCTGCCCAGGTTGCTGGCGCCATAGAGAAAATAGGGTTCATCAGCGTCTTTGTGGCCAGAAACACTGAACCAGCTCTGGATCAGCGGCGCGTTGGCCGACATTACGGCAAACGGCAGGCCAATGGTCGTCGCCAGCACGCACAACAACGCAAGGCTCTGCGGCAGGTTGGCATAGGGGGCCACCGTCTCGCCGGAAATCGAAACCGGCAGGACCGAGATCGCCGCCAGCATCAATACGCCATGAATGATGATCCCCGCCTGCAGCGGCACAAAACGGTTCAGCGCATGGGCGTAAGCATAGCCCAGCAGCAATGCGGCCTGAAAGAAACACATGGTCACGGCCCACACCGACGGCGAGCCACCCAGGAGCGGCAACATGAACCGCGCCATCAGCGGCTGCACGAGGAAGAGGAGAAGCGCGCTCAGCAGTGACGTGGAAATGAACGCCGCGAGGAGCAATGCCGCCCGGGGTTTTCCCAGCCCTTCATGTGCATTGGAAAGAACGGCGGTATTGGCGGCATCACTCATGAACAGTCTCCCTGATGCCGGGATAGCCGCCCACGCGTTAAAGCACCCGTTAAGGTTACCTCTTCAGCACTTGATCTTGAAAGACGTGGTTAATGCCTGCTTAAGCCGCGGGCTTCGCAGTATCCACAATGCGCCATTCATGGTTGATGGTGGCGGTCTTTTCGAACATCTTCGAGGCCGAGCAATATTTCTCCGCCGAAAGCTTGATGGCGCGCTCGACAACGGCAGGCTTCAGGTTTTCGCCGGTCAGCGTGTAGATCATCTTGACCGCCGTAAACACCTTCGGGTCTTCCCCCGCCCGGTCTCCGTCAAGCTCCACTTCGCAGCCCGAGACTTTCTCGCGCGATTTCTCCAAGATCATCACAACGTCAAAGGCCGTGCAACCGCCAAGCCCCAGGAGCATCATTTCCATGGGGCGCGGCCCTAGGTTACGGCCACCCGCTTCCGGCGCGCCATCCATGATGATGCCGTGGCCCGTGCCACTTTCGCCGAGAAACGTTCGGCCATTGATCCAGGTGATCTTCGCTTTCATCTCATCCCCCTCAACTACTCGCCCGGCTTATCCTGCACATGCACTTCGATTTCAACCTCGCCGGCGTTGAGAAAATCGAGCACCATCCGGAATCTGTCACCCTTCACCAGCGGCTTGGACAAACCCATCAGCCGCAAGTGAAACGCCGTGGGCCGCATCGGGAAAGGCTTACCCGGCGCCAGCACCATCTCCTTGAGCGGCGGATCATCGTAACGGTTGTTCTGCCGCAACTCGATCATCGAAGCCATGTCGCTGCGCGCCGCAACCAGTGAGTCTGCTTCCTTGCCCGCGCTCAGCATCGGGAAAAAAACTTGCCCCTCGGTCTGCTGGCTGGGCAGCGCCCAGGCATGGCCAATTTCAATGGAACCTGCCTTGTAGGAATGGGCAAATGCCGCTGCTGGCCACAACATCAGGGTGAGAAAAAGTGATCGCCGTTTCATGCCGGCCACTTCATACGTCATTGCCAAGCCAGCGCAACATGATAGCTTTGCCGCATGGCCACGGTTCATTTCACCTCAAACCTGCGCCGCCACGTGGATTGTCCCACAGTGGACGCGACAGGTGCAACCGTGCGCCAAGTGCTGGACGAGGCCTTTGCCCAGAACCCGCGCCTCGGCACCTATGTGCTGGATGACCAGGGACATGTCCGCAAGCACATGCGCATTCTCGTCGATGGCAAGGCCATCACCGACCTTGAGAAACAATCTGACGCCGTCGGCGTTTCAAGCGAAGTCTGGGTCATGCAGGCCCTGTCAGGAGGTTGAAATGCAAAACACCGTTATGGTCTCCACGCGCAAAGGCCTCTTCGAATTGAAGAAATCCGGTAGTGAATGGAAGGTGAAGGACGCCCATTTCCTTGGCGACAATGTCACCCTCATGCTGCGCGACCCGCGCGACGGCACCGACTATGCCGCCCTCAACCACGGCCATTTCGGCATCAAGCTGCATCGGCGCGACAAGGGAAAGAAAACGTGGGTTGAAATCCCCGCACCCAAATATCCCGAAAAGCCTGAAGGCCTAGTGGACAAGGACGGCTGGGGCAAGGATGTGAACTGGTCGACACAGCTGATCTGGGCGCTGGAAACCGGCGGACCCAGTGAAAAGGGAACGCTCTGGGCCGGCACCATGCCGGGCGGCCTGTTCCGCTCACGGGATCGCGGCGAAACCTGGGAGATCATGGAAAGCCTGTGGCGTCACCCCGATCGCAACAAGTGGCTGGGCGGCGGTGCCGATATTCCCGGCATCCATTCCATCTGCGTTGACCCGCGTGATCATAATACGGTGCGCGTCGCCGTCTCCTGCGGTGGCGTCTGGCGCACGGAGGATGGCGGCAAGACATGGGCCCAGTCTGCCCACGGCATGAGCTTTGATGACGGCCCGAAGGCCGAAAAAGAAAGCCCCGATGGGCAAGACCCCCACATGATGGTGCAAAGCCCCAGCGACCCCACAAAATTCTGGGTGCAGCATCACGCCGGCATTTTCAAATCCGTGAACGACGGAAAAACCTGGACGCGGGTGCGCGCCAAGCCATCTTCATTTGGTTTTGGTGTCGTCATGCATCCGAAAGACCCGGACACTGCCTGGTTCGTGCCCGGCATCAAGGATGAAAAGCGCATTCCCGTCGGCGGCGCATTGGTTGTCACGCGCACCAAGGACGGCGGCAAGACCTTCAAGAGCCTCAAGAACGGCCTGCCCCAGAAACACGCCTACGACGTCATCTTCCGCCATGGCCTCGCCATTGACGATACCGGCAAACGCCTCGTCATGGGTTCAACCACAGGCAATGTCTGGATCAGCGAAAACAGCGGTGACAAGTGGGGCCTCGTCTCCAGCACCCTGCCACAGGTTTATGCGGTAAGGTGGGTGTGACTTACAGACATAGTTTGCCATTTTGTCTGTAAAATGGAATTGTCCAAATGAGAGCTTGATCATCCCGGCGGCGTCATTCCAGAGGTCCACAAGCGCGGACCATCTAGAACCCCGCTTTGATTTTGCACCCAGGAAAAGCGGGGTTCCAAACAGCGCGCGGTGGCGCACTTTTGGAATGACGGCATCACGGTGATTAGTTCGATCAATCCAAATCAGACGCAAAAATCCTTCCATCCCGCACCATCACTTCTGCCTTTGTCGGCATGACAGTTCTCTTGATGAAGATGTCCAGCAACTAACCAACATTCCGTACATGCGCCGCAAACTCCGCCGTGCCCATCAGCGCCTTGCACCTGGCAAACCGCCCATCGGCATAGGCCCGGAAATCATCGGCCGGGTTGTTGTTGGCCAGTTGAATCAGGCCCCACAACGTCCACAGCAGGTCACACATCGCCTTGTAGATCACCATGCGGCCATGGTCGAAGGGTGTGGGTTCGCCGCCAAAATAGGCACGCAGCACCTCCTCGTCCTGCGCCGCGGAAAAGCCGCCCTCCACTGAAAGATCGCCCAGGTCCCACATCGGGTCGTTCATGCCGGAATATTCCCAGTCAACGATCCACATGCGTGTACCGTCATCCAGGAAATTCTCGCACAGGGGGTCGCAATGGCACGGCACCAGCGGCACAGGTCGCTTGGCCAATGCCTTGCGCAGTGCCCCTGCCTCGCGCACCACATCGTGATAGCCCTCGGGCAAGGCCACATCCTTGCTGGACAACACCTTCAGGTAATCATCAATCATCGCGAACAGCTCGAAGCAGAACGGAAACACCCCATGCGACCGGTGCAACCGGCGAAACACCTGGCCCGCCCGCGCTGGCGCGCCTGGCCTGTCACGAAACAATGCGGGCGACATGGTGACCGCGTTACTGACCAGCCGCGTCACCATCAACCCCGTCTGCACGTCGGCATAGAGAACCTCCGGGCTCACATGGGCATCACTCGCCACACGCGCCGCCGCCGCCTCGTTGGCCCGGTTAATGTATTCCTCCGTGCCCTTGCCGGGCACACGCAATACAGCACTCGACAGCGCATAAACGCGGTTGGTGAGGCCACCCAGCCGTGTCACCGGCCCGTGATAGGTGGCAATCATCGGGATCATCGCAATGATCTCCCTGACCTCGCGCTCTTCCTCTGGCGTCATCATGGCGTTAAGCTAGCACGATCTCAGAAAAGCAAAAGAGCAACCCCGCAACACCATGGCACACTCCCAGCATCAAGGTTACCTCGGCGCCGTCTATGACGCGAAATCAACAGAAGACGTGGCCGCCCATTACGACGCCTGGGCCGAAACCTATGACGCCGAAATGGCCGTCGCCGGCTATCGCCATCCGTCGATCTGTCTCGCCCTTCTGGCCCGCCATTTGCCCAAAGGGGCAAGCCCCATACTGGATGCAGGCGCCGGCACCGGCCTCATCGGCGAATGGCTTGACATCATGGGCTACACCCATGTCGAGGCCCTTGACGTTTCCAGCGGCATGCTCGATGTCGCCCGCCGCAAAGGCCGTTACAACGCCTTGCACCAGTTGGCATTGGGCAGTGCCCTGCCCTTCTCCACGGGTCACTTTGCCGGCGTCATTTCTGCGGGCGTCTTCACCACAGGCCATGTTGGTGCTGAAGGCCTTGATGAATTGATCAGGATCACCAGGCCCGGCGGTATCATCGTGCTGACCGTGAAGAAAACACTGTGGACCGGAAGCTTTGAGCGTCACGTCCTTGGCTTCGTCGAACGCGGCACGATTTCCATCGTCGAGAAAACCGAGCCCTACGTCTCCATGCCCGGCGAAAAGGCAACCACGCCCTCGCTTGGCATTGTGTTGAAGGTGAAGTAGGCAATCGCCGCTCTTCGCCTTCTTCTCCGCCGGCGTGACCTTCGTGGGCTCCCCGGCCTTGCGGATTTTGTCGGCCATGGGGAGGCCGACCTTCGAGCCGTGGCCGAGCGCGACCTTCGACGCGTCGCGCTCGGTGTGGAACATGCTTTCCCCGAAAAAGGCCGCGCCGAGCGAGACGCCGTAGAGGCCGCCGACGAGGGCGCCGG
>CALMEZ010000305.1 GCA_937864985.1 uncultured Alphaproteobacteria bacterium
GGCCGATGTCGTGGAGCAGGCGGCGGCCATCACTGTGGCGGATATTTTCGAAGCCAACCGGCAGCGTGGTGCACTGGGCACGAAGATGCGCCTGTTCATGGAAAAATATGATGTGTTGATTACCCCAACGCTTCCCATCCCGGCTTTCGGCGCAGGATTGTTGCAGCCCGCCGACCCGGACAACACGGGCAAGTGGGTGAACTGGACTCCATTCACATATCCCTTCAACTTGACGCAACAACCCGCCGCCAGCGTGCCTTGCGGTTTCACAAAGGCGGGTCTGCCGATCGGCCTGCATGTCGTGGGCCGCATGTTCGACGACCGCACGGTGCTGCGCGTCTGTGCGGCCTATGAAGACGCCACAAACTTTGCCAACAAGGTGCCGCCAGGCTTTGCTTGATACATGTCGGTTTTGTGGGTGCGCCCGGTGAAAATGACACTGGCGCGCGCCTGCACGGCTGCTAAAACCCCTTGAACGGCGGACGGGCCCTCAACGGATAAGCCCCGCGCCGGAGCAGGAGCAATGGAGCAGCACATGAAGAAACTTGTCGCATCAATTCTGGCCCTCGCCGCCATGGCAACGGCAGCCGAAGCCCATGTCGGGCCGGCGGGTCACGTTCACGGTTTTATGGACGGTTTCTTGCATCCCTTCACGGGCCTCGATCACATGCTGGCCATGGTGGCTGTGGGCGCTTTCGCTGTCATTCTGGGCGGCCGTGCCCTCTGGGCCTTGCCCGCAACCTTCATGACGGTGATGCTGGCAGGCGGACTGGTCGGCATGACGGGCTTCGCTTTGCCTGCTGTTGAAACCGGCATTGCGGCCTCGGTGATTGTGCTGGGCACTGTCGTTGCCCTGCAATGGAAGGCCCCCCTGCGCGTCGCCACAGCTCTGGTCGGTCTGTTCGGCATCTTCCACGGCTTCGCACATGGCGCTGAGATGCCTGCTGAAGCAGCCGCCGCAGGATTTGCCTCCGGCTTTTTGATTGCCACGGGCATTCTGCATGCCATTGGCATGTCGCTCGGCCTTGCCGTTGCCAAGCTCAGCCATCCGCTAATGGTCCGTGTGATGAAAATTGGTGGCACGATTTGTGCCGCAACGGGCATTGGTCTGTTGGCAGGCTGGTTCTGATCGGCTGTAACAGGTCGACCCGAACCTTTTGAATCCATCATTATAATGACGCCATGATTTCGGCTAATACCCGAATCATGGCGTTCCTAATGAAAAGAAGCGTTGGCATTCCTGGTGGTGAACTTGCAGGGCTGGTCTTCTTGCTGGCCGTTGCGATAGCGCCCATGCAGGCGATGGCCCATCCGCACGTCTGGGTCGAGATGCGATCAAAGGTCTTGTTGTCTGCCGACGGCATGGTCACAGGCGTACGTGTTGAGTGGACCACGGATCCTGCCTATGCAAAGGACGCGCTGGATGGTCTCGATGCAAATGGCAACGGCGTTTATGAGCCGGATGAATTGGCGCGCTTGACGCAGGAGAACCTGGAGTCGCTCGCCAGCTATGATTACTTCGTGGCCTTCCGTTTCAACGGCGAACCGCAGAAGAACGGCAAAGCGACTAACGGCATTCAGACCTATAACGCAAATGATGGTCGGCTCACACTGCTGTTCACAGTTCCGCTCGAAACGCCGCTTGACCCGCACAAGGGTGAAATCCGCCTCAAGGTCTATGATCCGGAATTTTTCATCGATTTCGAGTATTCCAAGAAGACGCCCCTGCTGATCTCGCACCCCTTGGCTGCGGGCTGCACCGCCAATCTGATGGAGCTGCCGCCTGATCCTGTAGCTACCCAGACGAAAACCATGCTGGCCACCAAAGGCAAGGATTGGAAACCTGACATGGAAGAGGATTTTGGTGCGCTGTTTGCTCAACCCGTTGTGATCGCATGCACCGCCCCATGAAATGGCTCACGGTCCTCTTGCTGTTTCTGACGCTTGCAGTTGGTGTGGCGGCCATGCCGCAGATTCTGCGTGCAGAGGATCCTGTGGCGAGCGAACCCGCACCATTTGCCAAGCGCAGGCTGCTGGTGCAGCCACGCAATGCCGACGGCACGATTGATGTGGTGCCGTTCCGGGAAGACCCGGTTTTGTGGTTGCGCGGCATGCAGCAGAATTACTTCAAGTCCATGTCCACATCACTGCGCGCCATGGGCGCCGGCGACCCGTCCCATACGGCATCGACACTGATGCTGCTCAGTTTCATTTACGGCGTATTGCATGCCGCAGGTCCCGGCCATGGCAAGGCTGTGATATCAGCCTGGCTGCTAGCCACTGAAAACCAGCTGCGGCGCGGCATCATTGTCGCCTTTGCAAGCTCAATCATCCAGGCTCTGACGGCTGTGGTGTTGGTCTGCTCGCTTTTGCTTTTGCTCAACGGTGCAGGGGCCATGGCCAAGAATGCGGCTGCATTTCTCGAAAGTGCAAGTTTTGGGCTGATTGCCTTGGCAGGACTATACCTGCTGTGGGGCGGCGTGCGGTCTTTGCCGATCTGGCATGGCACGGCGATATCTCCGCCGCAGGCAGAGAAGGCCTACACAGGCCATCACTTTGAGGTCATCAATCCGCTGCCTGCAGATCATGTCCATGGCCCCGATTGTGGCTGCGGCCATGCCCATGTTCCGACGGCCACCGATGTGGCAGGCGACTGGTCTTTCCGCAAGGCACTGTCACTGTCTTTCGCCGTCGGGATCAGGCCATGCAGCGGCGCCATCCTTGTCCTGATCTTCGCGCATGGCATGGGCCTTCTCTGGGCCGGCATTGCAGCGACCTTTGCCATGGGTTTTGGAACCTTTCTGGCAGTGGCATTCATCGCCGGACTGGCGGTTTATGCCAAGAAGCTGGCGCAACGCCTGTTTTCCGGCAATGACGGTCATCTTGCGGTTCTTGCCACCGTATTACGGATCGGGGGTGGCCTTGTCATCACCGCCTTGGGCGTTTTGCTATTCTTCGGCTCGATTGATGGATCGCTGGCAGGTATGTGACAGCTTGCCCTTGCATTCCTGTTTGGAAAGCGGTTGATCGTTCCTCATGAAACATCTGGTTTGCAACAACACGGGTCACGTCGAAGTGGTCGACGTGCCGCCACCCAGCGCAAGGCCAGGCGACATTCTTGTTCGTATGGCGGCATGCGGCGTGTGCGGCACGGACCTGATGAAGGTCTATGACGCCACCATGGCAAAGCCCGTGCAATTGGGCCATGAGATTGTCGGCACGCGTCTCGACACCGGCCTGCGGGTCGCCGTAGCCCATCACGCACCGGACGCGGCATCCCATTATACGCGCCGCGGCAGCCCAACCCAGGACCCCACCTTCAAGGCCACCAATGTTGACCCCGGCGGCTTTGCTGAAGTGATCCGCGTGCCCGCTGACATCGCGCCGCATACGGTGATTCCAATCCCCGACCATGTGCCGGATTTGCGCGCCGTCTTCATGGAGCCCTTGGCCTGCTGTCTTCGCGCC
Organism: uncultured Alphaproteobacteria bacterium; assembly: GCA_937864985.1. GTDB lineage: Bacteria > Pseudomonadota > Alphaproteobacteria > Rhizobiales > Aestuariivirgaceae > Aestuariivirga. The sequence goes on from CALMEZ010000305.1 coordinate 3,469, forward strand.
GTGGAGCGCGTGCCTATCGTGAAGGGAGACACCGTGGCCATTGTTGGCGTCGGCGCCATCGGCCTGCTCTTTGTACCGCTGATGAAACATCTTGGAGCTCAGGTAATCGCCGTTGATGTGCGCGCCGACAGGCTGGATGTGGCGAAAACCTGGGGCGCGGACGACATCTCATTGGCGAATGATGGCGATCTCCCTGCCAAAGCCAGGGCCTTGAGCCACAAACGCGGAGCCGATGTGGTCATCCTCACCGCCACAAATGCCGCTACACTGCGGCTGGCCCTCGGCACGGTGCGTGATGGCGGCACCATCGTTCCCTTCGGCGTAAAGCCGGGCCCCGAGACGCCCTTCGATTTCTGGCAGATCTATCGCCGCGAGATCAGCCTGGTCACCAGCTATTCGGCAACGCCGCAAGGTTTGGCGCGCGCCATGCAATTGCTGTCCGGCCCGGGCTTCGAATTGGAAAGCCTCATCAGCCACACATTCACCCTCGACGAAGCCGGGCAGGGCTTTGATCTTCTGCACCAGGCCAAAGCCTCGAAGGTGATCATCACACCCTGATTTTGACGCACTGCAACATTTTATTGTGCATTGCAGCAAAATCTGATATGCGCCCCTCAGATGCACAACTGAGGGGACTGCCGCCATGGCCAACATCATTCCGAGCTACAACGAAGAGACGATCCGGGCGCTGGCCTATCAGCGCTGGCTGGATGAGGGCAGGCCCGATGGCCGCGCCGAAATTCACTGGCAGTGGGCGCTCGCCTCTCTGGCCGCCTCAGCCGAACGCCCGGCCAAGCTTGTTGACATTCCATCCCTGAAACCGGTGGCAGACGATATTTCGCTGATCGATGGCATCGGCCCGAAGATCGCCAAGCAGCTGGTTCAAGAGGGCATCACCACACTCTCACATCTCGCCAATCTGTCAGAGAAGGCGCTCGCCGCTCTCGATACGAAACTCGCGCTCAAGGGCCGCAGCAAGCGCGACCAATGGATCGCCCAGGCCAAGGATTTGGTCGCTGGCAAACCACCCCGCGCCAAGGTCGATCAGGCGAAGGCGGCACGAGCGAAGTAATCTCCGCCCGCAAGCTCAAGACTTCAAAACCGGCAGTGGTTATCTGTCGGTTTTTTGTTTTAAATCAATAAGTTAAAGTTGGCTGGGGGACTAGGATTCGAACCTAGACTAGCGGAGTCAGAGTCCGCGGTCCTACCGTTAGACGATCCCCCAATCAGGGCTGCACAATAAGTCTGGCGAAGCAGCCCGGTCTTGGATGGCGGTTCCTTAGCGGGGCACTTGGCTTAAGGCAAGTGTTCCCTCGCGATCAGCTAATTGCGGAACTGTTTCAGCAGGTTGGCAAGGCTTTCCTGACGGTCGGCGATTTGCGCGGCGGAGGGCTGAGGTGCTGCCGGACGCTGGGCAGCCGGTGCGGCCGGCTGGCCACCAATCGGGTTGCGGCGGATGCTGGGCTGGGCGGGTTGCCCAGGAGCAGGGGCTGCTTGCGGACGTGCCGCCTGGCCGAAGCCGGCGTTAAGGTGCGGTTGCGGCGCGGCGGGCGCCGTGGTCGGCACATGCCCGGGAGCGGCCGCTGCCGGCTGTTCAACAGAATAGTTGGCGCTGTCGGGATTATAGGTCTGGGCGCGCCAGCGGCCCACGATCTCGTGTAGAAAGGTGTCATCCGGCAGGTCCTTCGCCCAGTTCTTGGTGAAGGAGGCGGTGTTGGAACGCGGCAGTTCATTGGCAGGCAGCATGTCGAACTTGATGCGGGTGGGCAGCGCCACACCTTCACCGAACGTCACGGCTTCACCGGCACCCATGGTCGGCATGAATTCCAGCAGCGACGCCGCAGCATCGGAAATGCCGGCCTTCAGGATGTCCTGGTCGCGCTCGTTGGTGAGACGCAGCGAGAAAATCGTGTTGCACTGGGACAGGATGGTTGGATCGAGTTCAGCCGGGCGCTGCGTCACGATGCACAAAGACACGCCATATTTGCGGCCTTCCTTGGCGATCTTCGAAATAGCACGCTTGGTTGGCTCGAAGCCCGTGGTCTTGTCATTGGGCACGTAGCGGTGCGCTTCTTCACATACGAAAGTGATCGGAATCTTGCCCGCACTCCATACGCCGAAGTCAAACGCCAGGCGCGCCAGCACAGAAACAACGACGTTGATGATTTCAGAGGGCAGGCCGCCAAGTTCAAGAATGGCGATGGGCTTGCCGTTGACGGGAATGCGGAAGATGCGCGCCAGAACCTGCGCCATGTTGTCCTGCACCGTCAGCGAGCCGAACATGAAGGCATAGCGTGGATCGCGTGAAATCGATTCCAGCTTGGCCTTGAGGCGCTTGTAGGGTGCAAGGTCGTTCTTAAGTTCAAGCTTGCCGAGATGCTCGTCGAGCACGCCGACGAGATCAGAGGTACGATAGGGGATGGGCGTATCAACGCCGATATTGCCCAAATCGCCGGGGTTGACGTTGCGCGCCGCTACACCGCCCTTGTCGCGGCGTTGGTTGGCGGCATAGCGCGCCTTGGCAATGGGGATCATGTCGCGCAGGATTTCCACATCGGCATCGCGGTTGGGCTGGTTGCCCACCAGGATTTCCACCGCTTCATCAAAGTTGAGAAGCCAGAAGGGCAGCGACATGTTGTCGGGCTGTATGATTTCCGAAATGCCCTGGAACGATTGCGCATATTCGCGGTGCACGTCGAGCAGAAGAATGTGCGCCTGCGGGTTTTTCTCCAGGATGCGGCGCAGGATCAGCGCCACCGTGCAGGATTTGCCGGTGCCCGTTGTGCCAAGGATGGCGAAATGCTTGCCCAGCATTTCATCAATCTTGATCATAGCCGGAATGGTGGGGTCTTGCTGGATATGGCCAACCTTCACCGATGCATCAGCATCGCAGGCATAGGCCAGGGCCAGTTCGGCCCGGCTGGCGCGATAGACTGCATCACCCAGCGACGGATAGGTCGAAACGCCGCGGCGGAAGGCAAAGGGCACACCCTGCTTGTTCTTCGGCAATTCGCCGATGAACTCGACTTCGACAATGCGCATTTCGCGGTCATTGCGATCCTGGCTCGGCATCGGCGCCGACAGGGCGGAAACCAGCGCTAGCGTCACGGCGCCATGCGTGTCTGCCTTCAGAAGCGTGCCAATTTCCGGGCTTTTGGCAGTGTCGTTGAAAACGCCTTCTTGGGAATCAAGCAGCACAACCGCATGTCCGCCCGTCACCGCGACGATGCGGCCAATGCGTTCAACATCAGCGGGCTGGGCCTGGGCGAAGGGAGGTTGTGGCGCTGCGGCTTGCATCGTGCGCGCTGGCGACTGCTGTGGCATCTGAGAACGTGTGTCCATGTTTTCAATGAACTCCCTTGGAGGATTGCACTGCTGCTGCAGTGGCAAGAGGAATGTAAACGCTGACGCGGGTGCCAGCACCCTTGGCGGATTGGATTTTCAGGTCCCCGCCATGCAGGCGGGTGAGGGCAAGCGCGATAGGAAGCCCGAGGCCCGTACCTTCATGGCGCTTATCAAAGCCGGAATCGACCTGGCCAAAGGGGCTCATGGCCGTTTCAATCTCGGCGGCATCCATGCCGGGGCCTGTGTCGCTCACGGAAATCGTGGCGAAACCTTCAACCTGCACGGAGGCATCAAGCCTCACGCGGCCCCATTCCGGCGTAAATTTCACGGCATTGCTCAAGAGGTTGATGATAATCTGCTTGAGGCGCAGCGGATCAGCCAACAGCAACGGCAACTTTTCCGAAACATGGCTTTCAACGGCGATGTTCTTTTCCTTCGCCTTGGCGTCAGTGATCAGCAAGGTGGAATCGAGAACGGAAATGAGGTTCACCGGCTCAAGATCAACCGACAGCTTGCCGGCCTGGATCTTGGAAACGTCGAGAATGCCATTGATCAGCGACAACAGGTGTTCTGCCGCCTGTTTGATATAGCCTGAATATTGCTGGACTTTTTCCGCCGACGACACCGTGTTGGTGGCCAGCATGTCGGAAAAGCCGATGATCGCGTTCAAGGGCGTCCGCAGTTCATGGCTCATGTTGGCGATGAATTCGGATTTGGCCTTGGAAGCAAGCTCCGCGTCAACTTTGGCGGCATTGAGGGCAAGTGCTTGTTTTTGCTGGCGCACGGCGGAGCCGAAACTGTCGCCGAACTCGGCAATCAGCGAGCCTTCCCGAAACCATTGCCTGCCATAATTACGCATACGCACACCGCCCAATCATGCATGTGTACCCGCCAGAGTCTCAATTCTGGGTTAATAGGGTCCTGCAAGTTAAGGCCAAGATTGGGAAATTCTTTACGCCGGGTCAGAACCTGTTAAGGTATCAGCCAACGCAATGTTTTGGGGGAAGTGTCCGGCTCCGGGGAAACCCGTCTTGAGCGGCCTTTCCGGAAGGTTTTGGACGTGGACGCGACCAATGGCAGCCGCAAGGCTGCGAATGGCCGCGAAGGCCAAGGGCACCTGTACAAAGGGGGCTCGGGCCCTCGGGGCAATCGTAAAGGGGCAAATGGCCGCTCAAGTAGCAGGCATGCACTGCCAGACGCTCCATGTTATGGCGCACTCGACCTCGGCACCAACAACTGCCGCCTGCTGCTCGCGCGACCCACCAAATCAGGTTTTGTGATTGTTGATGCGTTTTCGCGCATCGTGCGCTTGGGCGAAGGCTTGGGCAACAGTGGCCGCCTCAAGCAGGAAGCCATGGACCGCACCATCGACGCCCTGCGCGTCTGCGCCAACAAGTTGCGCTGGCATGGTGTTGCGCGCAAGCGCCTCATCGCCACGGAAGCCTGCCGTCTCGCCGAAAATGGTGCGGAATTCATTGAAAGGGTGGCCAACGAAACCGGTCTGGCCCTCGAAATCATCAATCGCGAGACTGAAGCCATGCTGGCCGCCGCGGGTGCGGAATCGCTGATTGACCATCAGGCGCAATCGGCCATCGTATTTGACATCGGCGGCGGCTCCACCGAAGTCATGTGGGTGGAACGGCAAGGCAGCGCCGGCGTGGTGCGTGCCTGGATTTCCCTGGCTGCTGGTGTTGTCACCTTGTCTGAACGTCATGGTGGAGGCCGTGATGTCAGCTGCGACAACTTCATGGCCATGCGTGCCGATGTGCAACGATTGCTTCAACCCTTTATCAGCCAGGTGTCTGAGATCGACGTGCAGAATGTTGGTCCAGACCATCTGCTCGGAACATCTGGCACGGTCACAACAATCGCTGGCGTACATTTAGGCTTGCGCCACTATGACCGCTCCGTCGTCGATGGCTGCTGGCTCGAAGCGGCAGATGCAGACCGTGTGATCACCACCATGCGCGACATGACCTATGCCGAGCGCGCCCGCAACGGCTGCATCGGCCGCGAACGCGCTGATCTTGTGCTGGCGGGTTGCGCCATCCTGGACGAAATCCGTGCTGCCTTCCCAGCCAAACGCATTCGTGTGGCGGACCGTGGGCTTCGCGAAGGCATCCTCTCGCATCTCATGAAGGCTGACGGCCACGTCGGGCGCAGGCAATGAGGATCTGACATGGCAAGACCAGGCAGCAGGGACAGTTTGGGCACAGGCCGCCTCAAGGTGCGCGTCAAGACGGGGAAGGGCCGCACGGTGTCCCAGAAGAACTGGCTCGAACGCCAGCTCAATGACCCTTATGTACATGAGGCGCGCAAGCTGGGCTATCGCAGCCGTGCCGCCTTCAAGCTCACCGAGATTGACGACAAGTACAAGTTCCTGAAACCCGGTGGAGCCGTTGTTGACTTGGGGGCAGCCCCCGGCGGCTGGAGCCAGGTCAGTGCCGCCCGCGTCAAGTCAGATGATGGCCCGGAGGCCAAGCGGGGCAGGGTCGTGGCCATCGACATGCATGGCATGGACCCCATTCCCGGCGTCACCATCTTCAAGAAGGACTTCTATGACGACGATGCGCCAGCTGTTCTCATCGATGCGCTGGGCGGCGTGAAGGCTGATGTTGTGCTGTCAGACATGGCTTCACATGCCACTGGCCATCGCCAGACGGATCACATCAACATCATCGCCCTTGTCGAAGCAGGCTATGACTTCGCGAAACACGTCCTGAAACCGGGCGGCACATTCCTCGCCAAGGTTTTGCGCGGCGGCACTGAAAACCAGCTGCTCGCCACCATGAAGAAGGACTTCGCCACCGTGCGTCACGTCAAGCCCATGGCCAGCCGTGACGACAGCGCCGAATTGTTTGTGTTGGCGACTGGCTTCCGGGGCTAGGCCCATTCACATTTGCGGCGTGGCCTTGTCGGCAGCCTTGAAGTGCTTTCGGGCCAGCGCCAGCAATTGTCCGTCGCTCGGATGGTCAACGGTTTCAACTGCCGAAACACACTTGGCAACGGCCGGATCATGCGACGTGAAGTGGTTCATCAGTTCCACCTTGGCGTTTCCGGGGCCAGTCACAAGAATGGCGCCGCAGCCTTTCAGTTCACTGGCAATTTCGTGCAGAAAGCTGTGCTCAAGCTTGGCATGGCCGCCGCCCGCCGAGCCGGCGCGATGGTGAATGTGCTTGGTCGGATGGTCCGGATGCAGCACGACCTTGTCGGCCTCCTCGCGGTTGAAACTGAAAACCTTGGCCTCGCGATGATCGATCCAGACAACGGCGTGAAAATGCTTGCTCATGATGCTTCCCTTCAATGATGAGGAAAGCCTAGCCATGCCATGCCGGAAGCGCTTTGATCTTAATCAACTTGCGCCGTTCTTGACCGCATACTTGAAATCATAGGCGAAATCGCTGGAGCCCTTGTCCGCCAGACGCTTGAGCCGCGCCCAACCTTCTGCAGCGGGCACAGGCGTTGAACCTGCAAAGTCCCACATCACATAATTCGGTCCATCCCAGGGCTCGAACCATTCCTCGCGCCGCTTGAAAAAGCTTCCATGCATATTGCGATATACGAAGGCCTGAAAATCACTGATCGTCTGCCAGACCGACATGGAGTAAACGATTTTCGGATCATTCCCTGCACCCTGATAGCCATCAAGGGCGACAAGCGCCTCTTCATCAGCCAGATGCCATATATAGCCGGGGCTCTTCTGCGCCGCGGCGTTGACAGCGAATGTATTGTCGACGAATTCCGCAACCCGCGGATCACCGGGCGCATGCCGAAGCCGCGCCACGTTGAAATGCGCAATCCGGCCCCCAGCAACCATTGTGGCATTCATGACGGACCTCCCGCAGGCAGGCGTCTTGACTAGCAGATTTTTCCACAAGGGTCATGTTCCGGCCTGGGGTTGCATAAGGCCGCCGCTTGGCCTATCGGCCTGCCATGAAAGCCCAAACGAATCCTGCCCACGACACCGTCCTGATCATTGATTTCGGCTCCCAGGTCACCCAGCTCATCGCACGGCGCGTGCGCGAAATGGGCGTCTATTCGGAAGTCATTCCCTATCAGAGCGCCGAGGCCGCATTCCATCGCCTCAATCCAAGGGCGGTGATTTTTTCCGGTGGCCCGGATTCCGTAACGCGCGAAGGTTCGCCCCGCGCCCCGCAGGCGGTCTTCGATGCTGGCTTGCCCATCATGGCCATTTGTTATGGCCAGCAGACGACAGCCGTTCAATTGGGTGGCGTTGTCGAAGGTGGCCATGCCGCCGAATTCGGCCGCGCCGAAGTTGAAGTGCGTGAAAAAAGCGCGCTGTTCGATGGCTTGTGGGAGGTTGGCAAGCGCTATCCCGTGTGGATGAGCCACGGCGACCGCGTGACCAAGCTGCCGCCCGGTTTCACCGTCAAGGCCACATCCGAAAACGCGCCCTTCGCCATTGCCAGCGATGAGAAACGCAAAATCTACACCACCATGTTCCACCCGGAAGTGGTCCACACGCCTGATGGTGCCAAGCTGATCCGCAATTTCGTGATGAATATCGCGGGCTGCCGCGGTGATTGGACCATGAAGGCCTTCCGCGCTGAAGCCGTAGCCAAGATCCGCGCGCAAGTTGGCAAGGGCAGGGTGCTGTGCGGCCTGTCGGGCGGCGTGGACTCTTCAGTTGCCGCGCTGCTCATCCATGAGGCCGTCGGCGATCAACTCACTTGCGTTCTCGTCGATCACGGCCTGATGCGCCAGAACGAAGCGGCGGATGTCGTCGCCATGTTCCGCGAGCATTATAACTTGCACCTTATCCACGTGGATGCCAGCGATGAATTCATCGGTGCGCTGGAAGGCGAGGCCGACCCTGAAAAAAAACGCAAGACCATCGGCAAGCTGTTCATCGATGTTTTCGAGCGCGAGGCGAAGAAGTTGGGCGGCGCCGATTTCCTGGCGCAAGGCACGCTTTACCCCGACGTGATCGAGAGTGTCTCCTTCACCGGCGGCCCGTCGGTCACCATCAAGTCGCACCACAATGTTGGTGGCTTGCCGGAACGCATGAACATGAAACTGGTGGAGCCGCTCCGCGACCTGTTCAAGGATGAAGTGAGGAAGCTGGGCCAAGAGCTTGGATTACCTCAACAATTTGTCGGCCGGCATCCTTTCCCCGGACCCGGGCTGGCCATCCGCCTGCCGGGCGGCGTGACACGCGAAAAGCTTGATATCCTGCGCAAGGCTGACGCCATATATCTCGATGAAATCCGCAAGGCCGGATTGTACGACAAGATCTGGCAGGCTTTCTCGGTGCTGCTGCCCGTGCAGACGGTGGGTGTCATGGGCGATGGCCGTACTTATGATCGAGTGCTGGCGCTGCGCGCTGTCACCTCGGTGGATGGAATGACCGCCGATTTTTATCCCTTCGACATGGCATTCTTGGGCCGCACCGCCACGCGCATCATCAACGAGGTGAAAGGCGTGAACCGCGTCGTCTATGATGTGACATCAAAACCGCCGGGAACAATTGAGTGGGAATAATTTTTGCCCATCCGAGGGTATCCCAAACTACGCCAGAATACGACGTAACCACCTGAAAAACAAAAATATTTCAGCCGAGACCTATCGATAGCTATCGGTGCGCAGCAAACGCGTCTGTCGTGCCCGCTGACGGACCCTGCCCCCGTTGATCATCCGGAAAATCGAAAGTACCGTCATAGCGACCGAGGCTATTGACGGTACTTTTTTCAGTCTAACATGCTGAAAATAAACAGATATTTCCGTCAAAAGCCTCCAAAATATGCGTGACGGTACTTTTCCGCGAGGAGGCCCAGAATGTTGACGGATGCGGCACTCAAGTGCCTGAAACCAAAAGCCAAAATGTACAAAGTGACCGATCGTGACGGCATGTATGTGCGTGTCGCGCCGACAGGCGGCATCTCGTTCAGGCTCGACTACCGGCTGAACGGCAGGCGGGAGACCGTCCATCTTGGCAAGTACGC
>CALMEZ010000306.1 GCA_937864985.1 uncultured Alphaproteobacteria bacterium
CTTCTTCATGCCCGTCAGGGTCATGTGAAATCTTTTCGCTAGGTCCGAGATGGATGCATTGCCTCGCCCAAGCTGTTCAAGAACACCCCGGCGCGTGGCGTCAGATAGTGCGGCAAAGGTTGCGTCAAAGCGGTTTTGGGAAAACTGAACCATATGGTTCAGTGTGTATCACGCCAAACCCTGCCTCACAATAGGTAACTAAGCGTTATGAAAGGGCAGGGCTTAAAGAACGAAATCCCCGTTCCACGCCGCAGCAGTCAGTGTGCCCGTTGGATCAAATACGAAATTGGCGGCATTCACATCTGCAATCGTATGATGCTCCAGGATCACCGTGCCATTGACTCCATACTTGATGTAGAGGTCATCGCCATTCTGCGTGAACACCAGTTTTGCCATGGATGTGACCTTCGGGTTCCCCGCAAACACGATCGTGTCGCCGCCGGCGCCAAACGTGAAATCGGTGATCCGGTCCAGGTCATCACCCACTCGCAGCAGAAATGTGTCGCTGCCTGTACCACCTGTCAGTACGTCCTTCTTCAGGCCGCCCACAAGGTAGTCGTTGCCGTCTCCGCCATTCAGCTTGTCGGCGCCGCCGCCGCCATTCAGGTAATCGCCCGCCGCCGTGCCGAACACCGTGTCATTGGCCGAAGCGCCAACGGCAAAATGGAACTGCACGTCATTGGTCGCGTAGATGTCCGTATAGGGGTGCGACTTGCCACCATGGCTGACCAGCGCCCAGATGTCCCTCAGGCCACTGGTGTTCTGCGTGGGGTCATACTGCATCACCGCGTGATCTACGATCACCGTGTTGCCGCGGTCTGGGGAGCCATGGAAATTCACATCACGGTTGGTATTGTTGATCTGCACCGTGTTGCCGGTCTCGGCATTCCACGCCGAGAAGATGAAGGCATGCCGGCCGTTGTAGAGATCAAGCCCGCTCAGGTTGCTGTTGAAGCTCTCTGACAGAAGCACGCCATAGCCATTGCCGTCCCCACCCTTGTTTACGGCGCCATCGACCAGAATATCTTGCCCCGTGAAACCGATGCTCGACTGGATGGTCACGCCATTGCTTGCCGCATTGATGACCGACACATGGCTGAGGCTTGCACCCGACGTGCCGTTGAAGACAATGGCACTCTTGCTGTCATAGGCCGGCAACACGTTGACGAAATCAAACGGATTGGCCTGTGGCAGGTTCGTTGTCACGGTAAAATCCGAGAGCGATACATTGTGCAACAGGTCGATCTCGAAAACCCGTGTCTCAACCGCATCCATGGCAAAAGGCACAGGCCCCTTCAGGAACACCTGGTTGCCGTCAATGTGGTCGATCTCGGCAATGAATTCACGGAAGGGATGCCCCGCCGCATCCGCCATCGTTACGTTGGTCCAGCCATTGGCAGCCAGATAATCCGCCGTGTTGGGTTGATACAGGTAGATCGAGTCACCGGCATGCAAGTCTCCGGTGTTAGCCATGGTGATGGCCGTGGCACCGGCCGCAATGGCTTCAGTGGCGGTGCTGACATAGGTCTTGGCGCCGGCCATCACCTGAATGTCACTTGCCTCTTGCCCGGCTGCAAGGCTGAAGCGCAGCTGCGTTCCCACTTCGCTTTCGCCGCGCAGGGTGATGTCGCCGCGTGAAATGAGGATGGGCGCATCGAATTCATGAACCCCGTTTTCAAGGATCAGCGTTGTGCCTGGTTGGGCACTGGCGATGATCGCATTGAGGGCGGATGCCGTTACACTCGTGCCGATCATGATTGTCGGAGCATTGTCAGAACTGGTCACCATGTTCACGCCTCGCAGTTGCAGCCCCCGATGGGGAAGCTAGCAAAGCGCGTGCCAATGGCAATATGGAAAATCGTCCGTTAACGGACTGTATCAGAATGAAACAAGTTGGAATGTTGCACGGAAGTGTTCTCCTTTTTCGCTAAATGGGTTCGAGGCAATGCATTCCGCTCACGTCGTCTTCGTGATGGGCTCAAAACGTTTGCTGGGCGGAAAACCATTCCATCGCAGCAGGGCGTACGTCCGGATGCAGCTGTGGAACTTAACCGAATATAGCCGAAGTACCGCGCGCTGTCAAGCTTTTTTTCCTTTTGTGGAATTTGCCTTTGGTGCCAATGTCTTCGCTGCTTGCGATCAGGAGCCTGTCATCTGGAAATCGGTCGCAGGCAATCCCAAAAGCCGCTCCGCGCGGCTGGAAAGGTCAATTTCATTCTCGTGCAACACACCGTCAGAGCAGGCAATGCCACGCAATTCCGAAAGGAGCGCCTGTCGGAAGGCTTCAGGCGCGCGACGTTTCAAGAGCGTCGCAGCGGCAAGCAATGAGGGGTCTGCTCCGTGCGCAGACGCGGCACGCGCAATCATCCGGCGTGCCTTTGCTGCATCAAACCCAAACAGCCGGGTGAGGGCCACGCGCAAGGCCACGCGTTCCTGCGGCTCGACACGATAGTCGGCAGGTAACATACCAAACAGCAGTTTGGCCGCCGCCAGCTGCAGTTCAGGATCGCGCATCGCATCGGCGCTGAACTGGTTCGCCGGGCGGCCGAAACTCTTGATCAGGCGTTCAAACATGAAGTGAGTCCCTTCTTCCCAAAGTAGGAACCCACAAGGTTAACCAATCGTAAAGGTGCTTGCGGCGCGTTCAGCCCATCGCCTTCGCGAGGTTCTTGTCAACGGCGCGGATGAAGCCTTCTGTGGTCAGCCATTGCTGGTCGGGCCCGACAAGAACCGCAAGGTCCTTGGTCATCTTGCCTTCTTCAATGGTGGCGACCGTCACCTTTTCCAGCGTCTCGGCAAACTTTAGCAGCTTGTCATTGCCGTCCAGTTTGGCACGATGCTTCAGTCCGCCGGTCCAAGCAAAGATAGAGGCCGTGGAGTTCGTTGACGTCGCCTTGCCCTGTTGATGCAGTCGGTAATGGCGCGTCACCGTTCCGTGCGCCGCTTCTGATTCCACCGTCTTGCCATCAGGCGTGATCAGAACAGAGGTCATCAGGCCCAGCGAGCCATAACCCTGTGCGACGAGGTCAGACTGCACGTCGCCGTCATAGTTCTTGCAGGCCCAGATGTAACCACCAGTCCACTTCATGGCGGAGGCCACCATGTCATCGATCAGGCGGTGTTCATAAGTGATGCCCAGCTTGTCATACTCAGCCTTGTATTCGGCATCGTAGATGGCCTGGAAAATATCCTTGAAGCGCCCGTCATAGGCCTTGAGGATGGTGTTCTTCGACGAGAAATACACCGGCAGTTTCCGCTGCAGGCCATAGGTCAGTGAAGCGCGCGCAAATTCCTTGATCGATTCATCGAGGTTGTACATTGCCATGGCCACACCCGCACCCGGCGCCTTGAACACTTCCTTCTCAATCACCGTGCCGTCATCGCCTTTGAAGGTTATGGTCAGCGTGCCCTTGCCGGGATAAACAAAATCCGTGGCGCGATATTGGTCGCCAAAGGCATGGCGGCCAATGATGATGGGCTTGGTCCAGCCGGGCACGAGGCGCGGCACGTTCTGGCAGATGATCGGTTCACGGAAAATCACACCGCCGAGGATGTTGCGGATGGTGCCGTTCGGCGATTTCCACATTTGCTTCAAGTTGAATTCCTTGACGCGTGCCTCGTCGGGCGTAATCGTCGCGCACTTCACGCCGACGCCATACTTCTTGATGGCATTGGCGCTGTCGACGGTCACCTTGTCTTCGGTCTTGTCACGGTTCTCGACGGACAGGTCATAGTAATGCAGGTCAATGTCGAGATAGGGCAGGATCAGTTCCTTCTTGATCAGGTCCCAGATGATGCGCGTCATCTCGTCGCCGTCGAGTTCAACGACGGGGTTGGCAACTTTGATCTTGTCCATGGAAGCCTCGATGCGGTTGTAAGGGTTTTCGCCGCGCCTATAGCAGCCGTCTTATGCCGCTGCAAATGGCGATTGCAGGTTAATTGAGCTCCCAAACTTTCAAATTCCCAACCACTTCGAAGCCTGCTTTTGTGGCAGTGACGAGGTCCTCTCCACGCTCGTAACCGACGACGGGCTTCCCGCTGGCAATCGTGGCCGCGCAAACAGTTGCCGCATGATAGTCATTCCCGAAGACATTGGAGAGATCTACACAATCTGCGGACAGATTGGCGATGCACCCCGCAACAACGGATCCTTGGTCAAACAGTCCAAAAACAGCGAGGTCTGGATCTGCGAGGATGGCATCAGGGAATATGCGGACATCCGTAGGTGCGGTGGCGTTCCACGCCATTTCCCATGATGCCAGCTGAACAGGTGTATGCACTCGCGTCCATGGCGCTTGTCTCGCATTGCTCAGCCCGCGATAAAAAATCCAGCGTGCTGAAAAAAGCAGGCTCAATCCTTCGTGCGCGCCATCGATGATGTCAAAGCCGTCTTTGAAGGTGATTGTGCGGCCTATGCGCTCGTGCATTTCGTGCGCTTTCTCCAAAAGTTCCGCCGAACTGTCGGGGGCAAGCAACAACAAGCTGGAGTAGTAGGGTAGAGGTGTCGCTGTGGTCGACCAGATGCCATTGCTGCGCGAACAGGGCAGTCCATGGGCGCGGAAAACAGCGTCATATAGATCGGCATTGTTACGTGCACACACCAGTGGGCTGATCACACGCGCTTCGCCTTCGTCCCCTGCCGCGGCTTTGAGGCTTTGGGCTGCAGCGTGGCGTTGTAAGCCAAGGCCAGGTCGATCCAGAGCTTCAGGTCCCGGTCCTCGGCCACACTGTCAGCATCGACGAGTATGAAGCCCTCCATCACCCGGTCCTTCATGACCATTTCGCGGGCACCGGGCAGTTTGAGCACCTTCGCATGGTCGGTTTTGGCAACGCGGGCCATCAGACCGCCACGAAAGGTACCCATCAGCATGTTGCCATTGAGCATGAAACAGGTGCCTCCGAACATGCGCTTGCGTTCGGTCTGAAACGGGCCGAGAGCATCAGCCAGGCGGTCTTCCAAGGTCATGTTCCAAACCTAGCATATCCGCCATGCTTTGACAGCACCGCCAAGCCATGGCACGTGGAAGCATGACGGCAACTTCACACACTCCCTCGGCCAATGCTTTCCACTATCCGGCCTACGTAAAATTCTTCGCAAGCCGCACCGCGCACGCCTTTGCCATGCAGATCATTGCAACTGCAGTGGGTTGGCAGGTCTATGAAGTCACGCATCAGGCCGTCTATCTGGCCTATGTCGGCCTTGCCGTCTTCCTGCCGGTGCTGCTGCTGGTGTTGCCCGCAGGCTATGCCGCCGACCATTTCAACCGACGCTGGATTTCAGCCGCCTGCTTTGCGCTGGAAGCGGCCGCGGCGCTAGGGCTGGTGTCTTATTCTCTCGGTCACTTCGGCGGCGTTTGGCCCATTTATCTCGCACTCGTCATGGTTGGCGTGGCGTCGGCGTTCGGAAACCCGGCATCATCTTCCATCGTGCCCAATGTGCTGTCGAAGGAGGCTTTGCCCCACGGCATCTCTGTCAACTCCATGTCCTGGCAGGCGGCATCGATCACTGGTCCTTCAATCGGTGGCCTTCTGTACATATATGGCCCGGTGCTCACCTACGGCGTGTCCTTCCTCATGCTTGCAGTGGGTCTGCTGGCCGTCATCAGCATGGGCCATGTCAAACAGGCGCAGAATGAAAAGCAGGAAGGCGGACTTGCCACCATGCTCGCTGGCTTTTCCTTCATCAAGAGTGAACCCATTGTCCTTGGCGCGATTTCGCTGGATCTCTTCGCGGTCCTGCTTGGCGGCGCCGTGGCCCTGCTGCCGATCTATGCCAGTGACATTCTCCATCTCGGCTCACTCGGAAACGGCCTGCTGCGGTCTGCGCCGGGCGTCGGCGCTGTAGTTGTCGGGCTCTGGCTGTCGAAATTCGGCATCAAGGACAGGGCAGGGTGGTGGTTGTTTATCGCTGTTGCCCTGTCCGGACTGGTCATTGTGGTCTTCGGTTATTCCACAATTGCCTGGCTGTCGATCATGATGCTGGTGCTCTATGGCGCATTTGACATGATCAGCGTCTATGTCCGTGAAGTCTTGATGCAGCTTTGGATCCCCGACCATGTCCGCGGTCGCGTCAATGCCGTGAATTACGTCTTCATCGGCGCGTCAAACCAGTTGGGCGAAGCCCGGGCTGGCTTCGTTGCTGCAGCACTCGGTGCTGTTCCGGCTGTCGTGATTGGTGGTTTCGGAACACTCGCAGTCGCTGGCCTGTGGGCATGGATGTTCCCGTCACTGCGTACGGCGCGCGAACTCACAGGACCTGAAAACCACTAGAAGCTGTCACACAGCAAGAGGGGCAGTGCTGGATTCCAGCAGCTGCCCCCACCGTCCCTTCAGCGAAATTTACTTGCAGTCGGCAGCGGCCTTCATGGCCGTTTCAGCCTCTGCCTTGGTCTTGTAGGTGTCCTTGCCGACCATGATGACCTTGGTGCCATCCGGCTTCTTGTCGCTCACTTCACACTTCTTGGTGGCAGCATCCTTGCCCACGTAAAATGTTGCGTCAGCGGCCATGGCAGGCAGGCTGAAAGCGGCGAGCGCGATGATGGCGGTGGAAAGTTTGCTCTTCATATGATTTCTCCTCAGATTGAAATGCAATCGATTCAGTGAATCGATAGGCATATTCAAGCGCACCGCGCCTTACGCCAGCATTGCAGAGGCGTGAATTCGGTTTCATGACAAACAGGACATCTCTGCGCCGATCAACGCGTATGCAAGACAACGCGAGGTCTAGCGTCTCGTGAGCCGCTTTTTCTTCCGCCGTGAAACGGCTAGGGCACCGACAGCTGACGCCAGAAGTGGCAATGTTGCGGGCAAGGGCACAGCTGAAACAGAACGGACCGACAGGCGATCAACCTTCAGATTGCCATAGGTCAAGACGGTCTGCTGCTGCGAGGGAGAGTGAATGCTACTGAACGAGAACGTGGCAGTGCCCAGTCTAGGTTCTGGTGTCACGTCAAAAGCGCTTCCGAGGTTCACAGGAATGCCGAGTGAGAAATCATAGGCAAAACCCTGCAGCTTGCGGCTCGACTCCAAGATTCCGTCATTTGCATAATCTTCAGCAAACTGCGTCGTGAAGAAGGATTCAAAATTGTAGATATAGCCGGTGTAGGAGCCGCTGACCTGTTCTCGATGACCATTGATGGTCAAGGCTGCTGCGACGATTGGGCTGGTAAAGCCAGTTGCCGTTCCCCCAAAGCTGTTGTCGAGAACTGAAGACGTGTTTCGGCCAACGCCTGCCGCCAGTGGATCGTAGGTAAATGACAAGGTGTAGGGCAGGCCGTCCATGCTCGATCCGCCGCCAGAGCCGAACATGTTGGTCAGATCGCTGCTTGAGAACACGTAGCCGGAGTAAGTTGCCTTCATTGTCAGCGCCGAGGCGTCAACGGACAAGGCCCACAAGCTAGCAAACATGGCGGCTACCAAACTCATTGGACGAAATCGGGTCATGCGCGCGGTCCTGAGTGTTCAGTTGTAGATTCGTCGAAATGCTATCATAAAGTGTAGTCGTGGAAAATACTAACTTTAAGATTGTGGTTGACGCGTGCGCTTTGTCGGGGATTTTGATTCATTCTTTGCACCAACCAGCGCGTGAGGCTAAGGCGGGCCAATGGCGGGAACAGACAAAACCAAGACCGTGGATTTCGGGCCGGCACCGCGCATCGTGCTGGTCAATCCACAGTTGGGCGAAAACATCGGTATGGCGGCGCGGGCCATGGCGAACTTTGGTCTGTTTGACCTGTGCCTTGTGGATCCGCGTGAAGGCTGGGACCGGGAACGCGCCGCAAGTGCTGCTTCAGCGGCCTTGGCGACTGTGGAAAAACTCACGGAATTCAAGACGTTGCCGGAGGCTCTTAAAGACCGGCATTATGTATACGCGACAACCGCCCGCCCGCGTGGCATGACCAAACACGTCATAACGCCGGAACAGGCGGGCCTTGATATGCGCCAGCGCATCAACCGCGGTGAGAACATAGCTGTACTTTTCGGGCGCGAGCGCTGGGGCCTCAACAATGATGAAGTGTCCCTGGCAGACGTCATCGTTTCGGCGCCCGTGAACGCCGCCTATGCGTCCTTGAACATTGCCCAGGCTGTTCTGCTGATGGGTTATGAATGGTTCAAGCATGATGCCACCTCGCTGGGGCAGGCCACACCGGAACTCGCTGCAATAGCTGGCCCCGGCCTCCACATGCCAAACACAAGGCCCGCCACGAAGGACGAGCTCTTTGGTTTTTATGATCACCTGGAAAAGGCACTGGATGCGTCCGGATTTTTCAAAACCGAAGACTTGAAGCCCAGCATGATCAGAAATCTGCGCAATGTCTTTGCACGCGCCGAAATGTCGGAGCAGGAGGTGCGCTCGCTGCGTGGCGTGATCGCCTCATTGTCGCGAAGGCCGGACGGCGGCAGGGAGGGCAAATGACACCACCGCGCATCTTGTTGTTTGACTCGGGCATGGGCGGCCTCACGGTGGCGCGCGCCGTGGCACGGCAACTGCCGAATGCTCATCTCATTTATGCAGCTGACAATGCGGCCTTTCCCTATGGCGCATGGAAAGAACAGCAACTGGTGGCGCGCATCGTCATGGTGCTGGGAAGATTGATTGAAACCGTCAAGCCCGACCTGGCGGTAATTGCCTGCAACACGGCATCGACCATTGCGCTCGCCGAATTGCGGGCGTCTTATCGCATCCCTTTTGTCGGAACAGTGCCAGCCATCAAGCCCGCTGCTGCACAGACCAAGACAGGCGTCATCGGCGTCCTCGCCACGCCGGGCACCGTAGCGCGCGAATACACGCACTCGCTGATCCATACGTATGCCTATCATTGCAAGGTGCTGCTGCACGGCGCGCCGCGGCTTGCAGAAATCGCCGAGCAGAAACTTCGGGGCCACGCCGTTGACCTCGATGAACTGCGGAATGAGATTGCGCCTGTCTTCCGCAAGCGTAACGGCCACCCCACCGACGTTGTCGTGCTGGGTTGCACACATTATCCGTTGTTGACAGAAGACATGAAGAAGGTGGCGCCGTGGGCGGTCACATACATCGATCCAGCGCCGGCGATTGCCCGCCGCGTCGCCGACATTGTGGAAGAAACACGGCTTGCTGCGCCCGAGGGACCGTTGCCGGAGCACGGAACCGTCATTCTCACATCGGCACGGGGCAGTGCCTCTGAATCATTGGCAGCCTACGCAACCATGGGCTTTCCGAAGCACATGGTTCTCGACATTCCTGCATGACGGGTCGGCGTTTACCACAAATCGCCGTCATTAGGGCCTCTTGCCTCAAAAATACGGGCTTGCGCTGGCGATAACCATGCCGGGTAAGGTTAAACTTATACCATCAATGCCGGTTCAAGTGGATATAATTTTATCTTTCTAGGATAGTTCGCCCAATCAACTGGTCCGCACACGGATGTTTGGCGTGCAGGATCTGGGGAACTTCATAATTCTGATGGGTCAAGGGACGGCATCCCACAAGAATCAGAACAGAAAAAAGTGAGGACGAGCAATGGTTACAATGACACAGCACAAGAATGGGCAGGGCGCTGAAGCTCTTCCGTCCGGCCTGATTGCTGAAGCATCCGGCCGCAAGAACGGGCCACGCGCCCGCATGACAGCCGAAGCGATGCCGGCCGACATCAAGGTGGTTCCTGCCGTCAAGGCGCGCAAACTCGATGCCGGACCGAGTGAGGGTGTCGCCAAGGCACTGGTGGACGAGGGTGATCCCGCCCGCATGCTGGCAGAACTTCGCGAAGTGCTGTTTGGGCCGACCCGCAAACTTCAGGAGGCACGCCTCGAGGAACTCGTCGTCATACTCGAGCAGCTGGACAGTGAAGCCCGCTCGAACGCCAAACGCGTGGCAGAACAGTTTGCAAAGGTTGAAAACACAGACCGCAAGCTTGGCGCAGAAATTCACGCCACGAACAATGTGATCGAAGAGTTGAAGAAGCAGCACGAACGCGAGCTGTCAGACGCAAACATCAAGATCCATGCCTTGTCTGAACGTCTGCGCCAGGAAATGCTGCGCACGGCAGAAACGCAACAGCGCGACATGGCAGCCCAGGCGGACACCTTCTCTGCGAAGCTCGACAATCTGGCCGCCAAGCTGCAGCAGCTGATTTCTGAAGTCAGCGATCATCACAAGCTCGCAGCCGAGGCCATGTCTGCAGACTTCTCAAACCAGATCCGTGAACTGTCACTGATCACCAAGGCGACAGACGACAAGATCCGCATGGAAATCGACACGCGCGCGGCGCAGTTGGCCGCCAACGCTGAAGAGGACAAGCGCCGCAATCTGAAGATCCTGACGGAAGGCCTCTCTGGCCTGTCTGAACGCCTGCAGACGCTCTGACAAAATTCATCATTCGAAAACCCGCCGGCAGCGCATGCGCTCCGGCGGATTTTTATTTGTAAAGGCCCATGGTCAAGCCGCGCACCAGGTGCTTCTGCGTCAGCATCACAAATATGAAAACGGGGATGAGAGCCGTCGTCGTCAGCGAGGCCGCAATACCCCAAACATTGGAGGCGACCAAAGCAGCCTGGACAGGCAGCAAGCGGATGTGGAACGTCAGGAACAATGCCATCATGAATTCGATCCACGAAAAGACGAAAGCCAGAATTGCCGTGGCCGCGATGCCGCCCTTGATGACGGGCACGATGATGCGTGTGAAAATCTGAAACTCCGTCGCGCCATCAATCTTTGCCGCTTCGCGCACTTCCTGAGGAACGTCATCAAAGAACGATTTGAGGAGCAGAACCGCAAAGGGCAAATTCAGCGCCGCGTGGGCAAGCGAAACGCCCAGCTTCCGGTCGAGCAACCCGATGCCATGATAGGCGATCAGCAGCGGGAATATCAGCGTGATGGGTGGAATGAAGCGCTGAAACAAAATCGCGTAAAGCAGGCTCTTGCGGCAGCGAAAGGCAAATTGTGAAAAGCCGTATGCCGCCGGGAGCGCAAACAGGACCGTGATCAGGCTTGCCGACAAGCTGACGATCGTGGAATCCACAATCGACTGCCGCGAGTCGAAAGAGGCAGGCCCTTCGCCAAGGATCGTGACGGCATAATTGTTAAAGGTTGGCGTGAAATCGATCGAAAGCGGGTCAATGTCGTAGTATTCACTGCTCGGCTTGATGGATGTGAGCCCCCACCAGACCAGCGGGAACATGAATAAGGCAACCACCGAGACGGATGATATGTCGCGCAATAGGCTCTTGAGGCTGGGGGCGGCCATGGGGGAGGTTTTGCTGCGACCGGCGTGGTTTGGCAAGGCTGTTTGACTTCCGCCCACTAATCCACTATGCACCCGCCCAGCGCTGGGGTCTCCCAGCGTTTTGCTTGCCCGTGACGCCTGTTCAAGGCGTCTGTCAGCTGGGAAACCAGTGTTGAGGAGGGTGGGCTCCAACCAACCGTTGGAGCTGTAAAGGAGGCCGGGTTCACCCCCGCCGGGTCAAACCGGTCTGCCATTCTCTGCACTCCGCTATTTTGAGAGTAAGACATGACGAAGCGCGCAAACGCCAAGTACAAAATCGACCGCCGCATGGGCCAGAACATCTGGGGCCGCCCGAAGAGCCCTGTGAACAAGCGTGAATATGGCCCCGGCCAGCACGGACAGCGCCGCAAGGGCAAGCTGTCCAACTTCGGCACGCAGCTGCGCGCCAAGCAGAAGCTCAAGGGCTATTATGGCAGCATCTCGGAACGTCAATTCTCGTCGCTGTATGAGGAAGCCATCCGCATGACGGGTGATAGCTCGGAAAACCTGATTGGCCTCCTCGAGCGCCGCCTGGCGACGGTGGTTTACCGCGCCAAGTTTGTAGGTACCGTGTTCGCTGCCCGCCAGTTCGTAAGCCACGGCCACGTCAAGGTGAACGGCCGCCGCGTCACCATTCCGTCCATGCGCCTCAAGGTGGGCGACGTGGTAGAACTCACCGACCGTGCCAAGGAAATGGTTGCCGTCCAGGAAGCCCAGGCTTCTGCCGAGCGTGACACACCGGACTACGTTGAAGTGTCTGGTGCGTCGGCAAAGCTGCTGCGCATTCCCTCACTCGGCGAAGTGCCGTATCCCGTCCAGATGGAACCTAACCTGGTCGTGGAATACTATTCGCGCTAATCGCGTCATCAATCCGAAATGCAAACGGCGGGTGTTTCTCCCGCCGTTTTTGTTTGTCCAAAGAGAAAGCGGCACGCCACAGGCAGGCCGCTTTCCACGTTTATTCAGTCAATTACTTGGTCAATGCATCAAGCTTGGCCAGCGCAGCGTCGAGCACGGGCTTCACCACATCGCCAACACCAGCCATCGCTTCCACCTTGGCAGCACTGTCCTTGAGGGCGGGCAGGGCTGCGGTCACCAGAGCGGCCACGGCCGATTTCTGCTCCGGCGTGAACTTGGCAGCCAAGCCAGAAACGGTGTCGATGCCGGTTGCGGAAGCCTGAAGCTTGGCAACCGCCGCCTGCGCGGATGCCGCATCCGTAATGCCGCCCAGAGCACCTGTGAGGCCGGTGAGCGAGTCACCCAAGGTTTTCGTTACGTCGACATTGTCGACCATGATGGCGGCAGGTGTTGCTGGCGGCGTGGCAGCGGGAGCAGGTTGCGTCTGTGCGGCGGTCTGGTCTGCCGGCGCAGCAGCCTTATCGTCCATGTCACGATGGCCGAGAAAATACCAAGCCGCACCAACGATGACCGCCAGGGGAATGAGCCACATCAGCCAGTTGGTGCCGCCGCTGCGGGCTGCCGGAAGCACCGGAGGCACTGGCGGCGTGGCATGCGGTGCGGGTTCTGGAGCCGTAGTGGGATGCATCGTGGCAGCGCCCGGTCCGCCAAAAACATTTCCGAGGCTGGACCCGAACTGGCTCTTCTGGGAGTTGAGCAGGTTGGTAACACCAGCACCATCAAGGCCCATCGCCTGCTTGGCAAAAGCCGACATTGCCAACTGTCCAGCAATGCCGATCAGCGACGCCCCAGCAGTCGCGCTGACACCCGTCGACGAACTGATGGCGCTGGTCAGATTGTTGAGCGCGCCTGCGCCGAGGATGGAGCTGAGCATCTTGGTCCCAGCACTCATCATCGGTGCAGCATTGCCGCCCGAAAGCGCCACATTCAGGTCACTCGCGAAGTCAGGCTTGGCATGGTTGAGTGCTGCCATGACACTGTTAAGCCCTGTCCGTGTCGACGCCGCTTCCGTGACGCCCGAAAAGATCGCGGGAACTGCGGCTGCGAGAACGCTGTTGACGGCGCTGGCATTGATGCCAAGTGCCGCTGCGATGCGGTCCACGAGCGCTGGTGTCACCAGCTTCATGACGTCAGTTATAAGATTGGTAGCCATATGCTTGCCTCCGGTCGAATTGCGGAACCAGCGGGACGCGGCATGCGTCCGCGCATTCCGTCTCACAACAATCCATTTGAATCAGGCAAAATAAAGAATTTCGGCTGAAATGCGACGAAAAGCGTTGAATAAACAACCGTTAACCGCCTGGATTTGCCTTTTCGAGCGCGATCGCAAGCCGGGCAAAGCTTGCGACATCAAGTTGCTCGGCGCGCGCTGTGGGATCAATGCCAAGCGCTGAAAGTGTTGCTTCAGGATCAGCGAAGATCGATTTTAGACTGGAGCGCAACATCTTGCGCCGCTGCCCAAAGGCCGCTGCCGTCACCTGTTCAAGCCTTTCGACTTTGCAGGCTGGCAGGCATTGGGTCCGCGGCATCAATTGCACGATCGAAGAGGTGATTTTGGGCGGTGGGGTGAATGCGCTGCGGTTCACATCAAACAGGCGTGTCGCCGCGCAACGCCACTGACACAGAACTGAGAGCCGACCATAGGCCTCATCCCCGGCCTTGGCCGCAATCCGCAGCGCCACTTCCTTCTGGAACATCAAAGTCAGCGATTCAAAGAATGGCGGCCAAACGGGTCCGGTGAGCCAGCCTGTCAGGAGGAGTGTGCCGACATTGTAGGGCAGGTTGGCAACGATCTTCTTTGGCCCAGGCACAACATTTGCCCAATCAATCGTCAATGCGTCGGCTTCCAGGATTGTGAGGCGGCCGGGATAGGCAGCCGCAATTTGCTGCAGCGCTGGAATGGCGCGGGCATCCTTTTCGACAGCAACCACATGCTTGGCGCCCTCTGCCAAGAGAGCTCGCGTCAAACCGCCGGGTCCTGGCCCCACTTCGATAATGGTTGCAGAAGTGAGCGGTGCGGCAGCGCGCGCAATCTTTCGCGTCAGGTTCAGATCAAACAGGAAGTTTTGTCCAAGTGATTTGCGCGCTGCAAGGCCGTGCTCCTCAATCACCTCGCGCAACGGCGGCAAACCGTCGTCTGCAGGATCAGGCGGCATTGCTGGCCATGCTGATTGCCGTGCGCAAGGCAGCGATCAGACTTTCGGCCTGCGCTTTGCCGGTGCCCGCAAGGTTGAGCGCCGTGCCATGGTCTGGCGACGTACGGATGAAGGGCAGACCAAGCGTGACGTTGACTCCGCCATGGAAATCCAGCGTCTTCACCGGGATCAACGCTTGGTCATGATACATGCACAGGATCGCATCGTAGTTTTGTCGCGCGTCCGGGAAAAACGCGGTGTCGGCCGGAAGCGGGCCCGCTACCTGAAGGCCATCACGCCGCAAGGCTTCAATGGCCGGAATAATGATGTTGATCTCTTCCCGACCCATCGCGCCGTTCTCCCCGGCATGTGGATTGAGGCCCGTGACGGCAAGGCGAGGCGCTTTGATGCCGAAATGGCACTTCAAAGCGTCATGGACAACGCGCGCCTGGGCTTCGATTTCAGACTGCGTCAGTTGCGCGGCCACGTCTTTCAACGCGATGTGGACTGTGACAGGCACGGCACGCAGCCCGCCACCAGCCAGCATCATGACGTCGTGCGCTTTGTTGCCCTTCTGCCGGGCCAGCGCTGCAAGATAGTCCGTGTGTCCCTGATGAGAGAACCCCACAGCATATAGCGCTTCCTTCTGGATCGGGTTGGTCACCATGGCCGACGCAGTGCCGGACAGGCACAGGTCAACAGCTTCATCAATTGCCGAAATCACCCACGTGCTGTTGGCCGCATCAAAAGCGCCAGCATGTGATGCCTGTGGCATGGAACGATGCAAAACGGGGAGGGCACCTGCGAAGGTTTTCGCTGCTTCGGAGAGATCAGATACGACTGTTACAGGCACAGCGAGCCCCGCCTGTGACAGCCTGTGCCGCAATGACTTCACATCATGGATCAAGGCAAAACAGCAATCCGCGTCGTTTCGCAATTGCATCCATGCCTTGGCAGAGATCTCAGCACCAACCCCGCCAGGTTCACCTGGCGTCAACACGACCGGTGCTCTATTGGGCATAGGAAGGATCGCGATATTCGATCATCAAACCTTCGCGGAACTTGCTCGAATACTTGGCCTCTATTTGCGCGTACTTGTCATTGAGCGCGGCATTTTCGGCCTGGTCGCGTGTCGGATAGACCACACCGTTCATCGTCGGCTTTTGCGGCGTGATCCGCCGTACACCGCAAAACGCCAGGGCCTGGAGTCCGGAAGGTCCGCGAATTGGCCCTATGGCGCTTCCCACCTTCGCTTTGTCCAAGGCAGACTTCAAAGGTGCTGGCATCTTCGAGCCATCGGCTTCAATCATCTTGCCAACCTTCACATTGAAAATGCCGGAAGCAGCAGCGCGCGCCGAGCCGCAGCCCTTGAAGCGGCTGACATATTGCGACACTTCGATGGCGCGCGATTGCAGCAATTCATTTGTCATTTCGCTGCCACCGGTATCAATTGGAAAATCCACCTGAAGGATTTTGTAAACCGTGATCGGCTTCATGCGCGGGTCTTTCATGATTTCATTGAGGCGCTGCTTCACCTTGCCGTCAATCTCGGCTTTGAAGCCCGCCATCTTGCGGTCCACCTCGGCTTTCGATACCGAAAAGTCTTCCTTGTATTTGCCGCGGACGATACGAGTAAACGCGATTTGAGCCCCAAAATACTGGCGCATGGCGGCCAAGGAGATACCTTGGGCGCGCAACTTTCCCTCCAGCCCGGCCTCGTCGGTTTTCAGGCCCTTGGCCAGGCCGGACATACGCTCTGAGATTTCCTTGTCGGAGGCTTCCACTTGATACTTCTTGGCTTGCTCGATCTTGGCAATGTCGTCGATAACTTCATTGAGCGCCTTTTTCCTGTCGCTGCCGGGCCGACCAAGTAACTTCCAGAGGCTGATGCGTTGATCGATATCGAGCGTGGTGACGGGAATGTCGTTGACGGTGACGATCACGCGCTGTTCAGCGGCAACAGGCCGGATGGATGCACAAAAGACCACAAGACAAATGGCAATTGCTTTTAGGAAACCATTGCTGACCATCATTTGGACAGGCCTACTTCAACTTCGAGGAAACTTGCGTGCCACCCAATGTGGCAAGGTCGATCGACATCATCAGCTTCTTTTCGGTATTGCCGGTGTCGAGGTTGGTGCCATCGGAATAGGTCACTTTGAAATTCATGCAATCACAATCAAACTCAACGCCAATGTCCTTGTTGGTAATGCCCTTCTTTTCGAAGTCATACCGCAGCCCGCCAAACAGAAACCAGCCATCCGACAAACCAATGCGGACATCTCCTGAGGCCCATTGTTCCGTTGACAGGCGGCCGTAGGCCGGTGCGGCAGCAAGGTCGAGGTAGGAACCATTGAAGGTAAATCTGTCGAGAGTAAGGCTGAGCAGGGATTCTTGCCGGGTGATCGACGACAAATCCTCTTTCATCCGGATCTCGTGGGAAAACGTCAGATAATCCCACGGCTGGAAAGTGACGGCCGCAACCAGGTCAGACTTGCTTTGCGACAGGCCGGACCCGTCAGCGTAGCTGTTCTTGCCCGCGATGTGCACGGATTCGCCTGCGCTGGCCCGCAGGAACCCGCCGTTGATGCCGAGGAAATTGTAGGTCATGCCGATGTTGGCACGCACGCCGCCTTCTTCGCGGTCATCGCCGGTGTGGCGTTCGGCGAGGAAGAGGTTGGTATGGTCGAAGTTGAGCGTGATCGCGTCTTCGTTGCCGACCTTGTTGACATTCTTCTCGTTGCCGGAGGCGATGAACTGGAAGACGGGAGAAACGATGCTCTGGCCAAAATCATAGTTGGCCACCAGTGGCCAACGCATGTCCAATCCCGCCGTCGGCAGAACCCGCATCGTGGTCTGTGTGTTATCATATCCAGTGGCAGAGGCGGGGTCCGGCAGGTTGTCGTTGACGTAGAGATCGCTTTTGACACTGGCGAAAGGTGTGACAAGCACGCCGTTATCAGCAATGTAACGCGACTTCCAGCGTACATTTGTCGTGGCCCGCGACTGGGTTGTGGCGTGGTTTACGCCGGTGAATGGTGAAGATGGCCCGTCCCGGTTCAAAGAATAGGCCGACCAATCCAAACTCAGCTCGCCGCCAAACACTGGAGGCGCAAAATAGTGTTCGCCCTTGATGTAAGGCAGGGCATAGGGCAGGCTCTTGGAATCCACATCATTGTGGAGCGCAGTAAAGTTCAGAAGCTGTGCTGAGACATAGTTGCGGTCTTCGAGGCCTGTCGCCCACAGGCGGTTATTGGCAATACGCGTCTTGTCGAACTCATAGTCATCAAGGAAGCTTTTGTCGCTGGCCAGCGTGCCCTGCCAGCCCCAGGACCAGACATCGTTGGCAACGAAGTCACCTTGCGTCTTGACAGCACCCCGCCAGCGCACCGGATGGCTGGTGGCATTTGGCGTCAACTGATAAACGCCAAATCCGCGGATGTTGTACTGGCCCGTCTCTGTGCGATGGCGCCATTCCACGTCTGCCACCGGCCCCTGCTTGGACGTGATCATTGGGCTGAACGTAAGGTCTTTGTTCGGAGCAATGACCTTGAAATAGGGAACGACCACGCCCACACCGTAGGGATGGCCTGACTTGAACTTTGGCATCAGCCAGCCCGTGCGCCGCTTTACGGTGGGGTCTGGGTGCACCAGATAGGGAAGACCAGCGACCGTCACGCCACCGATCTTCAGGCGCGGATTGATTTCGGTGATGTCGTGTGTGGTTTGGTCATGCGTTGACTGGTCGGCGACCAGTTCCCAGATCGGCTTACCTGAGCGTGTCTTCAGATCGCCGCAGGCTGTATAATGCGAATCCGTGAAAATGGTGATGTGGCCATCAATGCGCTTTGCGTAGCGTGCTGAAATGATGACGTCATTGTTCAACAGCGCTTTGATGTGACTGGCGAAGCCCGCCTTGAATTTTTGCTTGAGGTCAATTTTCTGCGCCAACAGGATGTTGCCATTAGGCTCGCGCAATTCGACGGATCCATTTGCCGTGAATTCATCCGTGTCCCGGTTGTAGGTCACGCGCGTGGCGTTCAGTGTGTAGGGGCCATAGGTGATGATGACACGGCCGGTCGCCACCGCCAGCTTCGACTTCGGGTCATAAGACACCTGATCGGCCACGAAATCAGCAACGGTGCCCTGTTCAGGCTTGGTGGTGATTGGCTTTGTGAAAGGCTTTTTCTTGATGTAGGCCGCTGCATCACCTGAGGCCACAAAGGTCGAAACAGCGGACAGGCCAAATGCCAAGGCCAGCCGAAGCCAAACGCCCCTGCCTGCCTGCTCACTCGCTTGTGGCCGCTTTGCCCGCTTCACACCAATCCCAGCCGATCACCAAAGATTTCTGATTATTAACGGTTTTTTCATTCGCGGCAAAGCCAAAACAGAAGCCAAGGCACAGCTTGTCCTGTCCCATTTCGGCGCTTTGATGGAGACTCTGGGGCAGCAAAACCACAATTCCCCGGCTTTCATGCCATGTTTGCACAGGCGAAAGCTCTTGGCTAAGCGATGAACTTCACCAGCGAAGGATTCTGCCACCATGAAAACAAGCTTTCTGAAGCCCGTCACGCGCCTGGAAGGGACACTCGTGGCCATCATGGAGGAGGGTGCTAAGCTGCCTGAGTCGCTGGCCCGTCTTGATAAGGCATCTGCAGGTCAGCTGGCACGCGCCATGAAGGCCGGCAAATTTGAAGGCAAAAAGGATCAGAGTCTTGATATCCTTGCACCAGCCCAGGGCGTCGATCGCGTTCTGCTGCTGGGCGCTGGAAAACCGGGTGCCCTGGAACCGCGCGAAGTGGAATTGATGGGAGGGGCGATTGCCGGCCTGTTGCTGGCCGCCAAGGCCAGGACAGCGCGCATTCTCTCGCTGCCGTCTGGTGGCAAAAACCTGCCTCCGGCTGAAGTTGCCTCGCTTTTGGCTTCAGGCGCGACCCTGCGGACCTATGCCTTCGAGGGCTATAGGACAAAGAAGAAAAATGGCCTGACCCTCGAAACATTGTCGATCGATGTGCCCGATGTTGCCGCCGCTGTCAGGGCCTTTGCAAAGTTTGCAGCCGTCGCCGAAGGCAATCATTTGGCGCGCAACCTCGTCAATGAGCCGGCCAACGTGCTGACGCCGCCGGAATTTGCCAACCGCGCCAAGGCCCTGGCCAAGGCTGGCGTCAAAATTGAAATTCTCACACCGGCCCAAATGCGCAAACTCGGAATGCATGCCCTTCTTGGCGTGGCGCAAGGCTCACCCCATGAGGCACGCCTTGTTGTCATGCGCTGGGACGGCGGCAAGAAAGGTGACAAGCCCGTGGCCTTTATTGGCAAGGGGGTCACTTTCGACACAGGCGGTGTGTCGATCAAACCCGCCGCTGGCATGGAGGACATGAAAGGCGACATGGCGGGCGCGGCCTGTGTGACGGGTCTCATGCTGGCGCTTGCCAAGCGAAAGGCAAAGGTCAATGCCATTGGCGCAATCGGCTTGGTCGAGAACGCTGTTGATGGCAAGGCCCAACGCCCGGGCGATGTGGTGACGTCCATGTCCGGCCAGACGATTGCTGTGCTGAACACGGATGCAGAAGGCCGCCTCGTTCTTGCTGATGTGCTCTGGTATGTGCAAAGCCGCTTCAAGCCGCAGTTCATGGTCAATCTCGCAACACTGACGGGCGCAATCCTCGTGGCACTGGGCAAGGAAAATGCAGGCCTGTTCTCCAACAATGATGAATTGTCAGCACGGCTCACGGCGTCCGGCCAGGCCACCGGTGAGAAAGTCTGGCGCATGCCGCTGTCCCCCGAATACGACAAGATCATTGATCACGACGTGGCCGACATGAAGAATACCGGCGGCCGAAACGCGGGCTCCATCACGGCGGCGCAATTCCTGCAGCGCTTCGTCAACAACGTGCCCTGGGCCCATCTGGATGTTGCCGG
>CALMEZ010000307.1 GCA_937864985.1 uncultured Alphaproteobacteria bacterium
GGAGGCCTTCCCAGAGGTTTCCATCGGCTCTTACCCCTTCGAAGGGCCGCAGGGCTATGCCACCAATCTGGTGCTGCGGGCACGCGATGACGTGGCGCTGATGCGGGCGACGGAGCAGGTGAAGCAAGCCTGCGACGTCCTGTTCCGCGACGGCAAAGCGCGGGGCTGGTCGGAATCGTGAGGTGAAATGCGTGACAGCGGGCGCAGCTCTTTTCCGACTTGACAGCTCGGAGATAAGATAATATCCGAGTTAAATACTCAGATAAGGAGATTGCCGTGAGTCTGTTCCGCATTGTTCTGGCTGGATGTGCAGCTACAACCCTTGCCTTTGCGCCGCTTTCTGCCGCGCTGGCCGAATATGCACCGACGATTGAAATTGCGCTGAAAGATGCAGCGTTCACACCAGCTGAAATTCATGTTGCGGCGGACAAAGCTTTCGTCATCAAGCTCAAGAATGAGAATGCTGCGCCTGCCGAGCTGGAAGCCAAAGACTTGAAGATCGAGAAGGTTGTTGCTGGCAATTCCGAGATTGTCGTCAAGGTTAAGGGCATGCCGGCAGGCAAATATCTGTTTGTTGATGAATACCAGGAAGACGTGGCAAAAGGCTATGTGATCGTTGAATAGGATCTAACAGGAATCGTCGTTGCCGGAATGATTGGCGCACTCATCATCGTATTCCGTGAGGTGTTGGAAGCGGGCCTGATCGTGGGCATCGTGTGGGCCGTGGCGCGCGATCTGTTGACTGCCAAGTCCTGGATCCTTGGCGGAATTGCTGCCGGTCTCGTGGGCAGCGCCGTTGTTGCGGCTTTCACCGGGGCCATTGCCAATGCCTTTGAAGGCTATGGCCAGGAATTGTTGAACGCCTCGGTTCTCGGTGCTGCCGTGCTCATGCTGGGATGGCACAACATCTGGATGGCGCGGCATGGCAAGGCCATGTCGTCGGAGTTGCGGCAGGCGGGGCAGGATGTTGCGACCGGCAAGAAATCATTTTTGGCACTTGCCATGATCGTTGGCCTTGCCGTGTTGCGTGAAGGGTCTGAAGTGGTGTTGTTCCTCTATGGCGTTGCCATTTCCAATGGCTCGACGTGGCTCAACATGTTCGTTGGCGGCATTCTGGGCTGCGTTGCAGGCGCACTGGTGTCGGTGCTCACCTATCGTGGCCTGTTGCGCGTGCCGCTGCGCCATTTCTTCACGGTGACCAATTGGTTGATCACGCTACTTGCTGCTGGCATGGCGGCGCAAAGCATCAGCTATCTTGAAAAGGCTGGTGTGGTGAACGTGTTTGGCCAGACTGCCTGGGATACATCGGGCATTCTGTCGGAGAGCAGCATGCTGGGCCGCATCCTGCACACGCTTGTGGGCTATGCCGACCAGCCGACTTTTGCCCAACTCTTTGCCTATATTGCGGTTGTCGCCGTGCTGTGGCTTGCAACGCGGATGATCCACCAGGCGAGTGAACGGCGGAAGCTCGCCGCCGCCGGCTAGGCAATCACCTCTTTTGGATGGTTCACGCCGCGAGAGCGCGTTTCACTTTTTCCGTCAGGTCATTGCGCGTGAAGGGCTTGTTCACAAGCTCAATGGTGTCTGGCAGGTCCTGCATGAGGCGCACCGAGCCCGGCGCATAGCCCGACATGAACAACACCTTGAGTTTCGGCCGCACCTTCATGGCCTTCGCCGCCAGTTCCGGCCCATTCATGCCGCCTGCCATGATCACGTCGGACAGCACGAGGTTGATATCGCGCCGCTCTTCGATCATTTTCAAACCTTCGGGACCATTGATAGCCGTGAGTACTTCGTAGCCCATTTCCTCGATCATGGCCGCTGCCACTTCACGCACGGAATCATTGTCTTCAACAACGAGGATGGTGGGCTTTGATTTCGGTTCCAAAGGCGTGCCGAAATTGCGCGGCGCTTCTGTTTCGATGTTTCCGAGTTCGGTGCGGATCTGGCTTTGCAGGCCTTTTGGCGTGAGGTCCTTTTCCGGCTCTGCCTTGGCCTTGATGCGCGGCAGATAAAGTTTCACGGTCGTGCCATGACCCACTTCCGAGTAAATTTTGACGTGACCGCCAGACTGCTTGACGAAACCGTAGATCATCGAAAGGCCCAAACCTGAGCCTGCTTCCGGCCCTTTGGTGGTGAAGAAGGGCTGGAAGACCTTTTCAATGTTTTCGGGTGCAATGCCCGAACCCGTGTCAGTGACGGCGATTTCAACATAGTCACCGGGCTTCACGTCCTCCAGTGTTGCGCAATATTCCGGCGTCAAGGCACGGTTGTGCGTTTCGATGATCAGGTCACCGCCCTTGGGAGCCATGGCATCGCGGGCATTGATGCCGAGATTGAGGATGGCCGTTTCCAGCATGGTACGGTCGGCGCTGATGGCCCAGACGTCATCACCGGGAATGATTTTGAGCGTGACTAGAGCTGTCAATGCCTGGGTCAGCATGTCCTTCATGGAGAAGATCAGGTCGTTGACGGTGAGTTCCTTGTTCTGCAGTGTCTGCTGGCGCGAGAAGGCCAGCATACGGCGTGTCAGGTCTGAGCCGCGTTCGGCAGCCTCGGTCGCGGCACGGATGCGCTTCATGGCGCGCTCGTCATTCTTCACGAGATGCTCAACCAGCTGCAGGTTGCCCATGACGACCATGAGCAGGTTGTTGAAGTCGTGGGCAATGCCGCCGGTCAATTGACCCACGGCCTCCATCTTTTGCGCCTGATGGAACTTGCGCTCCAATGCCTTGCGTTCAGTCACAGACTGGCAGCAGCCGAACACGCCTTCGATGTTGCCCGAGGAATCCCGTTCCGGTTCCATGGTCACTTCGAAATAGGTGATGTCGCTGTTGGGCGGCTTCACTTCGATCTCAAGGTTCTTGATGTTGCTTCCCATCTTGGCAAGCTCAAGCGCCTCGCTGAATTTTTCCTTGTCGCCCGGCACAATGAGATCAATGAAGGTCTTCAACGTGGGATGCACCATGGCATCTTCCATGCCGATGAGGCTGGCCAATTCCGATGTCAGACGCGAGACACCGCTTTCGACACGCAGCGAGAAGCTGCCGATTTGCGCAGCGGCCTGGGTGCGCTTGAGATTGCGTTCCGAGGCGCGCAACCGGTCCAATGCCACCATTTGTGCGTCAATGTTACGGCACAGGCCAACACATTTGGATGGACGGCCTGTTGATGGATTGCGGGAAAGGGCGGCAACCGATTCAATCCAGACGTATTTTCCGGAGATGGTGCGGACGCGATAGCGTGTCTGGAAAATGTTGGTGCCGAAGGGAGAGGATTTGATCTTTTCGTCAATCGTCTTGTCGACATCCTCGGGATGGATCAGCGTGTTGAAGCTGTGGAAGTTAAGGGACGAACCGTTGATGATCTGTCCGAAGATTTCGAACATCTCGGGCGAGTTGTAGGTTTCGCCGGTTTCGAAATTGTGATCCCACAGGGCATAGTTGCCGGACTTGAGGGCGAGGTTGAGGCGGCGCTCGTTTTCGCTGACCAGTTCGGCCTGATCAGCGCTCATGGTCTGACCAATGAGAACGACAGCGTCATGCCCGTCCTGCTTGATCTCCTGCTTGATGAAGTGTCCGGAAATCGAATTCCCGAGGGCCGGGGCAAAGCGAATTTCAACCTGCTGACTTTGGTTACTGCCAGCAGATAGCGGTTCATTCTGCGTGGCATAGCGGGCTGAGATGGTGCCCGTTCCATATTTGACCAGGGACTGCCCGATGACATCGGCTTGTGAGGCCTGCCAGCGCCGCAACAGGGCTGAGGTGATGCCGCTGATCTTGCCGCCGGGCATGTCGATCACCAGAGCTTCGACATTTGCCATGTTCATGACTTCGATAATGCATTGAATCATTTATGTTTTTCCGGAAATTTCCAGGCCGAGGCAAGACTTGCGGCATTCTATGTGGAAAATGATGAAGCAAACCTTGAAGCCGGGACAGCAATTGGAGCATCTGTCGGTTCAGTTTTGGGCGCTTCCGGATGGCATTGGAGGGTGGATATGGATGAGAAATGGCAGAAGAACTACCCGGTTTCCTGGGACCAGTTTCACCGCGACGCCCGGGCCTTGGCCTGGCGATTGTCGGCCGCCGGCCCTTTCAATGCCGTGGTGGCGGTGACGCGCGGCGGACTGGTCGCTGCCGCGGTTGTGGCGCGTGAACTTGGTATCCGCGTTGTCGAAACCGTATCGGTTGCCTCCTATGACTATGACAAGCAAGGCGACATCAAGGTGTTGAAGACTGTGTCGGACGCCGTTATCGGGCCAGACAAGGGCAGGGGCGTTCTGATCGTGGATGACCTTGTCGATACGGGCGCCACGGCCAAGGTTGTGCGCGAGATGATGCCTTTGGCACATTTTGCGACCGTTTATGCCAAGCCGTCAGGCCGGCCCTTGGTTGACACGTTTGTCACCGAGGTGAGCCAGGACACATGGATTTATCTGCCATGGGACATGGACTTGCAGTTCGCAGCGCCCATCCGCGAGCGGGCGCAGGCCTAGCTGCCGTTGGCGAAGTCGCTTTGGCGGTGGGGGAGTGCCTTGAAATAGTCGGCCAGCTGCGGGTGGCGGTTGGCAACTTCATCCGCCAGTTGTAGCAATACGGTGTCGGGCTGTCGCGTTGGGCCTGCCTGCAGCTTTTTCACAAAATACTGATGTTCGGCCTGAACGGCAGCGAAGCTTTCTGACGCCGCGATGGCTTCGTTGCCAACCACAATGTGCACAGGCGCAACCAGGGACTTGCCTTTGAGAGTCAGGTGACCGGCGAGCAAAAGTGCCAGTGACTTTGTTTCGGGCGCAACAAGTCCGGCAATGGCGATATCGTGTCCGAGACGCTTGCAGACCGTTTCCGCGCGGGAGGCCGTGTTCACCGTGTCACCCAGGACGGAATAGTCGAACCTGTCAGCGCTGCCCATGTTGCCTACGGCTGCCGGGCCGCTGGCAATGCCGATGCGAAGTGCAATGGGGGAAAGGTGTTTCTGCTGAAACAATCCGCGGACCGCTTCTGACTCGTTGAAGCGAGAAAGTGCGTCGCGGATGGCCAGCGCTGCGCGGGCAGCCTCGCGCTGGTGGGCTTGAACGGCGACGGGTGCATTCCAGAAGGCCATGACGGCATCACCAATGAATTTGTCGATCGTGCCGTGGTGTGCAAGGATGGCATGTCCACAAGCCTCCCACAGGCCATTCACCGTCTGCACGAGTTCTTCGGCGGACAAGGCTTCACTCATCGGTGTGAAGTTTGCGATGTCCACGAACATCACGGTCACATCGCGCACTTCGCCACCGAGGCGCAGTTGTTGCGGGTTGTTCTCGATTTCCGCGAGCACAGAGGGCGCTACATAATGGCCGAAGGCACGCCGCATCTTGCGGCCGTCCCGGTCGGTCACGAGCAAGCGCCAGGCGATGCCTGTGAGGAATGTCAGGATCAGGGCTAACAAGGGGAAAGTGGGATCAATCAGAAGTCCAGAATTCCTGAAAGCCATTGTGCTTACCGCCGCGGTTCCCACAGCGGCCACACCAGTAGCAGCAAAGGGAATGGCAGGGCGGTAGGCGGCGCAGAGCCAGGCTATGACCATCCCGACAAGGCCTACGCCGAGATATTCTGCGTCGACGATCCAATCCGGCCGCTGCAGAAAATGCCCGCTGAGGATTTGCTCCGTGGCCTGGGCGTGAATAGCAACGCCCGGAATGGTTTCACCCAAGGCGGTGGTTCGGGAGTCCAGTAATCCGGTTGCTGATGTGCCAACAAAGACGATATTGCCCTCGATGCGTGACTTCACACTGTCAGAGCTGGTGCTGTTCAGCACCTCCGCCGCCGGTACATAAAGGTCTGGCGTCAGGTGACGATAGTGGAGAGTAAACAGACCATGTTCGTTGAGCGGCACTTCGAATTGACCCACCGAGAGGCTGACCAGAACATTTTCAGTGTCGGTGGCACCGTGGACGACGACGTTGCCGGCGCCCTGTGCAACGCGGAGCGCTTCGACAACCAGTGAGGGGTAGTATCTCTTACCATCTGACCACAACATCGGAATTTGCCGGGCAACGCCTTGGTTGGACGAAAGATCAAGCGAAATTCCGCCCAGGCCAGCGGCCGCATCTTCAAACATGGGAAGATTGTGGGTAGCTCCCTGCAGTCGCAAAGGCGCGCTCAAGGCATCGGCACCAGTCAAGGCAAAACCTGCTTTCAGTGGAATTTCGCCAGAAGTGGAATCGGTACTGTTGGCAAAGGCGAGCACAACGGGTTTTCCTGCGAGCATGGCCGCGAATTCAGCGTCGGAGTCGGGCCAGTCCAGGTCATCGGTCTTGGCGCCGGCGGCCGAGGCTATTTTCCGGAAGTCCGGATCATTGATGAGCTGGCGTGGAGATACCCGATCGGGTTCCGGAAAGACGATATCAAAAACAATTGCGCTGGCCCCGAGGTCGGACAGTTTGTCCACAAGATCGGCAAGGGTCTTGCGCGGCCACGGCCATTGACCGATCTTCTTGAGAGAGGCTTCATCGATATCAATGATACGGACGGGCAAGGTTTCGTCCGCCTGGCGCGGCCATAGGCGCTGCAATGTATCAAACCCTGCACCGCGCATGGCGCTGAAAATGGGCGGATCGGCCGCACGGATGGCAATCATCACAATCAGCGCCAAAGCGGCGAGCAGAAATCCCGGAGCGATGCGCTTCAAGTCCAAAAAGGCCTCACTCCAGAATCATGTTCGGCATGCTTCTTCAGAGACCTCCGTCAGTCCCACCGCCGTCGATAGGTCCGCCATCTGTTCCTCGACCAGGCTTACCACCTCGCGTGCCGTCTGAGTTGTCACCGCCTTGGCCTGTTCCGGTCTGTCCTGCGCTGTTGACGAGTGTACGGCAGTTCTCGATCGGCAAGCGGAATGTGGGCTTCAGCGCCTTCTGGTTCAACACAAAGGGCAGGTTGGTGCGAACGGCCTCGGCGAAAGTCTGGCCGGTCAGGCGCCTTGCTTCACTTGGTGTGGAACGGCCCATTTCACAGTCGGCGCGCACCAGCACGTTCTTGCCGTGATTGTTGTTGAGGTTGACGGACCCGATCATGACAAGCACGCCGGTGTTGTTCTTGGTCCAGAAGTCAAAGCCGGTGCCGCGAATGCCGATTGTGGCATTGGGGGTTGAAATGTCATAGGCGGACTTCTTGCTTTTGCCGGTGATGAAGCGGAAGGTGCCGCGCAGGGCCTTAATGCCGACACTTTCTGCCGTGCCGCCGGACCCTTGCATCACGAATTTGTCGAGCAGCAGGCTCGATCCTGGGCCGACCACAAGTTTTGTGCCGTCATTGAGCATGACCTGCGCGTTGCCGCTGGCGCCAACGACGATCTTGTCGTTTTCAAAAACATTGGCGTTGGCTGCAAGTTTGCGCGTGCCGCCAGGTCCGGATGCGGAAGGTGCGCCGGAGACCGCAACAATTTTGCCTATGGGGTCTGCGGCCAGTACCGTGGTGCTGAGAAGTGATATTGCAACAAAACCAAACGCAAGCCCGCGCATCAAACGGTTCATGACAAACCTCGAAATATGCTAGCCCCCATTGGCCACAGTAGCCCGATCACTTGTGGTTGGCAATGGTGGCTCCACAGCATTAAAAGAACTGCCATGACTCTTGCCAACTCGACTTTGCTAATGCCTTTTCTGCTTGTCGCCACGCTGCAGGCCAAGCACGTGATCTGCGACGGGCCGTTGCAGACATTGCGCATGGTGCGCGACAAATCACACTACTTGTGGCCCATGGGACTGCTGCACTCGGCCATCCACGCCGTAGCATCATTTATTGTGCTGAAAGTATTCGGCTTTGATCCCGCAGTGGCGGCCATGGCTTGCGTGGCAGAATTCTTCCTGCACTACCACATCGACTATGCCAAGGAAAACACGGTGAAGCTTTTGGCGCTGACCCCTGCGTCGGGCCCCTTTTGGTGGCTGCTGACGCTGGACCAAGCGCTGCACCATTTCACCTATCTCGCCTTGGGGCTGTTGCTGCCGCGTATGTAGGTTCAGGCCTTCAATACCTGCTCTTCTTCTTCGAGAACGCGCCTCGTGTTGGTGCGGCGCATTTTCATGGCGAGGTCTCGCCCGAGCAACTGATAGATGATGGCGTTGATCTGGCTGTCTGCGGCGACCACCTTTGCCATGCGCATCTTGGAAAAGACGAGGATGCGGGCCGGTTCATCAATGACAACCGTTGCTGTTGCCGGATTACCCGTGAGATAAGCAATTTCCCCGATGAATGAACCCTTTTCAAGGTATGTCAGCAGCGACCCATTGACCTCAACATTGGCGCGGCCCGAACACAGGAAGTAAAGGGCGTCCACGGGAGCGTCCTGCCGTGTCAGGGTTTCACCTTCCTGGTAGTCGCGCCATTCAGCGGCTTTGAGCAGCCGCGAAATCTGCGCATCGTCAAGTCCCGCCAGGGCTTCGCGAAGCATGGGGCCTTCTTTTTCCGGGAGGCGCAGGCTGAGGCGGTCGCGGACCAGCCAAGCCAGCTGGTACAAATTGATTGTTATGAAGACAAGGTCACCGGCGATGGCCAGCGCCATGCCCCCCTTGAAATGGAAATAGAGGATTTCCATGAACAGGCCGCCGACGGCGACGACGCGCAGCCAGAAGATGCTGGTGAGGAAATAGGATACGGCAATCAGCAGGAACGACAGGGCGATCAGGGCGTCGAGTGATGATAAGGCGTCAAATTCCATGTCGCGTCCGAAGCAGGTTTTGGGGCGGAGAGTTGGCGTTATAGGCTGCGGGTTGTCAAGCACTGATCAGTCC
>CALMEZ010000308.1 GCA_937864985.1 uncultured Alphaproteobacteria bacterium
CCTGGAACACGGTGCGCAGGCGCGATGCCCCCAGCAGCGTGGCCGCCTCTTCAATGTCGCGTTCCACATCGGCGAGAACCGGTTGCACGGTGCGTACCACAAAAGGCAGGCCGATGAAAATCAGCGCCAGCACCACGCCCAGCGGCGTGAAAGCAACCTTCAATCCGAACAAGGCTGCAAGTGAGCCAATCGGTCCGTTTGGAGCGTAAATTGCGGCAAGCGCAATGCCAGCGACAGCGGTAGGCAGGGCAAAGGGCAAGTCAACGGCGGCATCCAGCACGCGCCGGCCCGGAAAGTCATATCGCACCAAAACCCAGGCCACCAGAAGACCGAATACGGAATTGACCAGCGCCGCGATGAAGGCTGCGCCAAAAGACAGGCGAAGCGCGGCGAGCACACGCGGGTCTGTCAGCACGGCGATGAACCCGGCAGGCCCGATGCTCAGTGCCTTGAGCACAAGAGCCGCCAAAGGCAGCAGCACCACAAGGCCAAGGGCCGTAACGGCGAAACCAAGCGTCAACCCGAAGCCGGGAATGACACTTGGCTGCCGCAAGGCCCTGGCGTGAGTCAGGGAGGACACAACCACGCCGTTTGCCTCAATTGGTCGGCTTGTAAAGCTGGTCGAAAAGCGCGCCATCGGCGAAATGCGTGGCTTGCGCCTTTTTCCATCCGCCGAAGGCTTCATCAATGTTCACAAGTTCAAGTTTGGGAAGCTTGGCAAGATCGGCCGGATCAGCCGCTGAAGGGTCGCTGGGGCGGTAATGCTGGTGTGCTGCGATTTTCTGGGCGGCCGGGTTGTAGAGGAAGTCGAGATAGGCTTTCGCCACCTCTTCGTTTCCATTGGCCTTGGCGTTCTCGTCAACCAGTGCCACAGGTGTTTCGGCATTGATCGAGAGGGACGGCACAACAATTTCGAACTTGTCGGCACCGAACTCATCCAAGGCCAGGAAGGCGTCGCTTTCCCATGAGATCAGCACATCACCAATGCCGCGCTCGGCAAAGGTTGTGGTAGAGCCACGCGCGCCTGTGTCGAGCACCGGCACATTGCGGTAGAGATTGGCGATGAAGTCCTTGACCTTCGCTTCATCACCGCCATTGGCCTTGCTGGCCCAGGCCCATGCGGCAAGATAATTCCAGCGCGCCCCGCCGGAGGTTTTCGGGTTTGGCGTGATTACCTGCAGGCCGGGCTGCACCAGATCGCCCCAGTCCTTGATGCCCTTCGGGTTGCCCTTCTTGACGAGGAACACAATGGTCGAGGAGTAGGGCACGGAATTGTGCGGCAGACGCTTGGCCCAATCTTCCGGCAAGAGCTTGCCCTTTGTGGCGATGGCATCGATGTCGCCAACCAGCGCCAGCGTCACCACATCGGCCTTCAAGCCATCAATCACGGCGCGGGCCTGCTTGCCGGAACCACCATGGGACTGATTGATGGTGACGACTTCGCCATTGTGCTTGGCCGCCCAATCGGCAGCGAATGCCTCGTTGATGGATTTGTAGAGTTCGCGCGTCGGGTCATAGCTGACGTTGAGCAGCGTCTTGTCGGCAAAGGCCGGTGCGACGCCAACCGAAGCGGCAAAAGCAATGGCAGCGCTGGCACCAAGAAGAAGACGGCGGGTCAGTGAGAGGGTCATTGGGGGCTCCTGTTGTTGAATGACCTAATAATATACCAATGTAGTATGGATTCAAGCGAAATGTTCGTTTTAACGAACAAACTGTTTTAAGTAGTGGATTTAGGGAATTTGGCGACGTTTGCTGCGGCTGTCTGCCGTTCCATCCAGAATTTGTGCCAATGTCGTGGCTTCGAGACGGTCCAGGTATTCCGCATAGGGCCTTGCGAATGCGCGCCGCAGCTCACACTGGGATTCCGAGCGGCAGTCATCACATTTGCGATAAGCCGTGCGCGATAGGCACGACAGTGGTGCAATCGGGCCATCCACGAGCCGCAACAGGGGGCCGATGTGAATTTGCTCTGCCGGCTTCAAGAGCTCATAGCCCCCATCACGACCGCGGCGACTCAAAATGTAGCCAGCGCTGCGCAGCGTTGAGAGAATCTGCTCAATGAACTTGCGTGGCAGTTTTTCCTGCTCACACAGTTCGCGGATGTTCATGCCCCGGCCCGGCTCGGCTTTCGCCAAGGCAACAATGGCCTTGAAGGCATAGCGGGCGCGCTGCGATATCATGGTACATATGTAGAATTTTGACCGCGCCGTTGCAATGGGCTGTTGCTGCGTTGAACTGCACCAAGTGCCTAGCGACTTTTGTTGGCGCGGGCCCGCATTTTCTCGAAACGGGCTTCCATCCGGGCCTCGCCTTCCTTGCTGCCGTCGTGAAAGGTGCCAAACCACTTGTCGAAGGGAATGAGGCCGTCGCCGTAATTCACTTCGAAGTTCTTGTGGTGCAGGTAGTGAATGTAGGCATGCGTATCGATACTGCTGTCGTCGCCCACTTCAATCTTGTCAAAGCCGACATGACCTGGAATGGCGCCGAATCCGGCATAGTGCAGCTGATACAGCGCCAGCAGCGGATTGGACGGGATGATCAGGTGCCACAGCGCCACGCCGAGGTAGCCCAGCATCTCCACGGGATGCATTGACAGCGATGAATAAGGCGACGGGTTGACTGAGTTGTGATGCACCGAGTGCACCCACTTGTAGAGCGGTCCCCAGTGAATGGCGCGGTGTAGGAAAAAGAAGTGCGTTTCGTGGATGACCGGCACCACCAGCGCCAGCAAGGCGAGATAGACGGGGTGTTCCGCAAAACTCAGCCATGGCACGCTGCCGATGGCATAGAGATGCAGGATCAGCACTTCCAGCGCCGTCCAGATCGGTGTGCCCACCAGGAAACAGCGCCCCATGTTGTCGATGTTCTGGCTCTTGAACCAGAACACATCGCTTTTGTTCTCGGACGGCCACTTGCCATTGTATTTGAAGCGATTGCCCTGTGAGCGCAGCACATAGAGGCGCAATTCGAAAATGCCAAAGAACAGGAAGACCGCGACGGTGTTGATCACATAAAGCCGCAGCGCCCAACCCCAGGCCAAGGTCTTCATCGTGTTCTGATCCGGCAGAATCCATTGCCACCACATGATGGCCGACAGCGCAAACAGCAGGTTATAGGGGAAGAAATAGTGCGGCAGCCATTTGAGAAGCTTCAGTGGCTGCGGCGGAAAGACGAAGAGAGGGGCGAGTCCTGCCGGTTCCTTCGGGGACCAGTCGCTGCGCTTGTTGCGAGTGCCGTAAGCAAGATCATCCATGAGTAGGGACCTGTTGGTTTGAAGCGCGCCTAGGCGTTGCAGTGGCGTTTGTACGAATCTTTCCTATTCCATGAAACCAGATTTGATCAAGCCAGTGCTTCTTCAGCGCAACGCCACGTCCTCAAGCCCATGGGCCATGTGGCCACGTTGGTGCTTGTAGAGCCAGGCTTCAAAACGCCGGAACAAGGCAAGCGTCAGATAGGTAAGGGCGAGGTAGATGAGGCCCGTGGTGATGAACAGTTCATAGGGACTGAAGGTGCGCGCGATGATGACGCGCGCCACGCCAGTCAGATCCAGAACGGTAACAAGACTGGCCAGTGATGTGGATTGTAGGATGAACACCACTTCATTCGTGTAGGCCGGAAAGAAAATACGCAGCGCAATGGGCAGCGTAATACGCCGCATGACCATGGCCTTCGACATGCCGATGGCGCGCGCCGCTTCAAGGTCCGCGAGTGGCACATTGCGGATGGCCCCGGCAATGATCTCCACAGTGTAGGCCACCGTATTGAGCGTGAAAGCAAGAAGGCAGCACCAATAACCTTCGCGCAGGAAGGGCCACAGCCCACTGCCGCGCACCGCCTTGAATTGCGCCAACCCGTAATAGATCAGGAACAGCTGGATCAGCATCGGCGTGCCGCGGAAGAAATAGGTGTAGGCCCAGATCGGACCGCGGATCAGGCGGTTTGGTGAATTGCGCAGGATGCCGAGCGGCACCGACAGGACAAGACCGCCCAACACCGTCAGCACTGTCAGTTGCAAGGTGATGATCAGGCCCCTGGCCAGTTCGGGCAGGCTCTCGCCGATCAACGCAATGTCGAAAGCCGCAAACATTCAACCCCGCCGGAAGCCAAGCGCCGTGCGTGCCTCGATCTTCTGCCGCAGCAGGTCGGAAACGGCTGTCATGGCGAGATAGAGAAGGCTTGCAACAAAGAAGACAGTGAAAGGAAGTTTGGTCGGAGCCTTGATGAGGTCGGCTTGCCGCGCCAGTTCCGTCATGCCGATGACAGACGTGATTGACGTGGCCTTGAGTAAAGTGAGCCACAGATTGCCAAGCCCCGGAATGGCAAGGCGCCAGGCCTGCGGCAGCTTGATGCGGAAAAACACCTGGGCTGGTGACAGGCCATAGGCCTGTGCGGCTTCGATTTGGCCTTTCGGAATGGCAAGAAAGGCACCGCGAAAAATCTCCGTCGCATAGGCGCCATAGACAAAACCCAGAACCAGCGTACCCGCCATAAAGGCGTTGATGTCAATGCGCGCATCCGCCCCGCCAAGTGA
The DNA here is from genome assembly GCA_937864985.1 of uncultured Alphaproteobacteria bacterium. Taxonomy (GTDB): domain Bacteria; phylum Pseudomonadota; class Alphaproteobacteria; order Rhizobiales; family Aestuariivirgaceae; genus Aestuariivirga. The sequence goes on from CALMEZ010000308.1 coordinate 4,532, forward strand.
CAGGAGATACTGCAGCAGAACGGTGCCGCCATAATAAACCAGCAGCATCAGCACCAGTTCCGGAATGCCGCGCACCACGATGGTATAGGCCAGCCCGACAGCATTAAGCGCCCGCGATGAAGACAGGCGGGCCAGCGCCCCGAGGATGCCGAGCGCCAGCGCCACAACAAGCGCCGAAAGTCCGACCAGCAATGAAATCAGGGCACCTTCCAGAAGAAGGTGCCCATATCCCTTGAGGTCAAAGGCCGAAAGAAAACTCACGGACTCTATTGGCCGTAGATGTCGAAATCAAAATACTTGTCGTTGATCTTCTTGTAGGTGCCATCGGCGCGCATGTCGAGAATGGCCTTGTCCACCTTGGCCTTGAGATCGGCTTCGCCCTTGCGGATGCCGATGCCTTCACCCTTCGAGCCGAAATCCTTTTCGCCCCAGATATTGCCGACGCGTTCAAAATCCGCTGCTTGATCCGATTTGAGGATGCCATTCTTCAGAACAATGTAGTCATCAAAACGCCCATCCAGCCGCCCGCCCGTCATGTCGAGGTCAGCGCTTTCGGAGGAATCATAGACAACAATTTCCGTCTTTGGCCATTTCTGCTTGGCAAAGGTTTCATAGGCTGTTGCGCGTTGTACGCCGATCTTCTTGCCTTCAAGCGATGCCGGATCAACATAGCCATCGGCCCCCGTCTTGGCGCCTGCGGCTTTTGTCATCACCAGCCCCGTTGGGCTTTGATAATAGGGAATGGAGAAATCGATCTTTTCTTCGCGCTCCGGCAGGATGCCCATGGACGCAACAATAAGGTCAAACTTCTTGGCCATCAGTGCCGGGATCATGCCATCCCAATCCTGCTTGATGATGGTGCATTCTGCGTTGATCTTCTCGCACAGCGCATTGGCGAAATCGACGTCGAAGCCCTGCAGCGAACCATCGGCGGCCACGAAATTGTAGGGAGGATAAGCACCTTCCGTCGCCACGGTCAGTTTCATCTTGTCTTCGGCAAATGCCGTTGCGGAAAGGCTTGCGGCAGCCAGCGCAGCCAGCAGAATGCGGCGTGTAAACATGTGTTCCTCCTGTTGATTTTGCTGATCTAACCCGCAATTGTGACGGTTCGTCAATAAGCCTGAAACACATGAAGATCGTCACCTACAACATCCAGTGGGGCAAGGGCCGTGATGGCCGCATTGACCTTGACCGCATCGCCACAAGCGTGCGCGGCGCCGATGTCATCTGCCTGCAGGAGGTGGAACGCAACTGGCGCGAACAGAACCACGAAGATCAGGCCTCATATCTGGCAAGTTTGTTTTCAGGATTTGATTGGGTGCATGGCCCGGCAGTTGATTTGGCAGGAAGCCCCGGCCGCCGCCGCCAGATCGGCAACATGACGCTGTCCCGCTGGCCGATTATGTCATCACGCAATGTGCCGCTTCCGTCCTGGCCTGTGCAGGGCCACATGAATGATCACCAGGCACTTTTGGAGACGGTGATCGACGCAGAAAAGCCGTTTCGTCTTTATAACACGCACCTCAACTACATTTCAGCGGAACAACGGCTGGAGCAAGTTTCGCGTGTCCTGAAGGTGATTGATGAGGCCCCGCGACACGGCGCGCCCGTTTCTGCCCCGGGCCTTTCCGCACCCGGGCCAGATGACGAATGGATCGTTCTTCCGGGCTTCCGCCTGCCGGTCATGCCGGAGCCCGCCCTTCTGCTGGGTGATTTCAATATGGAACCCGGGTCACAGGAATTCGGGAACATCTGTGCGGCAGGCTTTGCTGATGCACTGGGGCAGGACGGCGCGCGGCCAAATGCCGACATCACCTTCCCGGCAAACGGCCGGGAAAAAAACCAACGCCTTGATCACATTTTCATCACACAACATTTCGAGCCAGAGATGAAATCCTGCTGGGTCGACCACATGGCTGATGGATCCGACCATCAGCCGGTGTGGATCGAATTGACCTAGACGTCACGCACTCGCCGGCAGTGCCAGGACCTCGACGAATTGTGCCAGTTGCTTGAGGGAGTCCTGCCAACCCAGGTGGCACATTTCCTGCGGGATGATATCAGGAACGCCAGCTTGCGTGATCGACACGTCCGTTCCGCAGGACACTTGCTTCAGGATGACCGTCACTTCGATTTCACCAGCGAGGTTTGGGTCTTCAAACACATCCGTGTAACGCAGCTTCTCATTCGGTTTGAGTTCAAGATATTTGCCGCCGAAGGAATGTCCGCTGCCGGAATCAAATTCCATGAAGCTCATGCGAAACGCCCCACCAACCTTCGGTTCCAGATGATGCACCGTGCAGGTATAGCCTGCGGGCGGCAGCCATTTGCACAAGGCAGCCGGATCGAGAAACGCCTTGTAGACACGCGCCGGCGGCGCCTTCAGAACACGGTGGAAACTGAGTGTGTAGGGCATGGAACTCTCCTCACTTGGTGTTGCTGAGCAGACCGAAATGGGCTCCGTCTGGATCCTGCGCATTGAGCGTCCATTGTCCGCCAGGAACCTGCATCGGCCCCATCAGCACTTTGCCGCCCGCTTTCTTGACGCGTTCCGCTGCCGCATCAATCCCATCCACATTGAAGTAGAAGTTCCAGCAGGGCTGCGGCATCTCTTTCATTTTCGTCATCATGCCACCAACGTCTTTGCCATCGACCTGGAACAGCTGATAGTCACCCATTGCGCCCATGGGATGCGTGCGCCCTTTCGTCCAGCCGAAGAGTGCGGAGTAGAACGCCCAAGCCTCATCGAGGTTCCCGGCGTGAAGTTCGTTCCAGCCAACATGGCCCGGTGTGCCCGGCGACACCTGCTCGCGCGGCTGGTCTGAAAGCGGTGTCAGGATGTTGAAGATGGCGCGATGCGGGTCTTGCATGATGGCAAAGCGTACCATGCCTGGCACCGTGACCGGACCTTTGAACAGCTTGCCGCCATGCGCCTCGATTTCCTTGATCTTGGCATCAACGTCCGGAACGAAAATATAATCGGACCAGAAGGGCGGCACTGATCTTGGATCTTCGGCTCGGAACGACATCATTCCGCCTATGCCGTTCTTGCCGGCGTTGATCAGCACATAGGGCTCGGCTGCACCGCTGTCGGCAAAGCTCCAGCCCAGCACAGCACCGTAGAACTTTTGTGCTTTTGCAAGGTC
>CALMEZ010000309.1 GCA_937864985.1 uncultured Alphaproteobacteria bacterium
GCCGCGCGCCTTGTCGATGAAGCAAAGACGGCGCTCCATCCCTTCGGTGCGAAGGCCGAAGTGCTGCGTGCCGCAGCCGATTTCATGGTGCGGCGGAAAAAGTGATCACCTGATCACTTTCTTGGCGTGCTCGAAACTTTCGACGCGGTGCACCCAGCCGCGGCGGATGGCGAAGAGCCACTGCATCTTGTCGGAGTTGGCGATGTCTTCGGGCGTGGTGGCCAGCAGCTCTTCATCATTCGGATTGATCAGGCCATTCTTCATGACCACGCGTTGCACCGGAATATCGCGCTTGAAGGCCGCTTCACGATAGCCAAACTGGATGAAGCCCGAACAGATGAACTGCCGCGGCATCCACGCCTTGTAAGCGCGCACCTTGCGGCGCACCCGCGCGTAACCAGTGCTGAACCCGAACAGCACGCTCAGGGCAATGCGGAACAGGCGATGATAATCATAAGGCTGGTTCAGCGCGTTCAGCATGATGCCGCGCGCCAAACGAAAGAAATCGGGGTCAAAGCCTTCCTCCTTGAGGCGCAGAATGCCAACTTCCTCCACGGGCTTCCTGCCTTTCAGGTAATTGTCGAGGCTGGCCAGCGCCACGCCCTTGAACAGGCTTTCGATGACGACAGTGTTGTTCAAGCCCTTCTCGTCATTGTGCAGGAAGAACACCATGGCGGCATGGCTGAAGAAATTTCCCGAGAGTGTGCGGATCAAGCGCGACGCCGGCGTCGGGCTGCGCGAGAGAACAATGTCACCCCGCTTCAACAGGCGCTGGGCGTGCTGCTCGAAGAATTCGCCCACCGGCATTGGAAATTTCGGCTCAGCCCCAGCGCCTGGCAACATAGTCTTCCACAATGTCCTTGAATTGCTGGCCGAGGTTTTCACCACGCAGGGTTTTCACCTTCTTGCCGTCGATGAACACGGGTGCGGCCGGAAGCTCACCTGTGCCGGGGAGCGAGATGCCGATATCGGCGTGCTTGGATTCACCGGGGCCATTGACGATGCAGCCCATGACAGCGAGCTGCAGCGTTTCAAAGCCTGGGTATTGCACGCGCCATTCCGGCATGCGGGTGCGCACATAAAACTGTATGTCCTGGGCCAGTTCCTGGAACACGGTCGAGGTGGTGCGGCCACAGCCTGGGCAAGCAATCACCATGGGTGCGAAGGCGCGAAGCCCCATGGTCTGCAGGATTTCCTGCGCCACAATCACCTCGCGCGTGCGGTCGCCGCCCGGTTCCGGCGTCAAGGATATGCGGATGGTGTCGCCAATGCCTTCCTGCAGTAGCACGGCAAGCGCTGCCGTTGAAGCGACGATGCCTTTTGAGCCCATGCCAGCTTCCGTCAGGCCCAGATGCAGCGCATAGTCGCTGCGCGCGCCAAGCATGCGATAGACGGCAATGAGGTCCTGCACTTCGGAACATTTGGCGGAAAGAATGATCTTGTTGCGGGCCAGGCCCAGCTCTTCAGCACGCGCTGCAGAGAGGAGTGCTGACTGCACGATTGCCTCGTGCATGATGGCGCGTGAGTCCAGCGGTTCTGCCGCCTTGGAATTCTCGTCCATCAGCTTTGTCAGAAGCTGCTGATCGAGTGAGCCCCAATTGACGCCGATGCGCACCGGCTTGCCGTGCTTCACGGCAATCTCGATCATCTGGGCGTAGTTGCGGTCCTGCTTCTGGCCAAACCCAACATTGCCGGGATTGATGCGATACTTGTCCAAGGCTGCGGCACAATCGGGAAATTGGGCCAGCAGCATGTGGCCGTTGTAGTGAAAATCTCCGACCAGCGGTACATCCACGTTCATGGTCTGAAGCCGGTTGCGGATTTCGGGCACGGCGGCGGCGGCCTCTTCCCGGTCCACCGTGATGCGCACCAGTTCCGAACCCGCACGCGCCAGTTCGGCGACCTGGGCTGCGGTGGCTGCGGCATCTGCCGTGTCGGTGTTGGTCATGGATTGGACGGCTACGGGCGCACCGCCCCCCACCTTGACCTTGGACACGAAAACACCGACGGACTGGCGTCTGGCGTTCACGGCGGAAAATGTCATGCTAAGCTCCTTACACGAGTCTCCCATGGCGCAACCGGGCGGAGGCCGTCAAGCAGGAGGATCAGATGACGGGTTCCGCCAAGGCCATCGTGCACGTTGACAATGCCCGTGTGATCGTCACGGAATACCGCTTTGCACCGGGCGCGAACACGGGCTGGCACCGCCACGGCCATGACTATGTCGTGGTGCCGCTGATGGACGGCAAGGTGAAACTGGAAACATCCCAGGGCACCAGCTTTGCCGAGATGAAAAAGGGCGTGCCCTATTTCCGCAATGAGGGCGTTGAGCATGACGTGATCAATGCCAGCGAAGGTGAATATGCATTTATCGAAATCGAGTTGAAGTGATGATCAAACATTGTGCTTGTGTCGGCCTGTTTGCCGCAGCTGTTGCGGCGCCTGCGATGGCTGGTGGCGACGGTGACGGTGCCACGTTCGAGATCGGCGCATCCTTCTATGCACCGTCGCATAACATCTACTGCAACTACTATGATGCAGGCGGCGAGGAAGGAACGGCCTTTCACGACCAGGGATCGGAAATCCATTGCGCCCTGCTGAAGCCGAAGCCAACTGTTGTGGTGCTGACGGGCCAAGGCAAAATGACGATCACTCATCCCTCCAACACCAATATGGAAACAACCTTCGCCGACAGGGAAAATGTGCTGGCCTATGGCAAGACCTCGAAGAGCGGCATCCACGTTTGCCTGTCAACGCCGGAAGGCATGCAATGCACGGTCAAGGGCAAGGGCTTTGTGTTGTCCAAAAAAGGCGTGAAAACGATCAGGTGAGATGAAGGCAATGAGATTGAAGACAACTGCTTTTGCGTTGGCCATACTCGCATCCCTGTGCACCACCAGCCTGGCGGGGCTCAAGACATTCAAGACCGGCAGCAATGGCTTATTGGATTTTGATACGCCGTCGCTCAATTTCTGCTGCACTTACGCGTCTCAGGCGGGTGGTGGCCCCGTGTTGTCGTGTGCGCGCGTCGCTCCGGAATACTGGATCGTTACGCTCAAGCCGGCCGGCAACATGTCGGTCAACAAAAGCCCGGCTGAAATGCCTGGATGTGGCTTCGGCAAGTCTGCGGGCAACGTGCTGGGTTATGGCGACAGCTGGAGGATGCAAGGCATCACCTGCAATTCCGATCGGGAAGGTCTGAGCTGTGTGGTGGGCCGGACGGGCTTTATCCTGTCGCGCAAGGGCCTCAAGGAATTGCCGTAAGCAATGGCGCATATCCTTGTCCTGAACGCGGGTTCCTCATCACTCAAGTTTTCGGTGTTTGACGAATGGCTTGGCGATGTGGCGCGCGGCCAGGTGAGCGGCATCGGCACGTCCCCTGTGTTCGAAGCCGGATCCGCGCGAAGAGACTTGCCGCGGGATACGGCCTATCTGGATGGGCTGTCGCTGGTGCTGGACTGGCTGCGCAACAATGGCGTCAAAGCTGACTCACTCATTGCTGTCGGCCATCGCATCGTGCATGGTGGCACGCGCTTTGTTGATCCGACGCTGGTTTCAGATGATGTTCAGGCTGATCTCGAAAAGCTGCGGGCCCTGGCGCCACTGCATCTGCCCTTTGGGCTTGGCGTTCTGCGCGAGGCGCGCCATCAACTGCCAGACATTGCGCATATCGCCTGTTTTGACACGGCGTTTCATGCCACGCAGCCGGCGCTTGCCACCATGCTGCCGCTGCCACGCAGCTATTACGCCAAGGGCTACCGGCGCTACGGCTTTCACGGCTTGAATTATGAACACGTTGTGGAAGCGCTGCCGCAACAGACAGGCAGGCCCTTGCCACGGCGTCTGCTCGCGGCACATCTGGGGTCAGGTGCTTCCATGTGTGCGATCCTTGATGGACAAAGTGTTGGCACCACCATGGGCTTCTCGACAGCAGACGGTCTGGTGATGGGCACGCGAACGGGGTCCATTGATCCCGGCGTGTTGGTGGCCTTGCTGCGCGATGAACATCTCGACATTCCGCAGCTTGAAGACCTGCTGTACCGCAAGAGCGGACTGCTCGGCCTGTCCGGTATCAGTTCCGACATGCGCGTGCTTCTGGCCAGTGACAAGCCGGAAGCGAGAGAAGCGATTGACTATTACTGCTATTCCGCCGCCAAACATGCGGGTTCACTGATCACCAGCCTTGGTGGTCTTGATGCGGTGGTGTTCACAGGCGGTGTTGGCGAACACGCCAAACCGGTGCGCGAGAAGATCATGGCGCATCTGGGCTGGCTTGGTCTGCCTGAGACTTGCGTGCACGTTGTACCCGCCAACGAGGAACTGACCATTGCCCGCGCGGCTGGCGGGCTGGTCGCCTGATCATTCCGCCATCGACAGCAACAGGCTTGCAGTATCGACAATGTCATCCACTGTCGCGCCGCGTGACAAGTCCGAGACAGGTTTTGCAAAGCCTTGCAGCACGGGGCCGATGGCTTGCGCGCCACCGAGATATTGCACCAACTTGTATGCGATGTTGCCTGCATCGAGATCGGGGAAGACCAGCACATTGGCACGTCCTGCGACGTCACTCGGTTCTTTCACCTTCCGTGCTGCAACGGCTTCAGACAATGCGGCATCACCCTGGAATTCGCCATCGATCTTGAGGGCGGGATTGCTGGCGCGCGCCAGCCCCAGTGCTTCCACCACCTTGCGGGCGTCGGGATGATCACCGCTGCCCTTGGTCGAGAAAGACAGCATGGCAATGCGCGGCTCTTCGTGCAGAATGCGGCTTGCGCTCCGTGCCGAAGCCAACGCGATAAGTCACCCGCCTGGGGAGTACGGCCGCAAGGCTA
>CALMEZ010000310.1 GCA_937864985.1 uncultured Alphaproteobacteria bacterium
CGTGCGTGGGCGGCGCGGTGCTCCTCTGGGCGCGTCGGCTCCCGCTCTCGATGCCCGCGGCGGTGGGCTTCATCGCGCTCTCGGGGGTGGCGGTGCTCAACGGGGTGGTGTGGTCGTCGCGGCTGCTCCAGCGACGCGCCGAGGGGGCCCCGTGGGGCGAGTGCGCGCTCGACGCCTCGCGCCAGCGGATGCGCCCGGTGCTGATGACGGCCCTCGTCGCGCTGCTGGGCTTCGTCCCGATGATGCTCGCCACGGGGACGGGCGCCGAGGTGCAGCGCCCGCTCGCCACCGTGGTGATCGGCGGCATCCTCTCCTCGACGCTGCTCTCGCTCGCCGTGCTGCCCGTGCTTCTACAAGTACTGCGGGTCGTGCGGCCCGCCCAGCCCGTGAGCACCGGCGCGCCGCCCTCGCCGGAGCGCGCCACGGCCCCGCCCGCCCTGTGATATCTGAGAGGGCATGCAGGACTTCGAAAAGCTCGGCGTCTTCTACCTGGGCCGTCGCTTCGACGCGGCGAAGCGCGCTCCCACCGACGATCTCCTCCTCTACGACGCGCGCGATCTGACCACGCACGCGGTCATCGTCGGCATGACCGGCTCGGGCAAGACGGGCCTCGGCGTTGCCCTCCTCGAAGAGGCCGCCATCGACTCCATACCCGCGATCGTGATCGATCCGAAGGGCGATCTCGGGAACCTCGCGCTCGCCTTCCCCGACCTCGCCCCCGCCGACTTCCGCCCCTTCCTCGACGAGGACGAGGCCCGCCGCAACGGGATCTCGCTCGACGATCTGGCCGCGCGGACCGCCGACACCTGGAGGAAGGGCCTCGCCGGATCCGGTCAGGACGCCGCGCGCGTGCGCCGCTTCCGCGACGCCGCCGACCTCACCATCTACACGCCCGGCTCCGGCGCCGGCGTGCAGCTCAGCCTGCTCCGCTCCTTCACGCCGCCGCCTCCCGCCGTGATGGCCGACGGCGAGGCGCTGCGCGAGCGCATCCAGGGGATGGTGAGCGGCCTCCTCGCGCTCGTCGACGTCGAGGCCGATCCGATCAAGAGCCGCGAGCACATCCTCCTCTCGAACCTCCTCGATCGCGCCTTCCGCGAGGGGAGGAGCCTCGATCTCGCCGAGCTGATCCGGCAGGTGCAGAAGCCGCCCTTCACCAGCCTCGGCGTGATCGACCTCGAGTCGTTCTTCCCCGCGAAGGATCGCTTCGGCCTCGCGATGATCTTCAACAACCTGCTCGCCTCGCCCGGCTTCTCGTCGTGGATGGAGGGCGAGCCCCTTGATGTCGGGCGCCTGCTCTATACGCCGGCCGGCAAGCCGCGCGTCGCCGTGCTCTCGATCGCGCACCTCTCCGAGGCGCAGCGGATGTTCTTCGTCACGCTGCTGCTCAACGAGGTGCTCGGCTGGATGCGGCAGCAGCCCGGCACGTCGAGCCTGCGCGCGATCCTCTACATGGACGAGATCGCGGGCTACTTCCCACCGACGGCGATGCCCCCGTCGAAGCGCCCGATGCTGACGCTGCTCAAGCAGGCGCGCGCCTTCGGCCTCGGCGTGGTGCTCGCCACGCAGAACCCCGTCGACCTCGACTACAAGGGCCTCGGCAACGCCGGCACGTGGCTGATCGGCCGCCTGCAGACCGAGCGCGACAAGGCGCGCCTCCTCGACGGGCTCGAAGGCGCCGCCGCCTCCGCCGGTCACGGCTTCGACCGCGCCCGCATGCAGGTGGGCAACCTGGCCCACGCCCTGAAGACGCCTATCAGCGTGCTCACCAATGAAGCGCGCGACCAGCCCGGCCCGCTGGCCGACAAGCTGCGGGAGCAAATCGGCGTCATGCGCGAGCAGGTGAATCTCTATCTCGACCGCGCCCGCCGCGCCGCCCGTGCCCAGACCATTGGTTCCGCGACTGAGGTGGAAGCTGTTTTGCAATCCCTGGCGCGCACCTTGCAGCGGATCAATTCCGAAAAGGGCGTGGTGGTCACAGTGGCCTGCCAGCCCGGCCTCAAATTCCGCGGCGAACGCCAGGATCTGGAGGAGATCGTTGGCAACCTGATGGACAATGCCTGCAAGTGGTGCAAGGGCAAGGTCGAGGTGCGCGGCACACTTTCCACCCAGTCTGGCGATGATGGCCGACCTTGGCTTCTGATTGAGGTTGACGATGACGGCCCAGGCCTGAAACCTGAGGAGAGGGCAACCGCGCTGAAACGTGGCCAGCGTCTGGATGAAACCAAGCCCGGCTCTGGCCTTGGCCTCAATATCGTGACGGAAACGGCAGCCATGTATGGTGGCCGGGTTGAACTGGCAGATGCAACACTGGGCGGTCTGCGCGTCAAGCTGCGACTGCCCGCTATCGGCTAGCCACAACCGGTTTCTAACCGGAAGCGGCAATACAACTTACTGACGGTATTTCAACTTGATGAATTCTGTTCATCAGTTATCAACCGGAATTAAAACAATTGGACATTTAGTGTAAAAAACCTATCTATCTTTCGCTGAATTTGCGTTAGACTTGACTCTTCACGGAAACGTGATTGAAGTTCACTTGCATCGATTCAATTTATGATTGAATTCTGATTGGCAGGCGTTTTCCCGTCTACTGCCCCCGGTCGCGGGATGCTTGTCGAGGAGAGCGGATCGTAAGATCCGCTCTCCGAACTTCTCACAGAATCAGGAAAGTTGCGCGGCTTACTGCGCGGGCGCGTTCGCCACTGTCGGAACGCCCCGTTCCCGGTAGGGCGTGCGGCCATAAAAGGCTCGGTAGCACTTCGAAAAATGCGACGGCGAGGAGAAGCCGCAGGCCAACGCCACATTGATGACGGACATATCGGTCTGCAGCAGCAAGGACCGCGCCTTCTTCAAACGCAACTCAAGATAATAGCGCTTCGGCGAACGATCCAGGTAGCGGCGGAACAGACGTTCCAGCTGGCGGGTGGAAAGCCCGGCCTGCTTGGCAAGCAGGCTCGGCGACAAGGGTTCCTCAAGGCTCTCTTCCATTTTCTCGATGATCGATACGAGCTTGGGGTGGCGCGCACCGATGCGCGCCGGCAATGACATGCGCTGGTTTTCGCTATGATGGCGAATGGGTGAATGCAGCACCGTTTCTGCCACTTGGGCAGCGAGGTCCGGACCGTGCTGGCTGGTGATCAATGACAGCATCATGTCAAGCGCCGTCGTGCCACCTGCGCTGGTAAAGCGGTCTTCGTCGATTTCGAACAAGCCGCCGGTGGCTTCAATGTCCGGGAAGGCCTCGTTGAAGCCCGGCAAGTTTTCCCAGTGGATCGTGCACTTGTAGCCGTCCAGCAAACCGGCCTCGGCCAGCACGTGGGCACCGGTGCAGACCGCACCAATGTCAACGCCGCGGCGCGCCGTCTTGCGTAGCCACGACAGCAGGCGCTTGTCGGTATGATGCTGGATGTCGAGTCCACCACAGACCATCACCGCGGCATCAGCAGGGATGGCCTCGAGATCACCATTGACCATGGTGAGAATTCCGCTGGAGGCAGTGACGGGTTGACCATCGACTGAATGCATGGTCCAGCTGTAGAGCTTCTTGTCGGCGCAGCGATTGGCAAGCCGCAATGGCTCGATCGCAGACACAACAGGCATCATCGTAAACTCAGGAACCAGCACCAAGGCAATGTGCTGCGGCAAATTCTGCGGCTTCCGGCCAAACATCATGTCCTCCATGGTTGCCCCGCTGGTGCCGCGAGGTCGTTTTTAGGCTGCGTAGGACGTTTTTAAACCTTTGTCCATGGGCGTCATCAAACTGCGCGAAAACGACGCATATGCACGCGTGGAGTCGCTTTCTCGACACCTTTGTCGCAAAACACCTTTCGAACGGCTCAAGTTACGGGCAAATTATTGGTCAACAAGCCTGATTTTCAAAACAGCCGGAAACGCCGCCATGAATGCACCCTCGCCGATTGTCCCCGCAACGTCAGCCACCATGGACAATCCCACCGGTGCCTATCTGGCCAAGGGCTCCATCGAAATCACGGCAAAACAGATCGACAAGATTCCTGTGTTGCAGCAGGCTTTCAAGCCGGGCAGCCGGGTCTTCGTGGCGCTCATCGATGCCGCAGACCGCGCCGGACAGATCGACGCCGTGAAGGCCCTGCGTGAGGCAGGCTTCAACCCGGTTCCACATGTGCCCGCCCGTTTCGTGCTCGATGAAGATGACCTGAAGACGCGCCTTGATGCCTTTACCAAAGTGGCGGCCATTGATCATGTGCTGGTGCTGGGCGGCGGTGCGCCACAGCCGATCGGCAAGTTTGATTGCGCCATGCAACTCCTGAACACGGGCGCCTTTTCAAACCGGGGCCTGAAGCGCATTGGCATTGCGGGGCACCCAGAAGGCAACCCCGACATCACCAAGAAGCATGGGGAAGCCATGTTGCTGCAGGCTCTCAAGGACAAGACGGCCTGGATCAAGGCCAATGGTTATGAAGGCTTCATCGCCACGCAGTTCCTTTTTGAAGCAGCGCCATTGGCGGTGTGGGCGAGGGGCCTGCGCGATGCCGGCATTGATTTTCCGATTTATCCGGGCGTGCCCGGTCCTGCCACCATCAAGACACTCGTGAAGTATGCTGCCATGTGTGGCGTCGGCAACTCGGCGCGTTTCATCCGAAAGCAGGCGCTCAATGTGACCCGCCTTCTCAGCGTGTCGACGCCGGATGAATTCGTTGACCAACTGGCGATGCTGCATTTCGACAAGCCGGAACTGGGCATTGGCGCACCACACCTTTATCCCTTCGGCGGCTTCGACAAGCTGAATGGCTGGCTCGCCACCAAGGCCTGAATGGATGTGCCGCAGTCACACATGCCTGATGCATCCGCTTAACCATATCCCTTAAGGCACGTGCGGCCGGCAGCATTGAAACCATTGGTTTAACAGGCCCTTCACGCTTTTCACCAATGGTTGCCGCAGAAATCGCGTGCTGCGAGCCATGGGGATATCGTGAACAATCTGGGAAAATTGGGTGATACACGGCAACAGGGCAAAGAATCACTTCGTGATCTTTTCAGGCTAGATGCGGTTTACAAGGAGCAGCTCAAAGAGGTTGTTCAAGGTGGCGCGCGCACCATCACAGCCAACTTCCTTGTCATGCTGTTTATCGGCTACTTGTTCTGGCACGGTCCGCACCAGCACTTTGTAGGCGTGTGGCTGGCCTGTGGCGCTATCCTCACCATCTTCAGTTTCTGGCGGTACACCGGGGGAAGATATCGCGCACTTCTCCGTTCGGCGGCCGGGAGGCTGACGCGCGAACTGTCACTGCTCGCAGGCCTCAGGGGCCTCCATCTGGCCGTCGCTTTCGCCTATCTGCTTCCGATCAGTGATCTAATGCACCAGTTTCTGCTGGGGTGGGTTATCATCGGCATGGTTGCGGGAGGCGGCTTTGCATATCGGACATTGCCCATCGCTGCTCTGGCTTATGTAGGCATTCTGACAAGCGGCGGCGTTCTTGGCCTTGTCGTGACTGGCGAACAACTTATTATGTCGGTGTCATTGGCGCTGATGCTGTTTGCGGTGTTTCTGCTGCGCGGGGCCGTCTCCAATACGGCCCTGTTGCGCGACCACGTGCGCATGAAAAACGAGTTAGAGGTTTCAAGCGGAACCCTTGGCTTGTTGTTGCGTGACTTCGAAGCAGATTCCTCAGATTGGCTGTGGGAAACGGACGCCGATGGCACGCATCGCCGTAGTCTCGACCGCTTTGCAAAATCCATTGGCTGCAATCGCGAGGAGCTGGAAGGCAAGACCTGGCAGGAACTGCTGCAACAGCTGCTCTTGAATGACATGCAGACAAAAGCTGCCAGGACGTTTTTCGAGCAGTTCGAAACGGGCGAGGGCATGTCGGACGTGGTCCTGACGTTTGGACCGCCAGGCGATGAACGACACTGGAAAATTTCATCACGCGCCCACAGGACCTCGGACGGCAGGATTGCTGGCTGGCACGGCGTTGTGTCTGATGTGACAAATGAAAAGCAGGCCCAGGACAAGGTCGTCTTTCTTGCGCATTATGATGGGCTGACGGGCTTGCCCAACCGCGCAAAGTTCCGTGATGAGTTCAACGCTGCAGTTGACAGGCGGCCTGCCTATGCCTGCCTGCTCTATGTCGATCTCGATGGTTTCAAAGCCGTCAACGATACATTGGGTCATGCAACGGGCGATATGCTGCTCAAGGCCGTGGCGCGCCGCCTGACGTCGCTGCTCGCCGCAGATGATATCATTTCCCGCCATGGCGGCGATGAGTTCGTGTTGTTCTGTTCCACGAGCGGCAAGCAGCAAGCGCGCGATTTCGCACAAAACCTGTGCAAGCTGTTGGCGCAGCCCTTCAACATCTATGAGCAGGAAATCCTGATTGGTGCTTCTGTGGGCGTGGCTGCGCTTGGGAGCGATGGCGCAACCTTGGAAGATTTGCTGCGCCATGCCGACCTCGCGCTGTATCGCGCCAAAGAATCCGGCCGCAATCAGGTGAAGTTCTTTGAACCCGCCATGGACCAGCGCGAACGCGACAAGCAATTGCTCAAACTGGAATTGCGCCGCGCACTGGCCAACCACGAATTCCATCTGCACTACCAGCCGATTGTCGACATGGCTGAAAAGCGCGTGCGTGCCTATGAGGCCTTGCTGCGCTGGAACCACCCTGAACGCGGCAATATTCCGCCCATGGAGTTCATTCCGGCGGCCGAGGAAAGCGGCTTTATCGTGGAGATCGGCGCCTGGGCCCTGAATGAAGCGTGCCGCGAAGCCACGACTTGGAACAGTGATGTACGCGTGGCCGTGAACCTTTCAGCGGTGCAGATCAAGAATGCGAGCCTCTTGCCAACAGTTGTCAACGCATTGGCACATTCCGGGTTGCAGCCGCAGCGGCTTGAGCTTGAAGTCACCGAAACGGCACTGGTCGCCGATAAGACGGCGGCATTCGCAGCGCTCACGGCGCTGCATGCACTGGGCGTGAGCATCGCGCTGGATGATTTCGGAACGGGTTATTCTTCGCTCGCCTATTTGCATGAGTTCCCGTTCGACAAGATCAAGATCGACCGGTCATTCGTCCAGTCCTGTGAGCTGCGCCACCAGAGTGCCGCCGTCGTCAATGCCGTGCTGGCCCTGGCGGCCGAACTCAAGATGTCAACAGTGGCGGAGGGCGTGGAAACCGAAGCGCAGTTGGCACTGCTGGCGGAAAAGGGCTGCAATGAGGCGCAAGGTTATCTGCTGGGCAAGCCGCGCCCGGCGCGTGAGCTGCCGGTGGACAGAAGCGCGCCACAGACGAAGCAGCGCGCTTGAGGATTACAGCGCGTTGGGAAAGGGCTTTACTTCGGCACCCTTGCGCGCCGCCTTGAGCAGGAAATCCCACGCGTATTCCGCGTAGGAGCGGAACACATACAGATCCATCACCTGGTCTTCGACGACGTGCAGAAGCGCTGCGATTTCCGCGAAACGCAAGCGGCGGACCACGCCGGGCGCGTAGCTTTCATCCGTCAGGTCCAGCGACGAGCCCTTCATCAGTGTCTCGCGCACGCCAGCCCCTTCGAGGCGAATGACGGAGCGCATGTCCGAAACATTGACCGCCAACGAATGCACATTGCCCAGTTCCTTGACCAGCTCGGTATGCAATTCAGTGGCCTTGTCACCGTTGCAGGTGATCAACCACTGATCCGGCGACAGCCACAGGGCCTTAATATCGCCAAAGCCAGCTGATGTGCGCGGTGCTTTTGGCAGGTCGAAACCCAGCACCGTCTTGGCGGCGGCCATGAACTTGCGGTCTGTCGTGTGGCCGCGCAGGTCAATCATGCCGCGATTGGCAATCTCGCGGATTGAAATGCTGGTGTTGTCTGGCGCGCTGCGATGGGCCAGCGCTGTTTGGCGTGACAGCTCAAGCATGGATGCGGCCTCCGTCCTTGTCGTAAAACACAGTGTCGGTGATCTTGGCCTTCACCACCTTGCCGCCTTCCAGCGGGAAGGACAGCGTTTCACCCATGCGGGCCCGGCCATTTTCGATGAGCGCCATGGCAATGGAACGGCCCAGCGTCGGCGACATGTAAGTTGATGTCACCTGGCCAATCATTTCCATGGGTGGCTTGTCTTTGACAGCGCGCACGGCATAGGCGCCGTCCGGCAGGACTTCGCTTGGATCTTCGGTGAGAAGGCCAACGAGTTGCTTGCGATTGGGCCCTTTCAAATAGGACTGTTCCAGCGAGCGCTTGCCGATAAAGTCGGCCTTCTTCTTTGAGACGAGTCCATCAAGGCCAACGTCAATCGGCGTCGTCGTGCCGTCCGTTTCATCACCGATGACGATGTAACCCTTTTCGGCGCGCAGCACGTGCAAGGCTTCCGTGCCATATGGCTGCAGGCCGAATTCTTCACCTGCAGCAATGATGGCATCCCACAATCCGCGGCCAAGATTGGCAGGCGTGGCAATTTCATAAGACAGTTCGCCCGAGAAGCTGATGCGATAGGCGCGCACCGGATAAGGCCCCAGCTTGCCTTCAACGAAGCTCATGTGCGGGAAGGCTTCATTCGACAGATCAAAACTCGGATCAAGTTTCTTCAGCACGTCACGGGCGCGCGGACCGGCGATGGCAAACTGTGCCCATTGTTCGGTCACAGGTGTCACAAACACCTTGTATTGCGTCCATTCCGTTTGCAACCATTCTTCCAGCCAGGCCGCAATGCGGTCAGCGCCACCCGACGTCGTGTGCATCAGGAAATGATCATCGGCGAGGCGCACGGTGACACCGTCATCGGTGAGGAAGCCAAGCTCGTTCATCATCAGGCCATAACGGCACTTGCCCGTCTTCAGGGTGGAGAACATGTTGGTGTACATGCGATCAAGGAATTCTGCCGCATCCGGCCCCTTGATCTCGATCTTGCCGAGTGTTGATGCATCCAGCAGGCCGACCTTGTTCCGTACACAGAGGATTTCGCGGTTGATCGACGCATGCTTGTCTTCACCAGCAGCCGGATAGGTGTAGGCGCGGCGCCACTGGCCCACTGGCTCAAACACCGCATTGTGCGCGGTGTGCCACTGGAAGATCGGCGTGCGGCGGATGGGCAGGAACAGATTGCCCGTCAGGGCGCCTGCGATCGAGCCGAAGGAATAAGGCGTGTAGGGTGGGCGGAATGTGGTGATGCCGATTTGCGGGATGGTTTTGCCCGTGGCTTCCGACAGCACACCAAGACCGTTGATGTTTGACGTCTTGCCCTGATCTGTCGCCATGCCGAAGGTCGTGTAGCGCTTGGTATGCTCGACCGATTCATAACCTTCGCGCTGCGCCAGTTCGAGATCTGCCGCCGTCACGTCGTTCTGGTAGTCGATGAAGTGCTTGTTGCCTTCATTGTATTTGCCGGTGGCTGGTGCAAACCAGATCGGTTCCAGCGCGGCGCGCTTTGGCTCTTCAACCTTGAAGGCCTTTGCCTTCACGGCCTTGGCCTTCTTCACTGTCGCCTTGGCAGCAGCTTCACCGGCCGCTTGCGCTTCAGAGATGGTCTGTTCCACTGTCATGGTGCCGTTGGCGCCACCGATGGCAGTGATCGCATCAATGTGCGTGTTCGGGCGGAAGGCTTGCAACGTGTCATCGAACGTGATCTTGCCGCCGTTGTGGCACCACAGGTGCAGCACCGGGTTCCAACCGCCAGACATGGCCACGAAATCGCAGGCCAAGCGCTGTTCGCTGGTCACGCGGCCTTGGCCCTTGCGGTAAGGGCTGATCTTGACACCTTGAACCGCCTTGACGCCTTCGACTTCCGACACAACGGAACCGAAACTGACGTCAATGCCGGCGGCAATGGCACGCGCCACGAGAGCGCCATCCGAGGCACTGCGCGAGTCCACGACGCGCACATTGACGCCTGCATCCTTGAGACTGAGCGCTGTGAGATAGGCATTGTCATTGTTGGTGAAGACAATGCCTGTGTTGCCCGGAACAACGCCCTGACGATGCTGCAAGCCAGAAACGGCTGACGCCAGCATGACGCCCGGCCGGTCATTGTTGGCAAATGCGATGGGCCGTTCCAGTGCACCCGTGGCAAGAATTACGTGGCCCGCCCGGATTTTCCACAGCCGCTGGCGCGGTGCGCCTTTGGCCAGGATAGAAGGGTCATGATCGCCGACGCGCTCACACGCCATCAGGTAATTGTGGTGGAAATGGCCGACCACAGTTGTTCGCGTCAGCACATGCACGTTGGGCATGGCCATCACGCGCGCCGCCACCGCAGCTGCATGATCCGCAACACAAACACCATCGATGCTGCCGGCAGTCAGGTCAGCAATGCCACCAAGGACGGGGTTTTCATCTGCCAGCAAGACGCGAGCGCCAGCGAGAGCCGCCGTCTCGGCGGCGATGAGTCCCGCAAGGCCGCCACCCACGACCACCACATCAGCATGGATATGCATGTGCTCATAAGTATCCGGATCGCGCCCTTCAGCCGCCTTGCCGAGGCCCGCGGCATTGCGGATCACCGGTTCGTAGACATGCTTCCAGAAGGCCTTCGGCCACATGAATGTCTTGTAGTAGAAGCCGCCGGGGAACAGGCGGGAGAGCTTGCTGTTGATGGCGCCCACGTCAAAATTGAGGGAGGGCCAGCGGTTCTGTGAAACGGTTTCCAACCCATCAAACACTTCCACCTGCGTGGCACGCAGATTGGGCTCATGGCGTGCGCCAGCACCAACACCGACAAGCGCGTTCATTTCTTCCGAACCAAGCCCGATGACGCCGCGCGGCCGGTGATACTTGAAGCTGCGGCCCATCATCAGCTGGCCCGAGGCCAGCACGGCGGACGCAACAGAGTCACCGGCAAAGCCCTTGATCTCCTTGCCGTCGACCCACAGCGCGTCACCGCTCTCGAGCTCGGCCCACAGGCGCCCCTGGAGCTCCGACGCGGCGCGCACATCGCACGTCACAGGGAGCACAAAGTGTCTTTCGGCTGACATGTCGCGTGAGAAATGCGCGCTGCATGCCGCGCTCGAGGGCCGTGCTTTCGGGGCCTTTCGTCGTGGCCTGCGGGGTGCTGGCTGCGCCTGCTTTGGCTTTGGACGTGGCTGTGGCCGGGGTTTTGGACATGGCGCTACTGTATTGGATACTTGGCGGTCGATTAATTCGGTAATATTGAATTTATTTGTGACAAAACTGAATGTAATTTGGTTATTTTTCCTGTGATTCAGTAGGGCCGAGCACCGGATTGCCCTGCAGCGGCACACCCCACAGCAAGCTGCCCAGCGTGCCCACACCCTCCCACAGCCGCGCCAGGGTCTGGCGCGCCAGCGCGCAGCCCGCAGCGTGCGCGTCACGCGTGTCCTGGTGCTGCAGCGCGGCCTGGGCGAAGCCATGGGCCACGGCCACGGCGTTCATGGCGCCCCAGGCCCCGGCAATCTGCGCGGAAGAAAACACTGCAACGCCACTGGTTGCTGTATCTGTGTAGCCGTAGGCAGAGGTGGCCGTGGAAAAGCTGGTCAATAGCGCTACATTGACGCCAATGCCGAAGCCCCATTTCTGCGTGTACAACAGGTTCTTGACGCCGGCATCCGAACCGCCTTCGGTGGCGATGTCGAGCTGCGTGATGGCGCTCTTGACGGTGGTGAGCGCCGAGGAGGCGCCACCCGTGGAGGAGACGTTGGCCGAGGACAGCGCCGTGTAGGTGGCCGTCCCAAGGTCCACACCGGCCATGCTGAAGGTCGCGCCTTCGCTGTCGGTGGTGACGTTCAATGCCGTGTTGGTGAAG
>CALMEZ010000311.1 GCA_937864985.1 uncultured Alphaproteobacteria bacterium
AGCTGCGCGAGGAGCGCAAGGGCAAGTTTGCCCAGGGCTTTGGCGGCGATTCGCTCAACACCGCCATCTACCTGTCACGCCTCGGCATCTCCACAAGCTACCTGACAGCCCTCGGCGATGACGGCTGGAGCGACCAAATGGTGGCGCTCTGGAACAAGGAAGGCATCGACACATCATTGGTGCGCCGCGTGCCCGGCCGTATGCCCGGCCTTTACATCATCCAGAATGACGCCAGTGGCGAACGCCAGTTCTCCTATTGGCGTGATCGCTCACCCGCCCGCGAAATTTTCGAGCGCGACGAACAATCACTGGCACAGTCGTTTCTGCAGCACGACCGCATCTATTTCACCGGCATCACCCTGTCGCTTTATGATCATGACGGCCGTACGCGCCTGTTTGACTATCTGCAGCGCGCCAATGATGCCGGCGCCTGGATTGTCTTTGACACAAATTTCCGCAAGCGCGGCTGGCCCGACATGAAAGAAGCCGACCGCGCCTTCCGCCAGGCAATCGAAATGGCTGACATCCTGTTTGCCTCCCATGAAGACATGGCCGCCGTCTTTGGCCGTTCCGGCGATGCCATGTTCGACATCGCCAAATGTGTCGAAAAAATCCTGAAGATGCCCGATGCTTCGGCCCGCCTCGTCTGGCGCAATCACGATGAGGTGGTGGCGCCCCTGCCGGTAAAGAAGGTTGTTGATACAACAGCCGCCGGCGACAGTTTTGCAGCAGGCTATCTGGCAGCGCGCATGAAGGGGAAGGCGCCGCTGATGGCCGCCGCAGCCGGCCACCAGCTGGCCAATGTGGTGATCCAGCACCCCGGTGCTATCATCCCGCGCAGCAAAATGCCAAAATCCTTGATGAAACCGGAGTGACACATCCATGCTGAAACATCTTGATCCCCTGTTGAATGCCGATGTGCTGCATGCGCTGCGCTCCATGGGCCATGGCGATGACCTGGTGATTTCCGATACCAATTTCCCGGCGGACTCGGTGGCGCGGCAAACGGCTTACGGTAAGCTTTTGCACATTGACGCTGATGCGGCGCGTGTTACCCGTGCCGTGCTGTCGGTCATGCCGCTCGACACCTTCGTGGATGATGCGGCCCTGCGCATGGAGGTGGTTGGCAAGCCCAAGGAAATCCTGCCCGTCGCGGCTGAGGTGCAAAAAGAAATCGATCTTGCCGAGGGCAAGTCCTGGCCGATGGGAACGATCGAACGCTTTGCCTTCTATGAGCGCGCCAAGAAAGCCTATTGCGTCATTCAGTCCAGTGACCGCCGCTTCTACGGCTGCTTCATCTTCAAGATGGGCGTCATCGCACCAGACGTGAAGCTGGGGGTCTGACATGGCGAAGTCCGGCGTTTGCATTCTCGGCATCTACGTGGCCGACTTGGCCTTCCGCGCCACCCGCCAGCCGGTGATGGGCGAAACCATTCTGGGCTCCAGCTTTGCCATGGGGCCCGGCGGCAAGGGCTCGAACCAGACGGTGGCCGCCGCTCGCGCCGGTGCGGAGGTAACCTTCATTACCAAGCTCGGCAAGGATGACTTCGGAGACCGCGCACTTGCCATGTATGCGGCGGAAGGAGTGACCGTGAAGGCAGAGCAGGTGGCCAACAATTCCACTGGAGCGGCTTATATCTTTGTTCAGGATGGAACGGGTGCCAATGCCATCATCGTTGTCGCGGGCGCTGCAGGTACGATCAGCATCGCTGATGTCGAAGCGCAGGCTGATGCCATTCGCGGCGCCAAGATTTTCATGACGCAGCTGGAGCAACCCATTCCCTCTGCTGTGCGCGCCCTGGAAATCGCCAGGGCCGCGGGCACCACAACCATTCTCAACCCGGCCCCTGCCGCGACACTGGATGCCGGCATCTACAAGCTCTGCGACTATGCCACGCCGAATGAAAGCGAAGCTTCGATGTTGACGGGCGTTGAGGTGACATCTGTTGATACAGCGCGCAAGGCCGCCGACGTTCTGCTGCAACGTGGCGTGGGAACGGCGCTGATCACGCTGGGCGGGCAGGGCTCGCTGTTGCACACCAAAGACGAATCCATCCACATCCCCGTCTTCAGTGCGGGCAGAGTGGTGGACACCACAGGCGCAGGCGATGCCTTCAATGGCGGCTTCGCAGCGGCTCTGTCGCGCGGTGCAACGCCTGAGGACGCGGCCCGCTTTGGCAGTGCCACGGCAGGCATTTCCGTGACACGCCCCGGCACGGCACCTTCCATGCCCAAACGGGCCGAGGTTGAGGCTCTGCTGCGCGGTTAAGCAAACCTGCACTTGAAACCGGCTCGCGCGGACACTATCTCCTAACGCCGACGCAACAACAATGGACCGATTTCGTGCTTGATGCCCTGATGCATGGCGAAGCCCTCGTGGCGCTTGGCAAAGTCATCATGATTGACCTTGTTTTGGCGGGCGACAATGCAGTGGTCATCGGCCTTGCCGCAGCAGGCCTTCCGAAGGATCAGCGCACCAAAGCCATTCTCGTTGGCATTCTCGCGGCAACAGTCTTGCGCATCGGGTTTGCGCTTGTGGCACAGCAGTTGCTCGGCATCCTGGGCCTCATTCTGGTTGGCGGCTTCCTGCTGCTCTGGGTGTGCTGGAAGATGTGGCGCGAGCTCCGTGACGGCGCCCATGAAGGTGAAGGCACCGAAGCCGTGACCGGTGAAGACCTCAACGCCGACGGCGACATTGCCAAGGACGCACCACGCAAAACCTTTGCCCAGGCCGCTTGGCAGATCGTCATTGCTGACGTTTCAATGTCCCTCGACAATGTGCTCGCTGTTGCGGGTGCGGCCCGCGAGCACCCCTATGTGCTGGTCATCGGCCTTGGCCTGTCCATCGCGCTCATGGGCCTTGCCGCCTCACTGATCGCCAGGCTTCTCAACCGCTATCGCTGGATCGGCTATCTCGGCCTCGCCATCATTCTCTATGTGGCCGTCGACATGATCATCAAGGGCGGCATGGAAGTCATGCCGCATGTCATGGGTCTGCTTTAGGTAACAGCGGATGGCCACGCAGCGCCTGGCGGAGCCACGGCACATCCGGTGCATCCCAGTTCGGCTCATTGCCGCAGACGAGATCGAAAAATGCCACAGCCGCCGCTGAGCTTTCGGCGGTGTTCTCGCGGAAGGAATCCCAGAAGGCCGGGTCATCGGCCAGCGCACCATCTAAGGGCTTGGTATCCCCCATTTCCTTGAGGATGGCTGAGGCCACCGACAGGCAGAAACTGGTGTAGGCATAGCCCTCGGGCCACCGCGCCAGCACATGCTCGCCCAAGGCGGCAGGATTGGTGGGGTCCGGCGCTGCGCTCAAGGGCTTGGCATCCAGCAATTCTTTCAGCATCAGGCCTGCTGCATAGATCACGAAATCATGCCGGTTGACATTGGCCAGATGCTTGGTGGCATCGAAGCGCTGCCGCCACTTGGAAAAGGCCGTGGCCAGTGCAGCATGGTCCACATGTGGTTGCAGGCCGGAATCCCGGAACAGCAGGTCGAGGTTCCGCTCGAAACTTTTTAGCACCGTACGGAAACGCCTGGCCTCATGGGACAGGTCTTCGGTGCTCTCGATTTCGTGTTGCAAAGGCTTTAACATGCGGCCCTATTGTCGCTTGACGGGACGCCGCCCGCAAGCTCAATTTGCCGCCATGACGATTGCCCTCCGATCTGCCAACACATTGACGGCCCACGCGGTTTGCGCCGCGGCGGGCGTGCGCGACGGCCTTCGCACCGCGCAATTCTATGTCCGCGACATGGCAAATGCCGATGGCTTGCAATCAGGCTCCCCGCACACACCAACCTTCCTGTCGAAGCTGGTGGCCATCTGGGCCCGCGGCGTGGACTGGTTCCTCTCCAAGGGGGCCGATGTATCGGTGCGCCTGCTGGTGCCGAAGTGGCGCGAGTTGCCGTCACCCTTCGCGCCGGGCATGCGCGCCGAAGTGATGGAGGCCATCCGCCAGAACCGCCTGGTGCGCACCTCGCTGTTTACCGCCTATTTCTTCCGCGCCGGCCGTCACATCTTGGACCGCTGCACGGATGCACCACACCTGCTGTTGGAACACCGCATCGATGCCGCACGCCGCCTGATGGCGGAAAGCGATATGGCCACCAACGGCTCTGCTGAACAGGCACTGGCCAGCGCGCTGATCCATCTGGTCGAGGCTGATCCCGTGGCAAGGCTGGGCCAGCCCAAGCCGGGCTATGCCTTCATGAAGCAGGCCGACCCCAACATTGCGGTGATGGCCACTGCCTGCCTCGCGCTCTTGCTCGCCGAAGATGGAAAGCCAATCGAGAATCTTGATGAAGACGAGTTCTTTGCCATTTCGGGCGCACTCATCGCACCGCGGCTGCCAGCCATGGCAGCGGCCATCGCGGTGCGCGACGTCAATTCATTGGCAAAAGAGCTGACAGCCGTCAAAGAGCTGTACTGAGTTACACCAGCATCAAGGCCGGGTCTTCCACCAGCCGCTTGAAGGCCGCCAGCAATTGCGCGCCTACCGCACCATCAACAGCGCGATGATCGCATGACAGCGTCACCGCTATCTGCGTGGCCAGCACCGGCTGTTTGTGTACGGGGATGAAGCGTTCGACCGCGGCACCCACGGCAAGGATTGTTGCCTGCGGCGGATTGATGATGGCGGTGAACTGCTCCACGCCAAACATGCCGAGATTCGAAATAGCCGCAGTGCCCCCCTGATATTCGTGAGATTGCAACTTGCGGGCCCGCGCCCGTGCGGCGAGGTCCTTCATCTCTGCCGAAAGCTGCGAGAGGGACTTGCTTTCAGCCGAACGGATCACCGGCGTGAACAACCCGCCTTCAACAGAAACGGCCACACCCACATCGCTAGTACGGTGCTGCAGGATGCCGTCATCTGTGTAGGTCACATTCGCGGCCGGCACTTGTTGCAGGGCCATCGCCATGGCCTTGATGATGAAATCATTAAGCGACAGCTTGTAGGCAGGATTCTTGTCAGCCCCCAGCGGCGCATTGGCATTGAGGCGTTCGCGCGTCGCCATCAATGTGTCGATGGTGCAGGTGGCCGACACATAGAAATGCGGAACCGTCTGCTTGGATTGCGTCAGGCGCTGCGCGATGGTGCGACGCATGCCGTCGAGCGGCTTCACCTCATAACTGCCTTCGGTATATTGGCCTTTGATCGCATCGCTGGAAAGGCCGCTTGCCACGGCAACAGGCGCGGCGGCGGCAAGTTTCGCCGCTTGCGCCTTCTGCACATCAGCAGAGGTAATGCGCCCATGCGGGCCTGATCCAGCGATGCCAACAAGGGAAATGCCCGCCTGTTCTGCCAAACGGCGCGCAAGGGGGGTTGCACGTAATCCACCGCCCACAATGCCGTCATCCCGGCGAAGGCCGGGATCAGGCTTGGCAGCACTTGAATCTGACGTAAGCCCGGCTCCGGCCTTCGCCGGCTTGACGGATGTTGCGACAAACGCCTTCTGTTCTTCGCCCGCGCCATAAATCATTGCCACCACGGTGCCGATGGCGATGGGTTCTTTTTCTTTGACACCGGCAAGCTTGATCACGCCATCAGCGGGTGAATCAATCTCCATCGCCGACTTGTCGGTTTCGATTTCGAAAACGACCTGGCCCTTCTTCACCGTGTCGCCGTCCTTGACGTGCCATTTCGAAATGGACCCGTGGTCCATGTCCATGTCAACCTTCGGCAGAATGACTTCAGTGGCCATGGCTCAGATCCGGCCCTTCACGAGATTGCGCAGTCCCTCGACAATGCCATCCACCTGCGGCACCGCCGCCTTTTCCAGCACGGGGTTGTAGGGAATTGGCGATTCCACGCCACCCATGCGCAGGATCGGCGCATCGAGATAGTCAAAGGCCTCGCTCTCGGCGATGAGCGCGGAAATCTCCGCACCAATACCCAGCGTCTTCACTCCTTCGTAGACAACCGCAAGACGCGTCGTCTTCTTCACACTCTCGATGATCGTCGCACCATCAATGGGGCGGATCGAACGCAAGTCGATGACTTCGATGTTGATGCCTTCCTTGGCGAGGATCTCAGCGGCTTCCAGCGCCTTGTGCACCATGATGGCCGCGGCCACCACCGTGGCATCGCTGCCTTCGCGCCGCACCACGGCCTTCCCTATGGGTGTCAGGTATTTTTCTTCAGGCACATGGCCTTTGATCTTGTAGAGAAGCTTGTGCTCGAACACGAGCACCGGATCAGGATCATCAATCGCCGCCAGGATCATGCCCTTGGCATCTTCCGGCGTCGACGGCTGCAAAACCTTGAGGCCCGGTACATGGCCGAACATGGCTTCCAGTGATTGCGAGTGTTGCGCGGCAGCGCCCGTTCCCGAGCCGCAAGGCATGCGGAAAACAACCGGCACCGAAGCCTTGCCGCCCAGCATGTAACGCATCTTGGCGGCCTGGTTGACGATCTGCTCAGAGGCGAGAAGCGCGAAATCCGAAAACTGGAATTCATAAACAGGCCGCGCGCCGGCAACAGCCGCGCCCACCGCAACACCAGCACCACCCAACTCGGCAATCGGCGTGTCGCGCACGCGATCATCACCAAAGCGATGCACCAGATCGCCCGTCACGCCAAAGGCGCCGCCATAAACACCAATGTCTTCACCCATGATGAAAACGCGCTCATCGGCTTCCATGGCCTGCGCCAGCGCTTCGCGAATGGCTTCGGCAAAACTGATTTCACGCGTGCTCATGCCACACCTCCAACTGTGTAGACATCCCGCAGCACAGTTTCAGGCGAGGGGGCTGTGCCGGCCTGGGCAAAGGCAAAGCCATCCTGCACTTCCTTTTCAACGGCCTCGCGCACCGCTTGCACTTCGGCATCCGTCAAGACGCCATGCGCCTTCAACTCGGATTCAAACATCGGAATGGGATCTTTCAATTTCCATTCCTCGATTTCTTCCTTGCTGCGATAGCGGTTGCGGTCCGAACGCGAATGCCCTTTGGTGCGATAGGTCTTGCATTCAATGAGGGATGGGCCTTCGCCCGCCTGCGCGCGCGCCACGGCAGCCATCATCGCTTCGTTGACATCGGCGATATTGTTGCCGTCAACAATGACGCCCGGCATGTTGTAGCCGATGGCGCGCGTTGCCACATCCTTCACGGCCGTCGAACGCGCTGTTGAAACCGACATGCCATACTGGTTGTTCTCGCACACATAGACCACCGGCAGCTTCCACACGGCGGCGATGTTCAGCGACTCGTGAAACGCGCCTTCATTGTTTGCGCCATCGCCGAAGAAGCACACCGCCACATCCTTGCCCTTGCGCTGCTTGATGGCAAGCGCTGCACCGGTGGCCAACGGCAACCCGCCGCCCACGATGCCATTGGCGCCCAGATTGCCTGTCGCCACGTCGGCGATGTGCATGGAACCGCCACGACCGCGGCAATAGCCTTCTTCCTTGCCGAAGAATTCCGCGAACATGAATTTCACTTCCGCACCTTTGCCGATGCAGTGCCCGTGTCCGCGATGCGTGGAGGTCATGTAGTCCTTGTCCGTCAAGTCCATGCAGATGCCCACGGCAGAGGCTTCTTGGCCAACGGCCAGATGCATGGTCCCGTGCGTAAGGCCGCGGATGTAGGATTCCTCAGCCATTTCCTCGAATCGCCGGATCAGCCACATGCGCCGCAGCGCCTGTTTCAGCTGTTCCTTGCTGTGCTTGGCATAGAAGGGCCGGGCATTGTCGGCGGGCTTGGCGGCGGCTTTTGGTTTGGAGGTCATGCAACTCTCGGAAAAGGGTCAAAAAGCTCTAATTTCCGCGTGGCAGGGCCAAAGGCGGATCGGGCAAGTAATGAAACATTGTGCAGTGCAAAGTCAATATGTATCAGAATTGCGCCGCCTCCTGCCACCCATGCATTTTTGCCGTTTGCTTGCGCAGTGCGTCTGAATCGGGGCACATAGACAGCTCAGCCAGGAGGTTTGCCGATGCCTTTCATTCTCGCCATTGACCAGGGCACAACATCGTCGCGGGCCATTGTTTTTGATGGCAAATTGCGGCCCCAAGCATCAGCCCAGAAGGAATTCCGCCAATTCTTCCCGAATTCCGGTTGGGTGGAGCATGACGCCGAGGAAATCTGGAAATCGGTCCTCACCGTCTGCAAGGGGGCGTTGAGCAGGGCGCGCGTGAAGCCTGCAAACATTGCCAGCATCGGCATCACCAACCAGCGCGAAACTGTGGTCATCTGGGACCGCAAGACGGGAAAGCCCATCCACAAAGCCATTGTCTGGCAGGACCGCCGCACAGCTGAGATGTGCACCGCACTGAAGGGCAGGGGGCTCGAAAAACTGTTCACCGCCAAAACGGGCCTGCTGCTCGACCCTTATTTCTCCGGCACCAAGATTGCCTGGCTGCTGGACAATGTGAAGGGCGCGCGCACCCGCGCCGAACGTGGTGAACTGGCCTTTGGCACCATCGACAGCTTTTTGATCTGGCGTCTCACAGGCGGCAAGATTCATGCCACCGATGCCACCAACGCGTCGCGCACGCTGCTTTACAACATCCACTCCGGACAGTGGGATGATGAATTGCTCCGTACCCTGAATATCCCGCGGAACCTCCTGCCGGAGGTCAAGGATTGCGCGGCGGATTTTGGCGTCACCGACAAGAAACTGCTGGGCGCTGCCATTTCCGTTGGCGGCGTGGCGGGTGACCAGCAGGCCGCTACCATCGGCCAGGCCTGCTTT
>CALMEZ010000312.1 GCA_937864985.1 uncultured Alphaproteobacteria bacterium
CCGAAGGCTGACGGATGAGGGGGTGGGTTCAACCTGTTCGCGCCTCGCCTTTGTATGTGTTGAACCATCCCCCTCATCCGGCGCTTCGCGCCACCTTCTCCCGCGAGGGGAGAAGGCAGAGGCGGCCGCCTGATGGCCGGACGCTCGTCCCAGGAACGCGAAGCGCTGGCGCGCCAGAACGCCGCCATCATGGCGGTGATCGAGCGCGCCGGCTTTGAGCATATTGCGCCAGATATCATCCAGCCAGCCGATATTTTCCTGGAGCGTACAGGCGAAGACATCCGTGCACGGACGTTTGTGTTCAACGATCCAGCCGGCAATGAATTGTGCTTGCGCCCGGACCTGACCGTGCCAGCCTGCCGTTACCACCTAAGCCACACCAGCAACGCAGCAAGAGAAGCGCGTTACTGCTATCTCGGCACAGCCTTCCGTTTTCCGGATGAAGCCTTGAGCCCGCAGGAATTCAACCAGGCGGGCCTTGAATGGTTCGGCGGCGCTGATCCTGTTGCCGAAGAGGCGCGTGTTCTGAAGATCGCGATATCGGCACTGGAAGCAGCGGGGCTTTCAGGCCTGAAGGTGTCCATGGGCGATCTTGGCCTGTTCAACGCGCTGCTTGAAGACATGGACATGCCGGAACGCTGGCGCAGGCGCTTGCGCCACCAGTTCTGGCGGCCCCATGCCTTCCATGATCTGTTGCAGAATTTCGCCAAGCCCGCACAATCCAAGCGCACCAGCATTTCAGCGCATGTCGATGCCATGGCGGCGGCAGATCACCTGGCAGCCACATCAGCGTTGTTGCAGGCGTCGGGAGCGCCCGTTGTAACTGAGCGAAGTGTCGAAGACATTGCAGAACGCCTGGCCGAAAAATTTGCAGACCGTTCGCAGAAGCCACTCGAAACCAGCATGGTTCGCACCATTGAAAGCTATCTCACGCTGGAAGGCCCGGCGACGGATATGCCCGGAAAGCTCGCCTCGGTCGCGGCGGGCAAGCACTTTGCGATGGCTATACGTACCTTTGAAAGCCGGCTCGCGGCACTGGAAGACCAAGGCCTGAACCCACGTCGCTTCCACTTCAGCGCCAATTTCGGACGCGAACTCGAATACTACACCGGCTTCGTGTTCCAGATCGACAAGGATACCCACAACACGCCACTGACCGTGGCGGGCGGCGGTCGCTATGACAATTTGCTGAAAGATCTTGGTGCCAGCACCAGCGTGCCGGCTGTAGGCTGTGCCATCCACACCGAGCGCGTGAAGGCGGTGTCCCCATGAAGCCCGCTTCAGTTCTGGGTCTTCCGTCCAAAGGGCGACTCATGGAAGCCTGCATGGAGCTTTTCGCCAAGGCAGGCTGCACCATTGATCGAACAGGGTCCGACCGCGGTTACCGCGGCAGGTTGAATGGCGCTGGCAATATTGAAATCGCATTCCTGTCGGCCTCTGAAATTGCCAATCACCTGCGCGAAGGCAAGATTGACGCAGGCGTAACCGGCGAAGATCTATTGCGGGAAACGCTGGCAGCCGATGACCCCGCACTTGATTCCATGTTGCGTCTGAATTTCGGCCCGGCAAAGGTTGTCGTCGCCGTGCCGCAGTGCTGGCTCGACGTGGCCTCCATGTCAGACCTCGATGACGTGGCAGAACAGTTCTACCGCCGTCACGGCCGCCGCATCAGGGTGGCGACAAAATACGCCAATCTGACCCGCCGCTTTTTCGCAGATAGGGGTGTCACCGGCTATCGTATCGTTGCCAGCTCAGGCGCCACGGAAGGTGCCCCTGCTGCCGGCACAGCCGAATTAATTGTGGATATTACCACAACGGGCAGCACCTTGTCGGCCAACCATCTGCGCATCTTGGATGACGGCCTGATTTTGGACTCCTGCGCTGTTTTGGCCATTTCCAAACGATCCGAAGCGCTTGCGGAACTGCTTAAAAATTTGGCAGAATTCATCTAGCCGCCCGATTTATTCAGGCCAAGCGGGCGTTTGCAATTTCCTGCAACCGATATAAGGTAGCATCCTTAAGTATCGGGGAAATCATCATTATAACAGTTTGAAATCCGACTGCGGCTGGATCTGCGCTTGCGGGGCAATGGCATCGCCCCCGGTCCATTGGATCCGCGTGAAGTGGGGGTCCGCCCAGTTGGCATTTCAAGCGAGGGGCCGCATGCAAATGCGGCCCTTCGTATTTACAGTGCTTTGCATTATGAAGTGCAAATCGCCCGGGGGACGGCAAACCGTGAGTCATTTGACATTTCATCCAAAGCTGCTGACTGTCATTCGAGAAGGCTACAGCGCTCAGCACTTGAAGGCAGACCTGCAAGCCGGTCTGACGGTTGCCATTGTCGCGCTGCCGCTGTCCATGGCCATTGCCATTGCCTCCCACGCCAAACCTGAAGCAGGGCTGTTCACCGCGATCATCGGTGGTTTCCTTATTTCCGCACTGGGGGGCAGCCGTTTTCAGATCGGCGGCCCAGCTGGCGCCTTCATTGTGCTGGTGTCATCGATCATCGACCGTCAGGGCATGGATGGGCTGTTGCTGGCCACCATGATGGCTGGCGTCTTCATCATGCTTGCCGGGTTCTGCCGGTTGGGCAAACTGATTGAGCACGTGCCCCACGCCGTCATTGTCGGTTTCAGTGCGGGCATCGCCGTCATCATTTTTTCGAGTCAGATCCATGATCTGTTCGGATTGACGTTATCGGGTGCGGAGCCCGGTGAATTGCTGCCGAAACTTGAAACACTTTATGCCGCGCGATCATCCATCAATGGCGAAGCGGTACTCCTCTCGATCTTCGCCATCGCCTTGATCGTGGCGCAGCGCACCTGGTTGCCGAAGTTCCCCAGCCTGTTGTTCACGGTGATCATCTGCGCCGTTTTGGCCTGGCTTGCGAGATTGAATGTTGAAACCATCGGCACGCGCTTTGGCGGCGTGCCCAGCGGTTTGCCATTTCCGCATATTCCGCAGTTTGATGCAGCGAAGCTGAAAGCCCTGCTGCCCGACGCCGCCTCGCTGGCCGTGCTTGGCAGTATCGAGTCATTGTTGTCAGCCGTTGTCGCCGACCAGATGGCCGGCCGCAAGCATCGCTCCAACACAGAATTGGTGGCACAAGGCTTGGCCAACATCGGCTCAGCCCTGTTTGGTGGGTTGACGGCAACCGGCACCATTGCGCGCACCGCCACCAATGTGAAGGCAGGCGCTCATGGCCCCCTGTCTGGCATTTTTCACGCTGGATTCCTGCTTTTGTTCATGCTGGTGGCAGCGCCGCTGATGTCTTATATCCCGCTTGCGGCGCTGGCAGGCATCTTAACCATCGTGTCCTGGAACATGGTGGAGAAGCAGTCGGTCTATCACATCTTCCGCACCAACTGGTCGGGCGCCATCGTGCTGCTGGCCACCTTCCTGCTCACCATTTTCCGCGATCTGATCACCGGGATTGCCGTGGGGCTCGCCCTGCACTTTGCCTTCGCCTTTGCACTTTCCCACCTCAAAAAGGCCGAGGACATCCGCTAAGCTGTGCCAATTCGAATCACTTGGGATTCATTGGGGAACACAGCGGCATGATTTTCAGAACAGTTTTGGTGGTTGCCTCCTTGATGTCAGCATCCGCAGCCGCCATGGCGGCAAGCTGCGGCAACACCGAGCAGGGCTTTTCCGGTTTCATCAAATCCGTGAAAAAGGAAGCGGCCGCGGCCGGCGTATCGGCTCAATCCATCGCCGTGCTGGATACGTTGCATTATGACAAGGGCATCATCGCCAAGGACCGGGCGCAGAATGTCTTCGCCAAACCCTTCCTTGATTTCCAGGCCAACATGGCAACAGCCGCGCGAATCGCCAAAGGCAAGCAGATGATTGCCAAATACAAGGACGTGTTTGATGCCGTGCAGGCCAAATATGGCGTGCCTGCGCCAGTGATCACCGCCTTCTGGGCGCTGGAAACCGACTATGGCGGCTTCACCGGCAATTCACCCACCATGCAATCACTGGCGACATTGGCATGGGATTGCCGCCGCCCGGAAAAATTCCACCCGCAGCTGATCGCCGCCCTGCAACTCCTCGACAAGGGTGATTTAACGCTCGATGAGATGCGCGGCGCCTGGGCCGGTGAAATCGGCCAGACGCAGTTCATGGCCTACGACTACCTGAATTCCGCCGTGGACTTTGACGGCGACGGCAAACGCGACCTGCGCAACAGCATTCCGGATGTGATTGCCTCCACCGCCAATCTGCTGCGCACCCACGGCTGGAAGCCGAATCAACCCTGGATTCAGGAAGTGAAGGTGCCTGCTGAACTGCCGTGGGAAGAGGCAGACATCGCCATCCAGCATCCGCGCAGCCAATGGGCAGAATGGGGCGTCGTTGCCGCCAGCGGAAAGCCAATCAAGGGCGATAATGTGCAGGCCTCGCTGCTGCTGCCCATGGGCCGCAATGGCCCGGCCTTCCTCGCCTATCACAACTTCACCACATCATACCTCAAGTGGAACGAGAGTCTCGTTTACTCGACGACAGCAGCTTACCTCGCAACCCGCATTGCTGGCGCACCCGCCGTGGGACGGGGCAGGGCGGAAGTCGAGCCTTTGAGCTTTGACGAAATCGTCAAGCTGCAGAAATACCTGGCAGCCAAGGGTTATGACGTCGGCAAAATTGACGGCAAGATCGGCAAAGGCACCCGCGCTGGCGTGAAAGATCTGCAGAAGAAGTTCGGCATGCCCGCTGATTCCTACCCCACGCCAGAGTTGATTGCACAATTGCAATAGGGGCATGTGCAACAATGGCATGGCTCACTGTTATAACAGTTCCTTGCCACCGCGTAATCTTGTGTTAGGCTTCCATGATGGGCAGGCCAAAGCCTGTCCCTTCATGGGAGGAAAACATGTTGAAGACGTTACTCGCCTGCACCATTGCCGTGTCTGCGCTGCTCGCCGCCGGACCGGCCAGTGCCGAAACCAAAGACAAGAAAATCGCTTTGTCCAACAACTACGCCGGAAACTCCTGGCGTCAAGCCATGCTCAAGAGCTGGGACAAGGTCACCAAGAAAGCCGTGGCCGACGGCATCGTTGCCGCCGCTGACCCGTTCACCACATCCGAAAACCAGGTGACGGAACAAGCCGCCCAGATTCAGAACCTCATTCTGCAAGGCTATAATGCCATCGTCATCAATGCGGCTTCGCCAGACGCCTTGAACGGTGTGGTGAAGCAAGCCTGCGATGCCGGCATCATCGTTGTGTCCTTTGACGGCATCGTCAAGGAACCTTGCGCATGGCGCATCGCCGTGGACTTCCAGGCCATGGGTGCTTCCGAAGTTGAATACCTCGCCAAGAAGATGCCTGAAGGTGGCAACGTCCTCGAAATCCGTGGTCTTGCCGGCGTCTTCGTTGATGATGAAATCTCCAAGGGCATCAATGACACGCTTGCCAAGTATCCGCAGTTCAAGAATGTTGGCAATGTGCACGGCAACTGGGCCCAGGAAGTGGCCCAGAAGGAAGTGGCTGGCATCTTGCCGTCGCTGCCTGAAATCAAAGCCGTCGTGACCCAAGGTGGTGACGGCTACGGTGCCGCACAGGCCTTCGCAGCCGCTGGCCGCCCAACACCGCTGATCATCATGGGCAACCGCCAGGATGAACTGCAGTGGTGGAAGGAGCAGAAAGACAAGAATGGCTATGAAACCATGTCCGTGTCGATCGCGCCTGGCGTTTCAACACTCGCCTTCTGGGTGGCCCAGATGATCCTCGATGGCAAGGAAGTGCCGAAGGACCTGACGGTGCCGTTCCTGCGCATCGACCAGGATACGCTGGAGGCCAATCTGGCCAACACTGAAAAGGGTGGCGTTGCCAATGTCGAATACACGGCAGAGGACGCAGCAAAGGTTGTTGCAGGCAAGTAACATTGTCTGAAACCACGATAAGGTTGGACGGCGTCGGCAAATCCTTCGGCGCCGTCCGGGCCCTCAACAGCGTCACACTCGACATCGCTCCCGGCGAATGCCTGGGGCTGGTCGGGCACAATGGTGCTGGCAAGTCGACTTTGATGCACATTCTGGCGGGTACACTCACGCCGTCCAGCGGAACACTGGATGTCGGTGATCGGCAGGGTATACGTTGCGTTTTTCAGGAGCTCTCACTTTGCTCCAATCTCACTGTTGCCGAAAATACCCGCATTGCACACCGCAACTTGAAGGGTTGGGGCTGGCGCAAGCGGGCCAGCGACATGATCCGCGCCAAGCTGGACGAAATCTTCCCGGGACATGGCATCGACTCCGATGCCGAAGTGGCAAGCCTGCCGATCGGACAGCGCCAGATGGCGGAAATCGCCCGCGCTTTCACAGTGACCGACCAACCGCTGCGGCTTGTCATTCTTGATGAGCCCACATCGTCTCTTGATGCCGTGACGGCGCGGCAGCTTCTCGATTACGTCAAAGCTGAAACAGCACGCGGCACATCCATTATTCTGATTTCCCATCTGCTGGGTGAAATCCTTGCCGCCAGCAATCGCGTTGTCGTCATGAAAGACGGGCAGATTGTTGCCAACCGGCCCGTCGCGCAATTCAGCCGCGACAGCTTGGTCGCCGCCATGGGCTCTGAAGTGCACAAGCATGCCTCAGCGGCCAGGACCACCGCGACATCTGGGGATGTTGTGCTGCAAGCCAAGCCTTTTGGTGGCGCGCAAGAGATGCTGGCCCATCGCGGCGAGATACTCGGACTTGCAGGCTTGGCAGGCCATGGCCAGACGCGCATGCTCTTACAAATTTTTTCCGGCACCGATGCCGATGTGAAAGGCAAGCTCGCCTTTATTGCTGGTGACCGCCAGTCTGACGGTGTGTTCAATCTCTGGTCCATCGGTGAGAACATCACGGTGCGTTCGCTCGCTGCCTTGCGCAAATCGGGACTGATTGATCTGGCGGCCGAGCAGCGCCTCGCCGCGGATTGGAAAGGCCGTATGGCCATTCGCACGCCGGATGTGAACAATAACATTCTCACCCTGTCAGGCGGCAATCAGCAAAAGGCCTTGTTTGCACGGGCCCTCGCGTCCGACGCCAGCATCATTTTGATGGATGACCCAATGCGCGGCGTTGACTTCGGCACCAAGCAGGAAGTCTATGCCATGATCCGCGCCGAAGCGGAAAAGGGCCGTACCTTTATTTGGTACACGACGGAATTTGATGAGCTGACCCATTGCGACCGTGCCATCGTGTTCCGCAATCGCGCCATTTCAGCCGTGCTGGGCCGCGATGAACTGTCAGAGGAAAACGTGTTGCGCGCCTCATTTGCGGAGAATGCCGCGTGATCACCCGCAGCCTGATCCGCAAGGCCTTGCCATTCCTCTCGCTGGCCATTGTCTTGTTGGCCACTTTCATCGTGCAGCCGCGGACCATGAGCTATTTCGGCTTGAACCTGATGATGCAATATGCCGTGCCCATCGCGCTCGCCACCATTGCCCAGATGTTTGTCATCACCGTCAATGATCTCGACCTGTCGATTGGACCATTTGTCGGGTTGGTGGGGTGCATTTCGGCCACGCTGCTGCTTGATAACCCGGCCCTTGGCATCCTGGCACTGCTGGCACTGATGGCCTGCTATGGTGCGGTTGGCGCACTGATCCACCTGCGCAACCTGCCATCAATCGTGGTCACCTTGGGCCTGTCATTCGTATGGCTTGGCATTGCGGTCCTGATCTTGCCATCACCTGGCGGCAAGGCGCCGGAATGGCTGAAGGCCATGATGGCCTTCAAAATGCCAATCGTGCCGCTGCCCATCATTGCCGCGCTGGTCATCGGCATTGTCGTTCACCTCGCCCTGATGCAGTCATCTTATGGTGTTGTGGCGCGCGGCGCAGGCGGAAACGCCAAGGCCATGGCGCGCGCTGGCTGGTCGATGCTCAACATCAAGGTCATCATGTATGCGCTGGCCGGATTTTTCGGTGTTCTCTCCGGTCTGTCGCTCCTCGGCCTCACCACTTCGGCTGATGCCCATGTGGCAGACCGTTACACTTTGTTCTCGATTGCGGGCGTTATTCTTGGTGGCGGCGAATTCATTGGCGGCCGCGTGTCACCATTGGGCGCGGTCGTAGGCGCATTGACTTTGGCCTTGGCTGGATCATTCCTGATCTTTCTCAAGATCTCACCCGACTGGCAGATTGGCGCACAGGGTGCCATTCTCATCATCGTGCTGGCGCTGCGCGCTGCTGTTTCCTTCGGCGAGGCCAGATCATGAGCCGTATCACAAGCTTCTTGCGCGCACGGCCCTGGGCCTGGTCTTTCATTGCAGCAGCAGCCGTGTGGCTTGCCACCGTAGCCTACACAGGTGGGCAGGGTGCAGGCGAAATCCTGACGGCGGCATTGTCATTCGCCACCTTTGCCATCATCGTGGGGCTGGGTCAGATGATGGTGATCTCGACAGGCCCCGGCAACGTGGACCTATCCATTCCGGCCACTATCACATTGTCAGGCGTCGTGGCCATGAAGGTCATGGACACGGATTCAAGCCGCATGTTGATTGGAATAGTCGCGGCACTGGCCTGTGCACTCGCTGTTGGCGTGTTCAACTTTGTGCTCATTCGCCTGTTGCGCATTCCACCTATCATCGCCACACTGTCATCAAGTTTCCTGGTGCTGTCCACGGCCATTTCCTATGGGCGCGGCATTCGCATCAAGCCCCCGCCACCATTGGCCGACTTCGCAACGGCACGCATTGCAGGCATTCCCATCGCTGCAGTCTTCGTGCTGCTCATCACAGTGCTCATCGCCTTCGCATTGCGCCGCACCTTCTATGGCCGCAGCGTGCTGGCTGTGGGCCAGAATGAGCGGGCGGCCTGGCTGGCAGGCATCAGCGTCGACCGCACGCGCTTCATCACCTATGTGCTGAGCGCGCTCTTGTCGGGCGTTTGCGGCATCGTTCTGTCGGGATTCTCCGGTGGCGCAGCACTCAACATGGGCGAGGACTTTCTGCTCTCGTCCATTGCTGTTGTGGTGATTGGCGGCACATCCGTGGCCGGTGGCCGCGCCTCAGTGCCGGGCATCTGGGGCGCGGCTTTGTTCATGTTCCTGCTGGTCACCATGCTCAATACTTTCGGAGCGAGCGCCGGCCTGCGCTTCATGTTGACAGGCCTGATCATCATCACGGTCATCGTGTTGGCCGGTGGTGAAAAAGAAAGCCGCTAATCCTGTTTTATTCAGCAGCCTGAAGCTTGCGATTGCCGCCAAGGCCATCGCGCACGGTTTGGGCAAGGGCTTCAGCAGCCGGACTGAGTTTGCCGGGTTTCTTCATTAGGCCGATGTCAAATGCACCAAGTTTCGGGAAGCCGTCTTGTTCTGTCAGCACGCGCATGCCCGGCTTGACACAAATCATTGGCATGACGGCAACAGCAAGACCCTGCAACACTACTGCACAAATGGTCGAAAAATTCGGGCTCGTATAGGCCATCCGGTGGCCGCGCCCTGCCGATTGCAGTTGTTGCGCAGCGCGCTTGGCCCATCCACAGGAAAAGCCGGCTGAGGCCATGGGTAAGGTTTCCTGCTGATGAATCTGGTGGCGCGGCGAGGTAACCCAGACCAACTCGGCGCTAAGAAGAGGCTCGCCGTGGATGTCACCACCGTTGAAGGTGACAACGGCAAGGTCAAGCTCGCCATTGCGCACGTGCTTGGCAAGATCCTGCGACTGGCGGCATTCCACCTCCATGCTGACCTGTGGATGTGAACGGGAGAACCGTGCCAGAATCTCCGGCAGGAACAGGTCAGCATAATCATCAGGTGTGCCGAAGCGCACCGTCCCGGCGATCTCAGGTTCTGTAAATGCGCTCACCGCCTCATCATTGAGGGCCGTCATGCGCCGCGCATAATCCACCAGCTTCTCGCCATCGGCCGTCAGCCGGCTGCCCCGGCCATCTCGGGCGAAGAGGGGACGGCCCAGTGTTTCTTCCAGCCGCTTCATCTGCATGGAAACGGCAGATTGGGTCTTGTTCACCTCCTCGGCCGCGCGCGTGAAGTTCCGTGTGTCCGCAATGGCGAGGAAAGTCTTCAACTGGTCGACATCAAGAAGTGGGATCATGGCCATTCATCATTTCTTATGATGAATACTATAAAATACATTCGTTAGAAAGATCAATCGAAATATAAGATGAAATACTAACAATTGATCACTTTGGAGAATGACCATGGACAACTTCGCATTTCACCAGGCCCGCCAGTTTGGCAGCACTGAAGGTTATGGCCCGCTCGCACAGCTCGTTGAACGCCTGCGCCGCCGCTGGGAGCATCGTTCGCCACAGCAGCTGATCGGTCGCTAATGGGCTGTCAGGCCCGGCACATCAAACCCGAGGTGTTGCGCCTCGGCCACAAGATCAAGCGCATTGCGGAAATGATGGCCCCGCAACCCTGCAATGCGCGCTCCCTCGACGTTTGATTTCTTGTCATCAATGAACCAGCATTCGGCTGGCTGTTTGCCGAGGTGCTTCACCAGCCGCGTGAAGCTTTCCGGGTCAGGCTTCTTGGTGCCAAACTCATAAGAACAAAACCGCAAATCAAAAACTGCCGCAGCTTCTGGCAACAGCGCGCCAATGTTATCTTTCACCAGCGGGCCATTGTTCGTGTAGATGGCGATCGTTGCATGATGCTTTATCGACATGGCGAGATTGAGCACTGACTGGTTTGGGTGCATCGCCTCGCGCCTCGCCTCCACCCATTGCTCAACGCTGATCGGATAGCCAAGTCGCTTCCGGAATTCGGCGAGATAAACCTCACCATCGGGGTATCCGCCGGCATCCGACTCGCCTTCAAAGCCTGAATCCCAGATCGCTGCCCTCACATCCCGTGCCGTACAATTGGCCAACGATGCAAGGTAGCGCAGCCGCTTGCCCAGCTCGTAATGGCAGAGCACGTCGTCCATGTCGAAAATGACGAGGGAGGGGCGCGTCATCGAAAGTCAGGCTGCCGCTGTGCCGCCCACCGTCAGGCCGTTGATGCGAAGTGTTGGTTGACCGACCCCCACAGGAACACCTTGGCCAGCCTTGCCGCAAGTGCCGATGCCCTTGTCAAGTGCCATGTCATTGCCGACCATTGCAATGCGTTTAAGTGCGTCAGCACCAGCGCCAATCAGTGTTGCCCCCTTCACGGGCCGTGTCAGCTTGCCGTTCTCGATGATGTAGGCTTCCGTTACCGTGAACACAAATTTGCCGGAAGTGATGTCGACCTGACCACCGCCAAAGGACTTTGCGTAAAGGCCGGTCTTCATCGAGGCCAAAATCTCCTCAGGTGACCGTTTGCCGTTCAGCATGTAAGTATTGGTCATGCGCGGCAATGGAATATGCGCAAAGGATTGACGCCGGCCATTGCCTGTCGGTGCAACACCCATCAGGCGTGCATTCAACCGATCCTGCATGAAGCCCACAAGCTTGCCATTCTCAATCAATGTTGTGCAGCGTGATGGTGTGCCTTCATCATCAATGGTGATGGAACCGCGCCGGTCAGGCAACGTGCCGTCATCCACCACAGTCACATCATCAGCGGCAATCATCTGCCCCATCAGACCGGCGAAGGCCGAAGTGCCTTTGCGATTGAAATCGCCTTCAAGGCCATGGCCGATGGCTTCATGCAACAGGATGCCAGGCCATCCGGGGCCAAGCAGCACATCCATTTCGCCTGCCGGTGCAGGACCGGCCTCAAGCGCAACGAGTGCTTGGCGCAACGCTTCCCGTGTTGCCTCCTGCCAGCGCTCTTCTGTCAGATAGGTGAGCGGCGCAGCCCGACCGCCGAAACCGTCACTGCCCTGGCCCTGCAGCTTGCCATTGTCAGCAGTCACCGAAACGTTGAACCGCACCAACGGACGCACATCGCGGAAAGTCGCGCCATCAGGTCTGATAATTGTCACATCCTGAAAATCAGTGGCAACCGAAGCCGACACCTGCCGCACCTTGGGATCAAGACTACGGGCAAAATCATTGACGCGCTCCAAAAGGGCGACGCGTTCGGCAAATCCAATCTGGTCGGCCGGGTTGATATCCGAATAGAGCTTGGTGTTGGTGCGAGCGGGGCTTGCAGCAATTGACTTGCTTTGCCCATGCGAGAGAATAGCCTGCGTGGTCGCCGTAGCTCTCTTGATGGCTGACGCCGACAATTCTGTAGCGTGGGCATACGCCGCTGTTTCGCCGGAGACTGAACGCAGGCCAAACCCCTGGGCATCATCGACGCTGGCCGATTTGAGCTTGCCGTCATCAAAGACCAAGCTTTCGGTCTGGCGCTTCTCAATGAACAACTCGCCATCATCCGCCCCTCGTAGTCCCTCCTGCACGAGCGACTGGGCCTGTTCGCGGGACAGATCGGGCGAAAAATCCTGGGTAGCTGGTGCGTTTGTCACAAGTCTTGGCCTCTTGTCATGGAACAAACCTACATAATGACGAAAAGGCAGGTCGGAAAGACCTGCCTTCAAATCGTGATCCCGGAGTTAAGGCGAACTTACTGCTTGGCGAGATCGCCCAAGGAATCGGCGAAACCTTCCAGTTTCATCACAACGGGATAGCTGCTGCCCGGGCGGTCGTAGAGATAGAAGGTGATCTGCTTGCCCTTCTTGAGCTTGCCGAGCGATTCGGCCGAGGCTTCACCGTAGCTTTCGCAGATGGTCGGCAGGCAGCGTGTAAACTGCATGCGGCCCGGCAGTGCCGTTCCGTCAATTTCCATCGGAATGCCAGTCGGCAGGTAAACACCGATTGGCGCAAGGACGCGCATGATGGTCACCGGTTTGTCGCCCTGCTGAATGCGGCTGACGATGACCTGGACCCCAATGTCCTTGTTTTTGTCGCTGAAGCCGCTTTGCACCATGCCGCAAGCTTTTTCGGCCGGCTGGCCTTCGGCAGCAGCAGCCGAGGTACATTGCACTTCCCAATTGCCATGCTTTGAAACCACCTGGGCGGGCGGCGGCTGGTTGGCCTGACCCTGCCCCTGTGGCTGGGCCCGGGGCCCGAATTGGGCCGCTGCGTCAGGCGGGGCTTCCGTATCTGACTTGCCGGTTTGGGCGGTGTCCTGCGCCAGTGCGGCAGGCGAAAGGGCCAAGAAGGCCAACGTGGCAAGGGCTAAAGTGCTGCAGCTGATTCTCACGACATTCCGTTCCTGAACGATGATTTGCCGCTCATAGCGGCCCAAACCCACTGGCGCAAGCGCGCTCGGTGAGCCCAGTTCGGCGGAAAATAAGGCAAAAATCCGGTCTAACTGCCAAAACCGGGCAACACGACGTTTTGCCGCGTCTCGGACTGTTGCGGGGGGGCTTATAGTGTGGTTCACAGGCGGAAACGGGCAGCATTCCGGCAGGGGTGCGGCCACAATTTGGCTGGTCAACGGCCATCCGCCTCAAAGGGCGGGATTTTGAGGGAAAGTACAATGATGAAGACCAACAGCAAGCTGTTCTGGCTCATGGGCTTGGGCGCTATTTTGGCTAACCCGGTTGCGGCCTTGGCAAAGGCTGGCATGGCTGAAGACTGGCAATTGGGGATGCAAGATCCTGTAACACCTGTGGCCGACTACATCCACTGGTTCTATTCCGATTTCCTGTTCTGGATCATCTCGGTCATTGTGATTTTCGTTTTGGGCCTGTTGCTCTACGTCATGGTGCGCTTCAACGAAAAGGCAAACCCGGTTCCGTCGAAGACCACCCACCACGTCGGTCTTGAAATCGCATGGACGCTGATCCCAGTGCTCATCCTCGTTGTTGTGGCCATCCCCTCGCTCAAGCTGCTTTACCTGGAGCGCGACATTCCGGTGGCCGACATGACCGTCAAGGTCATCGGCAACCCATCCTGGAACTGGACATATGAATATCCTGACCTCGGCCTGAACGAGGACAAGACGGCCAAGGTCTCCTTCACATCATATTTGTTGCCTGAAGACCAGGCCAAGGCACAGGGTGTGCCCTATCTGCTGTCCACGGACGTGCCGGTCGTTGTGCCCGTCAACAAGACCGTCAAGCTCATTGTCACATCTGATCCGACTGGCATCATCCACTCCTGGGCCATGCCATCCTTCGGCATCAAGATCGACGCCATCCCCGGCCGCCTGAACGAAGACTGGTTCAAAGCTGAACGCACAGGCGTTTTCCATGGCCAGTGCTCGGAATTATGCGGCAAGGAGCATGCCTTCATGCCGATTGAAGTCTGGGTCGTTGATGAAGACAAGTACAAGGCCTGGGCCGATCTCGAATTGAAAGGCCCATCCGCTGAGGACCTCCAGAAGTTCCTCGCCACCATTCGTCCATCTGATGCGCAAGTCGCACAGCAATAAAATTTGACCGTCGCATTCGAGAGGCATTGAAAACTATGGCAACCGCTCATTCCGCTGCACATGACGATCACGAGCACCATCCCACGGGCTGGCGCCGCTACGTCTATTCCACCAACCACAAGGACAT
This sequence comes from uncultured Alphaproteobacteria bacterium, assembly GCA_937864985.1. Taxonomy (GTDB): domain Bacteria; phylum Pseudomonadota; class Alphaproteobacteria; order Rhizobiales; family Aestuariivirgaceae; genus Aestuariivirga. Next base: position 14,385 of record CALMEZ010000312.1, read on the forward strand.
CGGAACGATGTACTTGATCTTCGCCATTGTCGCCGGTTTGATCGGCGGCATCATGTCGCTTCTGATGCGCATGGAATTGGCGGAGCCCGGCATCCAGTATTTCCATGGTCTTGCACATATGATGTATGGCGCTGACCCGACGAACCTGGACGCCGCAAAGCACATGTTCAATGTGTTCGTCACGGCACACGCCTTGCTCATGATCTTCTTCATGGTCATGCCTGCGATGATTGGCGGCTTCGGCAACTGGTTCGTGCCGCTGATGATCGGCGCGCCCGACATGGCCTTCCCGCGCATGAACAACATTTCCTTCTGGCTGTTGATCCCGGCCATCAGCCTGTTGGTCATCTCCATGTTTGTTGAGGGGCCGTCCTCCCTGTACGGTGTTGGCGGCGGCTGGACAATTTATCCGCCACTGTCGACCACCGGCCAGCCCGGCCCAGCCATGGATTTCGCCATCCTGTCGCTGCACATTGCTGGTGCGTCTTCGATCCTGGGCGCAATCAACTTCATCACGACGATCTTCAACATGCGTGCCCCTGGCATGACACTCCACAAGATGCCGCTGTTTGTCTGGTCGGTTCTTGTCACGGTCTTCTTGCTGTTGCTGTCGCTGCCAGTTTTGGCGGGTGGCATCACCATGCTGTTGACGGACCGCAATTTCGGTACCTCTTTCTTCGAAGCCTCGCAGGGTGGTGACCCCATCTTGTTCCAGCACCTGTTCTGGTTCTTCGGTCATCCGGAAGTCTATATTCTCATTCTTCCTGGCTTCGGCATCATCAGCCACATCATCTCAACCTTCTCGCGCAAGCCTGTTTTTGGCTATCTCGGCATGGCTTATGCGATGGTTGCGATCGGTGTCGTCGGCTTCATCGTCTGGGCACACCACATGTACACGGTCGGCCTTGACGTTGACACGCAAGCCTACTTCACGGCCGCCACGATGATCATCGCTGTGCCGACTGGCGTGAAGATTTTCTCTTGGATTGCCACCATGTGGGGCGGTTCCATCCGCTTCACTGCCCCGATGGTCTGGGCCATCGGCTTCATCTTCCTGTTCACCATCGGTGGCGTGACCGGTGTTGTGCTGGCCAATGCGGGTGTCGACCGGAACTTGCAGGACACATACTTCGTGGTTGCCCATTTCCACTACGTTCTGTCGCTGGGCGCCGTGTTCGCCATCTTCGCGGGCTGGTACTACTGGTTCCCGAAGATGTTCGGCTACATGTACTCCGAAGGCATTGCCAAGCTGCACTTCTGGGTGACCTTCGTTGGCGTTAACCTGATTTTCTTCCCGCAGCACTTTCTCGGTCTGGCCGGCATGCCGCGCCGCTACATTGACTATCCTGAAGTTTATGCTGGCTGGAACCATGTGTCGTCGATCGGTTCCTACATCTCGTCCTTCGCCGTGCTGATTTTCCTCTATGGCGTGTTCCAGGCCTTCGCCAAGAAGGTTCCGGCTCCGAACAATCCATGGGGTGAAGGTGCAACGACTTTGGAATGGACGCTGTCGTCGCCGCCGCCGTTCCATCAATTCAACACACTGCCCGTGATCAAGTAAGCGCCCTCGGCCTCACTGCTTCACATGTCGCTTGAACAGACACATATCGCCGAAATGCCATTGGCCGCCGGAACGTCCGGCGGCCAAGGCACGGCTGGCGATTATTTCGCCCTGTTGAAGCCGCGTGTGATGTCACTGGTCATCTTCACGGCAATTGTTGGATTGTTTGCGGCTCCTGGCCACATCCACCCCTGGTTCGGGTTCATCACCATCCTGTGCATTGCCATGGGGGCGGGTGCCTCCGGCGCGTTGAACATGTGGTACGATGCCGACATTGATGCCGTGATGGCGCGCACGGCAAAGCGTCCGGTGCCGTCCGGTGCCATAGCCCCGGGCGAGGCCTTGGGTTTTGGCTTGGCTTTGTCCATCGCTTCAGTGTTGATGCTGGGCTTGCTGGTCAATTGGCAGTCAGCCGCACTCCTTGCCTTCACCATTTTCTTCTATGTTGTGATCTACACCATCGGACTTAAGCGCCACACGCCACAGAACATCGTGATTGGTGGTGCCGCCGGAGCTTTCCCACCCATGGTTGCCTGGTGTGCCGTCACCCAAAGTGTTGATCTCGGCTCCATCAGCCTGTTCCTTTTGATCTTCATGTGGACTCCGCCCCATTTCTGGTCGCTCGCACTGTTCCGGCAAGGTGATTATCACAAGGCTGGCATTCCCATGTTGCCGAATGTGGCGGGCCGTGCCGAAACCAAGCGCCAGATATGGATCTATTCGCTGCTTCTCGTGCCCACCATCACACTGCCCGCCCTCACTGGTGCAGCCGGCATCCTCTATGCCGTTGGCGCGGCCATTCTGACTGCCGTATTTCTGCTGCGTGCCTTTGCCGTCTACCGCATGGTGGATGATGAAGGAGATGTCGCCGCAAAGAAACTCTTCGGCTTTTCTATTGTCTGGCTGTTTGCCCTGTTTGCGTTGATTCTTGTCGAGCGGCTGGTGCACCTGCCTGCTTTCGCATCGGTGTTCACATGAGCGACAGCAAACCCGTGGTTCCATTTTCCGCCGACGACCTGAAGCGCCGCCGCCGTCGTGCGCTGGTCATGGCGCTGTGCCTCGCTGGGTTGATCATTCTTTTCTATGTGTCGACCCTGGTGAAGATTGCCAAGATGGGGGCGATGCAATGAGGCAACTGTCCACCCCAAACCAAAGCAAGAACCGCCGTGTGGCGCTGGCCGCCATCGCCGTGTTTTGCACCATGGTGGGCCTGTCTTACGCCTCAGTGCCGCTTTATCGCGCCTTCTGCCAAGCCACCGGCTATGGCGGCACGCCAAAGCGCGCGGAGAACCTGTCTGGCAAGACTACCGACCAACAGATCACCATCCGCTTTGACTCTAATATTGATGCCGCGCTCAAATGGAAATTCCAGGCGCGCCAGGCCAAGCAGACCATCAAGATCGGCGATGCGGCGATGGCTTATTTCGACGCCAGCAATGGCGGCACTGCCGCCACAACGGGAAGCGCTGTGTTTAACGTAACACCGCCGCAAGCGGGTGCCTATTTCAATAAGGTGCAGTGCTTCTGCTTCACCAAGCACACGCTTAAGCCTGACGAGTCTGCTGAGTTTCCCGTCCAGTATTTTGTTGATCCTGCTATCCTTGATGACCCGGATGCGGCGTCGATCAAGGAAATCACTTTGTCCTACACTTTTTATCCGGCAACACCTGACGCTGCTGATGTAGCGTCGGCAAAGACCAACTGAGGAAGAACACCATGGCCGATTCACACGCCAAGAACCACGACTATCATCTGGTCAATCCTTCGCCATGGCCCTTCGTTGGCTCCATGGCGGCTTTCGCAACGGCCATTGGCGCCATCACCTGGATGCATGGTGGCACGTCGCTGATCCTTGCTGTTGGTTTTGCGCTGGTCCTCTACACCATGTTCATGTGGTGGCGTGATGTCATCAAGGAAGCTCACGCCGGTGATCATACGCCCGTGGTCAGCCTGCATCTGCGCTATGGCATGCTGATGTTCATCGCGTCTGAAGTGATGTTCTTCGTGGCCTGGTTCTGGGCCTTTTTTGATGCCAGCCTGTTTGCTGGGGAACCCATTCAGGCCGCGCGCACAGCGGCTACGGGCGGAATTTGGCCGCCGCAGGGCACCATGGTATTCGATGCCTTTCACCTGCCGCTGCTCAACACGTTGATCCTGTTGACTTCTGGCACAACGGTGACTTGGGCCCATCACGCTTTGCTCAATAATGATCGGAAGGGCCTGATCTGGGGTCTGGTGCTCACCGTCGTCCTGGGCGCGCTGTTCACCTGCGTGCAGGCCTATGAATACGCCCATGCCGCCTTTGCCTTCAGCCGCGACCATGGCGGCAACATCTACGGCTCCACCTTCTTCATGGCCACGGGCTTCCACGGCTTCCATGTTCTGGTCGGCACCATTTTCCTGCTTGTCTGCCTGTTCCGCGCCGTCAAAGGCGACTTCACGCCAAAGCAGCACTTCGGTTTTGAAGCTGCGGCCTGGTATTGGCACTTCGTAGACGTCGTCTGGCTTTTCCTGTTTGCCTGCATCTATATCTGGGGCAACCATGGTGGCGTCATTCCGATGGAGTGATATTTTTGAAATCGACGCAAAATGGCCGGGCTTCCCCGGCCATTTTCGTTTAGGATGGCCCAATGCAAAATACCGAATATCCCATGTTGCTGCCCACCCATACGGGCATGAAAGGCAAGTGCCCGCGCTGCGGCCAGGGCCAATTGTTTGATGGCTATTTGACGGTTGCCAAGTCCTGTAAGGCGTGCGGTCTCGATTATTCGTTTGGCGATGCTGGCGATGGTGCTACCTGGTTTGTCATGTTGTTCACATGCGTGGTCGGCGTCGGCACCATTCTTGGGGTTGAGATTGGCTATTCGCCGCCTTGGTGGGTGCATGTACTGCTGGGCATCCCGCTACTCGTGCTCATGCCGCTGGCGCTGCTCCGCCCCATCAAGGGGCTTCTTCTGGCGCAGCAGTGGAAAATGGATGCGCGTCAAGGCCAGCTGGAAAAATGAAACGCCCACGGATCTGGCCCATTCTCATTGCCACAGCGATTGGCGTCTTGATATTGAGCGCGCTGGGCGTTTGGCAGTTGAAGCGCCTGGCCTGGAAAGAGGGGTTGATCGCTGAAATCGACCAGCGGATGCAGGCTGAACCAGTGCCACTTGATGATGCATTGCAAATGTTTCTGGCAGGGCAACGCATCGCCTACATGAAAGTCAAAGCCACAGGGCATTTTTCTGCAAACCAGCCCTTACGACTCCTCTCATCGGCAAATGGACAGCCAGCGTGGG
>CALMEZ010000313.1 GCA_937864985.1 uncultured Alphaproteobacteria bacterium
ACCATCGCTGATTTGGGAATCCCCAATCGATTCCGTCAAATCTCATCCCGCTCTAACGAACCATAGCGATCGTGAACCTGCGGAAACGCGGCTGCCGCAATGATCAAAAACAAATGGCGCCCGGATGCACCGGACGCCAGTCTCAGCCAATCTTTGTTCGTGCTGAAGGCCTCATTCCGCCTTCTTGCGCCGCCGCCCAAGCACACCCAGGCCACCCAGCCCACTGAACAACAAGAGCGCCGCTGGCGGCAGGGGCACCGGTGAGGCGGTGACCAGGTTCTGGCTCAAATGCGGTGTGGATTCGAGGAAGGTCAGTTTGTAACGCTGCGTGACGGGGCCGTTCAATCCGTCGAGGAACGATTGCCCAACGCTGCGGGCGGCAACATTCGAGGCATTGAAGTCGCCGCTTGAGAGATCAAGCGTCTTGGTGTCTTCGAACGCAATCTCCCACAGCGCCAGTTGGAAACCGGCAGATTGGGCATTGTTGGCCAGGTTGAGCGTTGCGAATGCCGTGTCATACAGCTTGTTGATGTTGGCCTTTTGTGTGGCAGTCAACGGGTGAGACGTGAACGGCGTTGCCGTGACTGTGTAAGCTTTTGGCAGGGAAAGGTAGGTGACAATATCCAGGCACCAGGCCGTAAAGGATTCCAGGCCGGGATTGCCGTTAAGATCGGCCTTCACGGCAAATCCGCCGGCCTGCACACCAAGACCGCCGGGTGACAGCAGGTCGTCATAGATCCTGACCCCCGCACTGCCATTGCCATTGAACACGTTTCCAGCATTTTGCTGGTACACCGTAACGGTTGTCGCCGAGGCAGAATTGCCAAGCAAACTTGCCGCACCAGCCAGCGCCAGTGCAGCCCACTTCAGAACAGGCTTCATGATACACTCCTTCGTCGCCCTAAGGATCTCGACCCTTCAGTCTGAGACTCCTCCATGCACCGCAGCTTTGGTCCGAAGCGGTGGCTTGGGGCCAACACCCAGACTGCTGTTTACCGATGCACCCGCCGTGCCTATTCCGAAGAAATTCGAAATTAAGATTAATTTGACGGGATTTTCACGATGAGTCAACCCAAGGTGTTGCGCGCTTGTGCCGATTGGAGGCGGCAGAACGTACGGCCAAGCCAAATTCCAATCGGTCGCCATATAGCCGCGGGACTAGGCGATTACCCGCTCTCGCTTCACAGCAATCTCTTCAGCTGGTTCACCGAATTCCTTTGCAAAGCGGTGACCGTCATAAACGGCGTGAGCAATGAGCCCGGGGGCCTTGCAGTCGCCGGCGCGATGCAAGGAAACGGTGGTCTGGTCTTTCAACGTTTGCCACAGCCCATCCACAGGCTCGCGTGAGGTCACTGGAACGAAGCCTTCACTGGCAATGCGTGTGATTGCCCCCGTGAAGACGCAGCTCAGCCGCGCTTCACCGGGACCCAAGCTTTCCACCGAGGTGCTCACCACAATGCGAACGCCAGCCTTGATCAATGATGACTGGGTGAGGCCCTGTTCGACAGTGAAGTGGCTCCAGGATGAAGCGACACCAGCTGTCGTCACGTAAGTGACGTCGTGACCCTCCTTGGCCAGCAGCATGGCGATGACCGAAGCCATGTAATAATGGTCATCATCATAAATCACGACCGGCCCCTTTGGCCGCTTGCCGGCCATGATGTCATCAGGCGTCAGGGTGCGCGGATCGTCGAAGGATGGCACGGGCACGGGTGAGCTTCTGCCAAGGCCGTTGCGCCGCCAAAGGGCGCCAGTTGCCAACAAGACATGCCGTGCTTCGCCGGCCAGAATGTCATCGGCCGACATGGCACTTTCACGATACACCGAGATACTCGAAAGCTTGTTTACCTGTTGCAGGCGCCAGTCTCGCACCCGCGCCCATTCACTCAGGCCAGGCAGATAGGCTTCCAAAGTTGCACGGCCACCCAATTCACGGCGCGCCTCGGCAAGCAAGACAGGCACACCACGCTTGCCGAGAACAACGGCCGCCTCCAGCCCGGCAGGACCTGCACCGACGATCAGCAAGGGATCTTTGATCCTGGAAATGTTGACCCTTTCCGGGTGCCAGCCGCGCCGCCATTCTTCGCCCATGGTCGGATTTTGCGTGCACCGGATGGGAACACCGAGGCCATCATGGGCGTAACAGATGTTGCAACCGATGCATTCGCGAATATCATCAAAGCGGCCTTCACGAATTTTTTGTGGCAGAAAGGGATCGGCAATGGAGGGACGCGCTGCCCCCACGAGATCAATGATGCCGCGCTTGACTTGCGACAACATGGTCTCGGGGCTGGTGAAACGCCCCACGGATACGACAGGTTTTCCCGTCACGGCCTTGACATGCGACACAAAGCCTTCAAGTGCCGTGTCCTTGACGAAGCGCGAGGAACCCATTTCCTGTGCATAATTCGGGATCGTGACGTCAAACAGATCAACAGCTTCTGAGACCTTGGCCAGAAGCTCGCTGCGCTCGACGCGGCCAGTCTCATCCTCGTTGACGACTTCGATACGCGTTGCCAATGCCGCCTTGCCATCAAGAATATCACGTGTTTCAGCCAACACTTCGCGGTAGAGGCGTGACCGGTTGTCGAGCAAGCCGCCATATTCGTCGGCCCGCTGGTTGACGCGGGGATCCAGGAACTGGGCAAGCAAATAGGTGTGTGACGCATAGACATAGACAATGTCGAAGCCGGCCTGCAGGGCCCGCCGCACCGCCGCCGCGTGCCAGCCGCGATATTCACGCATGTCAGCCTTGTCCATCTTCTGGCTTTGCCAGGGCGCATCAAGTGCGGGCATTGAATTGGGTGCCAGCACGGGAATCCGCGAATGATTGTTCGACGAGCGCTGCCCGCCATACCACAATTCAACGCCGGCCAGCGCACTTTGGCGATGCGCGCCATCTGCCATCAACGCCATATTCTTCACATCGCCTTCATCCCAGAGGGAACAGAAGGGGGCAGGCAGGTCGTCGGAGGAGGGGTGAATTGAACAGTACTCTGTATTGACCACACCCCAGCCGCCTTCGGCCTTTACAGCGCGCATGGCTGCCAGAGTTTGCGGGTGCGTGTAACCCATCCCGGTGCAATGAGGCACTTGGTAGAAGCGGTTGGGTGCCGTAACCGGGCCAATGCGCACAGGCTCGAAAAGCACGGAAAAACGGGGATCGGCGCTCATGACGTGTTCGGATCGTAGCTCTCAGGATTGCAGTTTTTTACCACAATGGCATGCCGGGCGACTGACAGGCAACCGCGATGAAACGATGAGGGTTGCGAAGAGAGCAGTTGTCCCATCCCCGCAAAATGCATAGCAATGTGATTTACGATCAGCCGCGGCAACTCATGGGCAGACTTTCCAATTTACACGGCATTATTTGCATGGTTCTCGCCATGGGCCTGTTCATTGGCAGTGACAGCGCCTCGAAATTTGCCATGCGCGATGTGCCGATCTTCCAGATGATCTTCTTGCGCGGCATGGCGAGTTCCTTGCTGTGCCTGATCTTGCTCGTTGCCATGGATTATGGCCGTGATCTCAAGATGATGCTCAATCCATGGGCGCTGGCGCGCGGCCTGTGTGAGGTGGTCGCCAATTTCAGCTTCACCTATGCCATTTTGCACATGCCCATTGCCGACGTGACGGCGATCGCCCAGACATGCCCTTTGCTGGTGCTGGTCGGGGCCAAGCTGATCTGGCGTGAGCACCTGGGCCTGTCGCGGTGGCTGTTGATCGCCCTTGGCATATCAGGCGCGTTGCTGGTGGCGCAGCCAGGCACCACTGCGGCATCACCCTATGCCGTGTTCGGCTTCTTCGTGGCATTGTCGGCCGCCACGCGAGACCTGATCACCCGCAAGGTGCCGCGTGACATCCCGGCACCCGTGGTTGCCTTCTCGGTCCTCGTCATCCTCATGCTGGCGGGCGGCGCAGGGATGGTCATTTCTGAAACACCGGTATTTCCGGATTGGCATGATGTTGGCCTGATCAGCCTCGCCGCCGCCCTGATGGTGGGCGGGCACACCGGCATTTTCCTGGCTTACAAGATCGGGCCGCTTCGCTCGGTGGCGCCCTTCATGTATGCTCTCACCTTGTGGGCCGTGCTGGCAGGGGCCGTGCTTTTCGGCGACAGGCCGAACCTGTTGGCAGTCATCGGAATGGCGCTGATCCTAACTGCCGGTCTGATGGTGATTTATGCCGACAGCCGGCAAAGGCCATCCGCCCTGAAGGGCCGGCCTGTCACGAGCTAAAGACATCTGCACACAAGGCTTGCGCGGGGCCTCAAATCATTGCAAAAGCCGCCTCGCAGGAAACGTGGCCGAGTGGCTGAAGGCAACGGTTTGCTAAATCGTCATACGCTGTTAAGGCGTATCGAGGGTTCGAATCCCTCCGTTTCCGCCATTTTTCGTCCGTTTTGAGCGGGTCAACAGGGCATGACGACGGTCAAGTTCTGTCTCAGAATTGATAGGTTTCGCACTTGCCTTTGCAGGACGCCGTCTTCGGCGCGGCGCCCAGGGTGCAGCCACCGGCAGGCGCGGCGCTTGTGTTGGCCTCAGCGGGAGCGGACAGCAACACGACGACGCCGTCGTACCATGCGTACTTGGGTGTGCCTTCGCCGGATGGAATGCGCACATGGACCAGGACTTCCTGCGTCGTGGCTGACACGGAAACTTCCGGAGCAGCCCCGCCAAAGTTCGGTGCAACCGAAATTTTCATCAGGACGGCCTTGCAAAAGGTCTTTCCGCCGTCGGGCACAAAGCGAAATCTTGTAATCTCGCCTTCGCTGATCGGCGAAGCAAGGCCGAGCGAGGCTTGCAAGTCTTTGTCATCGCCGCCTGCCTGCCGGATTTTTTCAGTGAGTAAGGCGCGACAATCGTCACTTTCGATGCATTCCTGCGCGGTGTAGGCAGGTTTGCCATCGTTGCGCTGCGGATTGATCCGCACAATCCGTTGCGACAACCCATCGGCAAAAGCGCAACCTCCCAAAACAGAACAGAAAAAGATGGATGCAGAAAGCCAGCAGCTGTTACTTCTCAGGCACATTCCAGCGCTCGGAAAACTGGTTAACATGGCAGGAGCTTATGGCCATCTGACTTCATTGGCAATCGGCTCGACGCCATCAGAAGTCAAACGGTCCGTTCTCCGCCTCGGCCCCAAGCAATTGTTAGAGTGGTTAACACCATTTGCAATCGGTCGCGGGCAAAAAGTTGAAAACTGGTGCCGGTTGAGGAACTCGAATCCCCGACCCCCTGATTACAAATCAGGTGCTCTACCAACTGAGCTAAACCGGCCCAAACCAGCGATTCAACGCCGGACGCTGGCCTTACAGCATGTCCCTTGGCCGGGGACAAGTGCTTTGCCTTTCCTTCCGTTCCGGCCTGCAACTTGGCTCGCATCCTGCAACCCCACCGATAACTGCCCGATAGCGGCCAGAAACTGTTCCATTCCGGAACAGTCCGTTCAGGGTTTGGTAACAGGGGAAAACACGATGGATATGCGGAAGATCGCAATCGTTCCGGCAACTCTGGCCTTGGGCCTTTTCGTTGCCCACACCGTTAAGGCCGATGCAGGCCCCAGCGATAATTCAGCCTTTGTGGCCGGTCAGGGCGACATGGGCGGCGACGGCAAGAATGGTGATGGCGGCGGTGACGGCAAAAACGGCGGTGGTGACACGAACGGTGGCAACGGCGGCGGCGACGGCAAGAACGGTGGCGGCGATACCGGTGGCGGCGACAATGGCGGCAATGGCGGTGGCGACGGCAAGAACGGCGGCGGCGATAATGGCGGCTCTGGCGGCGGTGATGGCAAGAATGGCGGCGGCGATACCGGCGGTGGTGACAACGGCGGTGGGGACCACAGTGGTGGTGGCGACGGCAAGAATGGCGATGGTGACAACGGCGGTGGTGACGGCAAGAATGGTGGGGGCGATGACCACCATGGCGGCGACGGCAAGAACGGCGATGGTGACCACAATGGCGGTGGTGATCACCACGGCGGTGGCCACAAACATGTGAGCTATCACTTCAATTATGGAACCGGCAACGGCTTCCGCTATCGCAACGTCCGTTGCATGGTGAACGGCCACCGCTTCTGGGTGCGCGTCTGGTCAGAATGCGTGAACATGCGCATGGCCTACAGCGGCGGCTACACCTATGGCGGCGGCTATGTCGTCGGTGGCAAGAATGGCGACTGCGGCCAGTACGTGACGCGCAAGCGCCATGGCCGCCGTGTTCGCGTCATGGTGGGCCAGCCCGCCTATCAGACTCAAGGGTATGTCGGTGGTGGCTATGGCTATACCTATGGCCAGCAGCCGGTGATCCGCTACTACAAGCCGGCAAGCCGCGCTGCGGTGATGCAGGCCCAGCGCCGCGCCGCCAAGGCAGCGGCAGCCTATGGTTATGACGCTGGTGGTTATGGTGCGGGTTACAGCTATGGCGCAGGCTATGGCTATGGCTATGGCGCTGGCGTCGTGGTCAGCGGCGGTGGATACGGCTACGGTGACGGCGGTTACGTGGTCACCAAGCGCGGCAAGAAGCGCCTGCGCCACTTCAGCAAGAAGGGCATGATGGTGATCCAGCCCACCTACATCTACAACCCCAATGTTGTGTATCAATCTGGGTCAATCATCACCAAGGACGGCGGCTACTAAGCCACTGCCAAGCGGTTGATATCAGAAGGCGGGCTCCCGGGACGGCGCCCGCCTTTTGTTCATGGCGATGTCAGTGCGTAAAGCGTAATTGCCGTGGCAATCGAGACGTTCAGGCTCTTGATTGCCCCCGGCATCTCAAGCCGTGCCACATGGTCGCACAACTCCCGCGTTTTCTGCCGCAGGCCTTTGCCTTCTGCCCCGAGCACAACAGCAAGCGGGCGCTGGCGATTGGCTTCGCTGATGGTGATTGGCGCCTCGCTGTCCAGACCCAGAATGGCAAAGCCGTAAGACTTCAATTCTTCCAGCGCCCGACCAAGGTTGGTGACGCGCACCACAGGCACGTGCTCGGTCGCCCCTGACGCCGCCTTGAAGAACACACCGGTTTCATGCGGCGCGTGGCGGGCCGTGGTGACCAGAGCAGTGACATTGAAGGCGGAACAGGAACGCAGGATGGCACCGACATTGTGTGGGTCCGTCACCTGGTCGAGAATGACAATCAATCCGTCCCGCGCAATCTGGTCGAGGCGCGGCTGCTTCAGCGGCTTGGCCTCCAGCAACACGCCCTGGTGCACGGCATCCTGCCCGGCCAGAATGTGATCGATGATGCGCGGATGCACGATCTCCGCTTTCAGCACGGCGTCCGGCAGGTCTTCCTTGAGGCGCGCCAACCCATTCTCCGTGGCCCAGAGGTGAACGGGCGTGCGCTTCACATTGGCGAGTGCCGCAGCCACCGCATGAATGCCATGGATCAGATCGTTGTCGGCATGGGGCAGGTGGCCCGAGCCACGCGGTTTGTCGCCGAGAAGTGTGGAGGCAGGTTCGCCTTCCGGCTTCACATAGTCACGGCCGGGAAAACTCGGCTTTCCGAATTTGGGTTTGCCAGGGGATGGTTTGCCAAACGGCTTTTTTCCATCGCGGGAGAAGGGGCGGGACGGCTTTTTCGGGGGAATGCTCATCGCCGCTCTATAGGCGGTTCGTTTCTCCGGCGCAAAGACTCACGGCTGTTCGAAGTCCACAAACTCTTTCGAACTGCGCCGCCGTTCCTCCAGCGACATGGCAATGGCCGTGGCCACCAGGATTCCGACCCCCGCAAAGGTCCATGAATCTGGAAACTCGGAAAAGAAATACCAGCCCCCCAACACGGAAGTGATCATTTCAGTATAAGCAAACGGCGCCAGAAGTGACGCCTCGGCATGATCAAAGGCGCGGATCACAAGGAAGTGCCCGGTTGACGCAATGACGCCAACACCAAACATCAGCAGCCATTCCTGCGGCGAAGGCCACATCCAGACCAGCCAGACAAAGGCACTGAGCATCAGCACACCAAGGAAGTTGGTGTGGAAGTTGGTCATGATCGCAGAGCCGCGCCCCTGAATCTTGCGCGTCAGCATCATGTAGAACGACAGCATCACACCGGAAGCGAGCGCAAGGAACACGCCCGGGTTCAATTCCTTGAAACCCGGCCGGATGATGACCAGTGTTCCCACAAAGCCGATCACGGCGGCAAGGGCCCGTTGCCAACGCAGCTGCTCGCCAAGCACGAAAGGCGACAGCACCGTGGTCACCAGAGGCTGGACAAAGAAGATGGCGAGTGTGGTGGCCACTGCCTGATAGTGTAGCGCTGCAAAGAAACACGCCGTCGCACCCACCAGCAGGGCCGCGCGAATGCTGTGCATGAAAGGCAGGTTTGGCATCACAGCCTCTGGCCCTTCCTGCCGCAACAGGAAGGGCAGGGTGAGCAGCGAGCCAAAAAACAGGCGCGACCACACCACCTGAAACGGACTCATGCCATCAACGATCAGCGCCTTCGCGCAAAAGTCCAGAAACGGCAGGATTATCATTGCCATGACCATCAGGCCAATGCCCAGAAGTGTATTGCTGCCTGGCTTCACGCTTTCAGCCGCGCGTTGCTTGGATCCCAGATGCTTTCAGGGATGATGCGGGCTTTGCGCATTTCAGTGAAGACCATGATTTCGAACTCTGTGCCAACAGCGGTGAGCTTCGGGTCGACATAGGCAAAGGCCAGTGATTTGCCCACCGCCTGGCCGAAGCCGCCCGACGTGGTGATACCCACTCGCGCGCCGTTGTGATACACAGGCTCGTTGCCCATGCAATCACTGTCGGTGTTGTCGACCTCCATGTAGACGAGTTGCATGCGGGGCCCGCGCTGCTTCAAACTCAGCGACGCGGCCTTGCCGATGAAATCCGGCTTATCGAGATTGATGAAGCGGGACATTGACGCTTCAAACATGTCGATCTCGGCGGTCAGTTCGCTGCCCCAGCCGCGATAGGCCTTTTCCATGCGCAGCGAATTCATGGCATAGGTGCCGAAAAGCTGGATGCCGTGCGCTGTACCTGATTTCATCAGGGCTTCGAACACATGTGGCAGGTGTTTCATTGGCACATGCACTTCCCAGCCGAGTTCGCCGACATAGTTGACGCGCAGCAGGCGGATGTTCTTGGCACCGGCCACTTCGGCCACTTGCGCGGTGAGCCAGCGGAAATGCGCGTTGTCAAGCGGCGCGGGAGTCAGGGGCTGTAACACATCGCGGGCGCGCGGGCCGGCCAGCACCAGCACGCCCCAATCATCGGTCACATCAATGATGGTGACTTTCTCTTCCGGCTTCCGGCGCCAGGAGAGCTGGTCCATGTCATAGTCTTGTGCGGCGGCGGCAGACAGAAGATAAAAATGGTCAGCGGCCAGCCGCGTGATGGTGATTTCGCTTTCGATGAAACCATTTTCGTTCAGCAGATGCGCCAGCACGATGCCGCCATCTTTGGCCGGAATTTTGTTGGCGAAGATGCGATCCAGGAACGCGAATGCATCCGGCCCTTTCACTTCGAACTTGGCGAAGGTGGAAAGGTCCATCAGGCCCACACGCTCACGCACCGCCAGCGCTTCGGATTTCACTGCCTCCCACCAGTTGGAGCGTTTGAAGGAATAGGCCTCGCCCTTGCCGGATTTGTCGAACCAGCGGGCGCGTTCCCAGCCGAAAATCTGCTGGAATTGTGCGCCTTCATTGCGCAGGCGTTGATAGAGCGGCGACACACGCAACTCGCGTCCCACCTGATGTTGCTCGGCGGGCTTATAGCAGTAATACATGTGGTGATAGTCGGCGACGGATACTTCCGCAGTATAGTCCTTGGTGGCCCACTTGCCAAAGCGGCGCGGATCAAACTCGCGCATGTTGATTTCGGCCTGGCCGTGCACCATCCATTGCGCCAGATATTTGCCAGCGCCACCGCCTTGGCAGATGCCGATGGAGGCACCACAATGCATCCAATAGTTCTTGGGGCCATGCGCCGGGCCGGAGAGATAAACACCATCCGGCGTGTGGGTGATGGCGCCGGAGATAATGGACTTGATACCCGCCTTGCCGAATAGCGGCAAGCGCTCGGTGGCTTTTTCGAGCCACGGCATGATGCGCTCCAGCTCATTTGGCTCCAGCTCCGATTCATAATCCCAGCGCGGCGGCTTGCCATCCCAGCAGGTGTGGGCCGTGGCGGTTTCGTATGGCCCGATCAACACGCCGTTTGTTTCTTCCCGCAGGTAGGCGTGGGAATAGGGATCACGCACCACCGGCAGTTCCATCTTCAGGTCAATCAATTCCTGCAGCGGCTCAGTGATGATATATTGATGCAGCATGTTGGCGATGGGCACATTGTGCCCCGTCCAGCTTCCCACCACATCGCAATAAGAACCGGCGCTGTTGACCACATGCTCGCAATCAATGGTGCCTTGCTCGGTGAACACGCGCCACTCACCATTGGGCAGCAGCTTGATGTCCATCACGCGGTTGCGGCGATAGATTTCTGCGCCAAGTTTGCGGGCACCCGCGGCCATGGCATTGGTGATGTCGGCTGGTGCCACGTGGCCGTCGGTCACTGTGCGGAAGGCGGCCTTGATGCCGAAGGTTTCGAGATAGGGGTGATATTGCTTGATTTCGGATGGTCCGATGATCTCACCTTCGTAACCAGCCAGCTTCGAGATGCCATAGACATATTTCAGCCAGTTCACTTCCTCATCTGTGGTGGCGAGCCGCAGGCCACCGCAGCCATGCCAGGACACGGCTTGGCCTGTCAGTTTTTCCAGCTTGGGATAAAGCTCGGTGCCATAGACATGCACCTTCGTCATGTTGAGCGAGCCGTTGAAATGCGGGCATTGGCCAGCGGCATGCCAGGTGGAGCCAGAGGTCAACTCGCCCTTTTCGATAAGGGCAATATCGGTCCAGCCCTCCAGCGCCAGGTGATAGAGCAGGCCCACACCCATCACACCACCACCTACGATTACCACCCGTGCATGGGACTTCATGATTCAAACTCCTGCTGTCTGCCCAGCCTTTTGCCGTTTTGGCGGCATCTTTCCAAGGCTCAAATCAGGGCCTCGTGTTGAGCCAGATTGGCGTTTGGAGGGGTTTGTCGTCACTCCATGGCGGCATAGAGCAGCAGCGCTGTGGCCGTCGCCACGTTAAGGCTTTCAACGCCTTCACGCATCGGGATCGAAACCAGCGTTTTGCAAGCCGTGGTCACCGCCTTTGACAGGCCGCGGGACTCGGACCCCATGACAATCAAAGTGGGAGAGTCGTAGCGGCGCCGGTAGCTAGCTTTGGCGCCCATCGCCGTGCCAACACTTTCGCCGGGCCAGGCTTTGGCAAAATCCACAAATTGTTGTTGCGGCATACGGACCAGCGGCACCGCAAAGATCGAGCCCGTTGAGGCCCGAACGCAGTCCGGCGAATAGGGATCGCAGCATTCACCAACCAGAATAATGCCGGAAACACCTGTAGCATCGGCGGTGCGGATGATAGTGCCGAGATTGCCCGGGTCTCGGATGTCCTCCAACGCCAGCCACACGCCCTCTTTGCCGGGATGGGGCAGCCAGCGTTGCTTGAAGGTGGCAAGCAAATCATGCGGGTTGTTCTGCGCCGACAGTTGCCCCATCAGCTTGTCGGAAATGATCAGAGGTTTGTGATCGTCCCAAATCCATTGCGGCTTGGTGGCGAGATAGATGTCCGGCTTCCAGCTGAGTTTGGCGGCGCGCTCCAGCATTTGCAGGCCTTCGGCCACAAAAAGCCCGTGCTCACGCCGCGCCTTCTTGTCGTCGAGCGAGCGGATCAGCTTGATATGCGGATTTTGCGGGGATGTGATTGGCAGCATGCTGTGCTACATAGCAGGGATGAACATTCACGCCCAGCCACCCAAGCCAAGCAATATCAAGATTGGCAAATCCGTCTGCCCGCATGATTGCCCGTCTGCCTGTGCGCTGGATGTTGAATTGTTGGACGAACGCACCATCGGGCGGGTGCGGGGCGACAAGGAGAATTCTTACACGTTGGGTGTGATCTGCGAGAAAGTGGCGCGCTATGCCGAGCGCATTCATCATCCTGAGCGGTTGCTGTATCCGCTGAAGCGGGTGGGTCGCAAAGGCGAGGGACGCTTTGAGCGTGTCACCTGGGATGAGGCCATGGCGGTGGTCGCTGCACGCTTCAATGCGATTGAAGCGGAACATGGCAGCCAAGCGATTTGGCCCTATTGGTATGCCGGCACCATGGGCCTCGTCATGCGCGACGGCATCAACCGGCTGCGCCATGCCAAGCGCTATTCGCAGATGTACGCGTCGATCTGCACGACCTTGTCCTGGACGGGCTTCGTGGCCGGCACCGGCAGGCTCGCCGGCGCCGATCCGCGCGAGATGGCGAAGGTCTGCAAGATCCTGATCGAGAAGAACGGCGGCGA
>CALMEZ010000314.1 GCA_937864985.1 uncultured Alphaproteobacteria bacterium
CCTCCACGATGTTACTCGCTAGTACCTGAAACTAGTGCGTCTACCAATTCCGCCATCTGGGCTTTCAAGCGGGGCCTCCTTAGGCGTTTGCACTTGGGCTTGTCAACCTCTCCGCTATTCGCTTGGCAAAGTGGCCGTTGCCCCGCTAAAAGCGCCCCAGATTGGACTGAGATTTGGACTGTTAAGGGGCATCGCACCGTGAGCATGAACGCATCCGACAAACTGGTCACCGTCATTGGCGGCTCAGGCTTCATTGGCCGCCACGTGGTGAAGGCGCTGGCCAAGCGCGGATACCGGGTGCGGGTGGCCTGCCGCCGGCCGGACCTGGCAGGGTATGTTGTGCCGGGTGGCGTTGTGGGCCAGGTCGTTCCGGTGCAGGCCAATGTGCGTTATCCCGCATCGGTCGCGGCGGCCTGCGATGGTGCTTATGCTGTTATCAACCTGCCATCGGTTCTCAGCAATTCCGGCCAGCAGACGATGGACGCCATCAACGGCTTCGGCGCTGGCGTGGCAGCCCGGGCGGCACGCAATGCCGGGGCGCAGGTGTTCATCCAGCTGTCGTCGCTGGGGGCGAGTGCCGAATCGGGCTCGGCCTATGCGCGCTCCAAGGCGGAAGGCGAAAAGCAGGTGAAGGCCGGGTTTCCAAACGCTGTCATCCTGCGGCCGTCGATCGTGTTTGGCCCCGAGGACCATTTCTTCAACCGCTTTGCCGGCATGGCGCGCTTCTCGCCTGCTCTGCCACTGATTGGTGGTGATACCAAGTTCCAGCCCGTCTATGTCGGCGATGTGGCAGAAGCGGTGGCCACGCTGGTCGATCGCGGTGAAGCCTCGGGCAAGACCTATGAGCTGGGCGGGCCTGAAGTTGCCACGTTTGAGCAGCTGTTGCGCTTCACGCTGGCCACCACCTTCCGCAAGCGTCTGCTGGTGCCGTTGCCATGGCCGCTGGCCAAGCTGATGGGCGCTGTCCTGGGTCTTGTGCCGGGCGCGCCCTTGACCATGGACCAGGTGGAAAGCCTGAAGACTGATAATGTGGTGAGCGCTGCCGCCGCGGCCCAGGGCCGTGACCTGCGCGGACTTGGCGTGACGCCGCGCAGCTTTGAAACCGTGGTACCGACCTATCTTTACCGCTTCCGCAAGGAAGGGCAGTTCACCACCGCGACGTGACCTTTACTTGGGTGCCGTCAATGTGACGCCCGAGAAAATCAATCCCAGCAACGCGCCGCCGAGCAGCACGCGATAGATCACGAAGGGCAGGAAGCTCTGGGTGCGGATCATGCGCATCAGCACGGTGATGGTGCCAAGCCCCACAAAGAAGGTGAGGATGCCGCATATCGTCATGTCCCAGGTGATGGGTTGGTGATCCTTGAGGGCCTGGCCGATCTTGATAATCGAGCCTTCGGCGTTGGCAGGGATCGACAAAAGGAACGAAAAGCGCGCAGCATCCGAACGTGCAAAGCCAAGAGCGCGGCCCGCTGTCATGGTGACGCCGGAGCGGCTGGTGCCGGGGCTCAGGGCCAGCATCTGGGCAAGGCCAAAAAGAAAGGCAGAGCGCGGGCCGATGTCACTCACCTTGTTGCGACTCAGGCCATATTCGTCGGCGGCAAAAAGGAAAAAGCCAAAAAGAATGGAATTGAAGGCGACCACGATGGGCAGGCGAAGGCCTTGGTCAATCTTGGTGACGTGGAGAAACAGGCCCAACACGGTGATCGGGATGGTGCCGATGATGACGTTGGTCACCAGTCTGGAATTGAAGGTGGTGCGGCGCTTGGCAATGTCGATGAGGCCCCAGAACATGCCCACAACATCGCGCCAGAAGTAAATGATGGTCGCGAACAATGTGCCAAGATTGGTGACGGCGTCGGTGAGTACGCCCTGGTCCGGCCAGCCGGTCAATGTCGGCACCAGGATTTCGTGGCCGGATGAGGAAATGGGCAGGTATTCGGTGATCCCCTGAATCAGGGCAAGCACGATGATCTGGAGCAGGGACATGTTTGTTCCGTTGGTGTTCCGGCAATTTCATTGAAAAAGCGCTTTGGCGAAGCGCCTGATTCAGACTATTTTGCTGGTCATATATCCGCCTGTTTGATTGGGCAATGGCCCTGCCAAACATGGTTCATGACAAAGGTTTCACAATTCAACATGCCAAGGCTTTATCACTTCACGCTCGATCCCTATGGCCGACGCCTCCGGCTTGCCCTGGCCGAATATGGAATTGACGTGCAGGCGGTAGATGAGAAACCTTGGGCCCCCAGCGCACAGTTGCTTCAGCTCAGCCCCACGGGCCTGTCACCTGTCTATGTCGAGGACAGCGGTACGGCGGTGGTGTCGCCGGAAGCGATATCCGAGTATCTTGAGGAAACCGTGGGGGAACGGCACCCGCTCATTCCGGGCAATGCGCTGGCGCGGGCCGAGGTGCGGCGCCTCGTCAACTGGTTTGACGTGAAGTTCTACACAGAAGTGACAGAGCCGATTCTTACCGAAAAAGTTATCAGCCGGTTTGTAACCAACCGCGGTTCATCGGGATCACCCAACATGGCTCGGGTGCGCGCTGCACGGCAAATGCTGGGAAGCCACCTCGATTATATCAGCGCCCTCTCCGAAGAGCGTTCGTTCCTGGCCGGCAATGACCTGTCCAATGCCGACCTTGCGGCGGCAGCGCATATTTCAGCCATCGACTATCTCGGAGATGTTCCGTGGGCGGAGCATCCGGTTGCGCAGATGTGGTACATGCGCATCAAGTCGCGACCGTCGTTCAAAGTGCTGCTGGGCGATACGATCCCCGGCGTTCCTGCTTCCAGCCATTACAGCAACCTTGATTTCTGACACGACTCGAATTCTTGACCAATTGCGCGACAAGGCGCGCGCGGAGGGCTTGTCTTCCTTCTGGGTCACACAAGCACATTTGCCCGCAGAAACTGGTGAGCGGCTATCTGCATTCGTCGCTGACGGACGAAACGGTGACATGGGCTGGATGGAAGAGCGCATGGCACAGCGTTCGAGCCCTGATGCCCTGTGGCCAGAGGCGCGCTCTGCTATCATATTGGCCCTGCCCTACACGCCCGACATGGACCCGTTGTCGCGACTGGAGAACAAGCAGACGGG
Organism: uncultured Alphaproteobacteria bacterium; assembly: GCA_937864985.1. Classification (GTDB taxonomy): domain Bacteria; phylum Pseudomonadota; class Alphaproteobacteria; order Rhizobiales; family Aestuariivirgaceae; genus Aestuariivirga. The sequence goes on from CALMEZ010000314.1 coordinate 3,103, forward strand.
CGTGATTTCCGTTTATGCCCTGAACCGCGACTATCATGATGTGTTCAAAGGCAAGCTGAAGCGCATCGCCGGCTGGCTGAACCAGACAACTGGTGCGGATGTTAAGGTGTTTGTCGACACGGCCCCCGTCATGGAAAAGCCCTTGGCGGCGCAGGCGGGCTTGGGTTGGCAGGGCAAGCACACCAATCTGGTGTCGCGCGACTTGGGATCATGGTTCTTCATCGGCACCATTCTGACCACGCTGGAATTGCCCGTCGATGAACCGGAAAATGATCATTGCGGGTCGTGCCGCGCCTGCCTCGACATCTGCCCCACGCAGGCCTTCCCCGCGCCACGGCAACTGGATGCGCGGCGCTGCATTTCCTATCTGACCATTGAGCACAGGGGCCACATCTCACAGGAATTCCGCAAGGCGATGGGCAATCGCATTTATGGCTGTGATGACTGTCTGGCTGTCTGCCCCTGGAACAAGTTTGCGGCGGCGGCGCGGGAGGCCAAGCTTGTGGCGCGCGCGGATTTGAAGGCGCCTGCCCTCTCCTATTTGCTGACGCTCGATGATGCTGCATTCCGCAAACTGTTCTCCGGCTCGCCTGTCAAGCGCACGGGGCGTAACCACTTCATTCGTAACTGCCTGATCGCGGCAGGCAACAGTGGCGATGGCGCATTGGTCCCGATCATCACAGCGCTGTTGCAAGATGGATCGCCACTGGTCCGCGCCATGGCTGTCTGGGCCCTGAGACAGCTGGATGCAGCGGATGGTTTGCGTGAAAACCATTTGGCCGTTGAGACAGATGCGGACGTGCGGCAAGAGTGGCTGGCATGAAAAAACATTTGTTTTGCTTTGGTTTTGGATTTTCAGCACGGGCCCTGGCACAGCGCCTTGATCGCGCGCAGTGGCGCATCACCGGCACGAGCCGTACGCAAGCTGGTGCGGATGCGATTTCCGCGCAGGGTTTCACGGGCGTGCGCATTGATGCCTTGCAAGCGATTCCTGATGATGTGACCCATATTGTCTCATCGGTGCCGCCGGACGCAGAAGGAGACGCCGTGCTGCGCCGCTTTGGTGACGCGCTGCGGCGGCCTTTTGATTGGATTGCCTATCTGTCCACGACCGGCGTTTATGGCAATCATGATGGCGGCTGGGTGACTGAGGATACGCCATTGACGCCCGACACAGAGCGCGGCCTTCGCCGCCTTGCGGCCGAGCAGGAATGGCTGAAGCATTCGGCACATATCTTCCGGCTGGCAGGCATTTATGGCCCTGGGCGAAACGTCCTGCAAAACCTGCGGGATGGCACAGCCAAGCGCATCATCAAGCCTGGGCAGATTTTCAGCCGCATCCATGTCGACGACATTGCGGGCGTGCTGCTGGCATCGATCGCCAAGCCTCATCCTGGACGTGCCTACAACGTGGCTGATGATGAGCCGTGCCCGCCGCAGGATGTGGTGGAATATGGTTCGAAGCTGCTGGGCCTGCCGGTGCCGCCTGATGTGCCGTTCGAATCGGCGCAGCTGTCGCCCATGGCACGCAGCTTTTATGAAGACTCCAAGCGGGTTTCAAACCAACGCATCAAGACGGAGCTTGGGTATACTTTGCAATACCCGAGTTATCGCGAGGGATTGCGGAGTCTTCTGTAAAGAGCCCTCATCCCCCTTCGGGACCTTCTCCCATGCTGCGCACGGGAGAAGGCGAAGACATTTTGGTCTGCAGGGCGGTTGTGGGTACTTAGAGCCGTTCCTCAATCGCGTCCCAGATCATGGCGGCGATGTCGGCACCACCGAAGCGCTTCACCTGGCGGATGCCGGTCGGCGAGGTGACATTGATCTCGGTGATGTAATCGCCAATCACATCAATGCCCGTGAAGATCAAGCCGCGTTTCCTGAGATCTGGACCCAACGCCTCGCAAATCTCATGTTCGCGCTTGGTCAAGGTGGCGGGGGTTGCCGTGCCGCCGACGTGCATATTGGAGCGGTTGTCGTGAGCGGCCGGCACGCGGTTGATGGCGCCTGCCACCTTGCCATCGACAAGGATGATGCGCTTGTCGCCTTTGCGCACGTCCGGAAGGTAGCGCTGGGCGATCCACGGTTCCTTGAAGGCCGTTGCAAACAGTTCGAGCAGTGACGAAAAATTCTGGTCTTCCTTGTGGGTGCGGAAGACGCCTGCACCGCCATTGCCGTAAAGCGGCTTCAGGATGATATCGCCATGGGTGCGGCGGAAGGCATCAATCTCGGCGATGTCATTGGTGATCAGTGTTTCTGGCATGAATTGCCGCCAGCCCAGCACGTAAAGCTTTTCCGGCGCATTTCGCACTTCGGCCGGGTCGTTCACCACCAGCGTCTTGGGATGCACGGTCTCGAGCATGTGTGTCGCCGTGATGTAACCCATGTCGAAGGGCGGGTCCTGGCGCATGTGAATGACGTGCTGAGTCGAGAGGTCGATGCGTTGCGGTGCACCTGCCGAAAAGTGGTTGCCCTTTTCGTCACGCACCGTCACCTCTTCGCCGCGTGCCGAGAGCACGCCGTTCTGCAAGGCCAGTGTCTTCACATGATAATGAAAAAGCGTGTAGCCGCGGCGCTGGGCCTCCAGCATGATGGCAAAGGTGGAATCGCCGGAGATATCAATTCCGGAAATGGGGTCCATCTGGACAGCGACAGCAAGTTTCATCGTTCAGGTTCCGTCAAAGGCATTCTTGATGTGGGTTGGCCAGAAACTAGAGGGAATGGCGACAATGTCAAAACGGCAAAATCCTTTGGCTGCCTTGTCATCACGCGACATGTAGAAACCCGCCGCCGCCGCAATGCGCCGCGCCTGATAGGGTGTGACGGCATCCAGCGCCTCGGCCACGGTGGGCCTGGCCTTCACTTCGATGAAGGCTGTGGTTTGCCCGCGGCGCATGACAAGATCGACCTCGCCGCCCGGTGATTTGTAGCGGCGGGCCAGCAGGCGATAGCCTTTGCAGCGCAGGAACCAGAGCGCAATCATTTCGGCGCGGTGGCCGTGGCGTTCCGCCTTCTGGCGTGTGGGCCGCGGTGGCATTCAGGCGCGGCCCTTACGCTTCAAGATGCGCGCATAAATGTCATCTCGCGGCAGGCCTAACGCTTTCGAAACCTGTGACGCGGCCTTGCCGGATGGCAAATCCTGCAGCGCCTCATCAATGGCCTTGTCGATGTCGGCCTCCGAGAGTTCGCGCGGCTGCTTGGTTGCCGGGCCAATGACGATGACGAACTCGCCCTTGATGGAAGGGCGTGTCCGCAGCTGATCGAGAATGCTGGCTGCTGTACCACGCAGGCTTTCTTCATGCAGCTTGGTCAGTTCGCGGGAGACAGATAAAGGGCGCGTGCCAAGTTCCTGCACCATGTCTTCCAGGGCTTCCACGATGCGATAGGGCGATTCATACAGCACCACCGTTTCGCTGCGCCCGGCCACATCCGACAAGAGCTTGAGACGGTCATTGCGCTTCTGCGGCAGGAAGCCGAGAAACGAGAAGCGATCGGTGGGCAGGCCGGACAGCTGCAGGGCGGGCAGCAGGGCCGATGCACCCGGCAGAGCCTCCACCTTGAGGCCCAGCGCGATACAATCCCGTACCAGCGGAAAGCCCGGATCGGAGAGAAGCGGCGTTCCCGCATCCGAGGCCAGCGCCACAGCCTTGCCCGATTCAATATCGGCAATGATGGCTTTGCCCGCTTCGTCAGCGTTGTGATCATGATAGGGGCGCAGTTTCACCTTGATGCCGAAACGCTCCAGCAGTTTTGGCGTGACGCGCGTGTCCTCACAGTAAAGTATGTCGGCGGCGGCCAGCACCTGCAGGCTGCGTAAAGTCACATCGCCGAGGTTGCCGATGGGCGTCGGCACAAGATAAAGCCCGGCTTCCAGCGCAGGCGCAGTAAAGCTGTGCTGTTCAATGAAAAAGGTGCGGCTGGCGGGCTTGGCGTCCATGTCGCAACCATAGAGCAAGCCGCTGTTTGATCAATCGGCGAGTTCGGCGATCACGGCATTGAGCACGCGGCGGCCGGCCTGGGTGGCTTGCAGCCTATTCCCTGACTGCTGCAACAAGCCGAGATTGGAAAGGCCGTTGATTGTGTTTTCGTCTAAAGCGCGGCCTGCCAGCGTTTCATAACGCGACCTGTTGATGCCCTCCGAAATGCGAAGGCCCATGAGCAGGTATTCCCGCGCCTGTTCAGATGATGTCACGATTTCTTGGGTTGTCATGCCATGGCCCCGGGATGATACAAGCTGACGCCATGTTTCCGGATGTTTCTCGCAGGCGGTGGCCAGCGTGTTGACGCCATGCCGAACGCGGCCATGGGCACCGGGGCCAACACCTGCATATTCGCCATAGCGCCAGTAGAGCAGATTGTGCTGGCATTCACGGCCTGCCGCCGAATGGTTTGAGACCTCGTAGGCGGGAAGGCCTGCTGCTGCCGTCATCTCCTGCGTCAGGTCATAGAGATCAGCGGCCAAATCTTCTCCGGGAATTTTCAAGGTGCCCGCCGCAAAGAGATCGGCGTAGCGTGTCTCGGGCTCGATGGTGAGCTGATAGAGCGACATATGGCCCTGCTGCTCGCCGAGGGCGCGGCCCAGTTCCTCGCGCCACTGATCGAGGCTTTGCTTCGGCCTGGCATAGATCATGTCGAAGGAGACGCGGGGAAAGATTTTGGCTGCGAGGCGGAAGGCGGCAATGGCTTCATCAGGTGTGTGCTGGCGGCCAAGAGCCTGCAAGTGTTCCGCATTGAGCGATTGCACGCCGACCGAGACGCGGTTGACGCCAGCCGTGCGATAGCCGCGGAAATTTTCGGCTTCGACACTGGTGGGGTTGGCTTCCAGGGTGATTTCGGCATCGGGCGCGAAGGACCAGATGCGGGCGGCATCCTCCAGGACATGTGCAACCGCTGCCGGGGGCATGAGCGATGGTGTGCCACCGCCGAAGAATACGCTGGTCACTGTGCGTGGGCCTGTGAGGCTGGCCATGTGCTGCATCTCGGTGACAAGGGACTGTGCAAAGCCCATGGCATCCACCGGCTCATGGCGCACGTGGCTGTTGAAATCACAATAGGGGCATTTGGCCTTGCAAAAGGGCCAGTGGATGTAGAGGCCGAAGGCGCTCAAAACAGGTCCTTCAACAATTGCGACAACGCATGGCCACGATGTGAGAGGGCATTTTTCGTGGCGTGCGTCATTTCAGCAAAGGTCTGGTCCTGCCCATCGGGAACGAAGACAGGATCATAGCCGTGGCCCAAGGCCCCGCGCGGTGGCCAGACCAAGTGCCCCGGAGCCTTGCCGACATAGACACGCTCCGTGCCATTGGGCCAGAGCACCACAAGCGTGCAGTTGAAGGAGCCTGTGCGCTTCTCCGGCGTCGTGGCGCCTGCTGCCTGCAGCTTCTCTTCCACAAGGCGCATGGCCATGTTCCAATCCCGCGTTGGTCCGGCCCAGTTCGCGGTAAAGACACCGGGATCACCATTCAGGGCATCAACACACAGACCTGAATCATCAGCCAAGGTGATCAGGCCCAAGGCCTTCATCGCGGCTTGCGCCTTGATGCGGGCATTGCCGAGGAAGGTATTTTCTGTTTCCTCGGGTTCGGCCAATCCCAATGCGCCAGCGCTTGTGACATCCACACCATAGGGTGCGAAAAGCTGGCGAAACTCCTCCAGCTTGCCCTTGTTGTGGGTGGCGATGAGCAGTTTTTCGCCTTTTAGCGACAGCCTCATGCCACGGCCTTTTTCTGCAGGGACACGAGTTGCCCGATGCCTGCCTTGGCGAGATCGAGCAGCGCATGCAGGTTCTGCTCGCTGAAGGGTTCGCCTTCTGCCGTGCCCTGGATTTCAACGATGCCGCCTGAACCTGTCATCACGAAATTGGCGTCGGTGCCTGCCGAGGAATCCTCGAGATAATCAAGATCAAGCACGGCTGCGCCATCATGCAGACCGCAGGAGATGGCGGCGACGTGATCCTTCAGTGGAAACGTCTTGAACAATCCACGCGCGTCCATGCCCCGCAGGCAGTCGTGGAGGGCAATCCATGCCCCGGTGATCGAGGCCGTACGCGTGCCGCCATCGGCTTGCAGCACGTCGCAATCGAGCGTGATTTGCCGTTCGCCCAGCGCCTTCAAATCCGTCACACATCGCAGCGAGCGGCCGATGAGACGTTGAATTTCTTGTGTGCGACCGCTCTGCTTGCCGCGCGCCGCCTCGCGGTCTCCACGCGTGTGTGTGGCACGCGGGAG
>CALMEZ010000315.1 GCA_937864985.1 uncultured Alphaproteobacteria bacterium
GTCCAGGCGGCGCGCCTGCGCGACGGCTCGCGTAAAATCACCCATGTCACCGAAGTGGTGGGCATGGAGGGTGACGTCATCATCACCCAGGATCTGTTTATCTATGAAATCGTCGGTGAGGACGCCAATGGCAAGATCATTGGTCAACACCGTTCGACGGGCATCGCACGCCCGCACTTCTGGGATCGTGCCCGCTATTACAATGAAGAACGCCGCCTGGCTGATGCCCTTGAAAAGGCCGAAGCCCGCAACGAAGCAAAGAATTGACCGGCAGAATAGGACGGGGCAGCCATGGAATTCGGCGCTGACGTAAAAAACCTCGCATTCACATTCATGGTGGCAATTGCCGTGGGTGGTGTTGCGCTGGCGGTCTTGTTTCCGCTGCTCAGCGGTTCTGAAGCTTCCAAGCGCGTCGACCAGATTTCGACAGGTAAACGTGACCCCAAGGCATCACTCCGCTCCAGGCTTGCCGAAGATAGCAAGGATTCGCGCCGCCGGCAGATCCAGGATTCCCTGAAGCAGATTGAAGATCAGGAAAAGGCGCGCAAGAAGAAGTTGACCCTTCGCGCCATGATCTCACAAGCCGGCCTCGACATGACGCCGCGTACCTTCTGGCTGATGTCGGTGATTGCCGGCTTCCTGTTTTTCTTTGTGCCCTATTTCCTCGGCGTGCCGTGGTATGTTGCAGCCGGTTCGGGTTTTGTGGGCCTGTTTGGCTTTCCGCGCTGGTTTCTTGGCTTCCTGCGCCGGCGTCGCATGAACCGTTTCCTCAATGATTTTGCCGACGCCATTGACGTCATGGTGCGTGGCTTGAAGGCAGGTCTTCCTGTGTCGGAAGCCATGAAGATCATCGCTTCTGAATCGGGCCCACCGGTTGGCCCTGAATTCATCGAAGTCGTGGATGGTCAGCGCATCGGTATCACCATCGACCAGGGTATCGAACGCATGTACGACCGCATGCCGATCTCCGAGGTGAACTTTCTCGCCATTGTCATGAGCATCCAGTCCAAGACAGGTGGTAACTTGTCCGAAGCACTGTCCAACCTGTCGCGTGTGCTGCGTGACCGCAAAAAGATGAAGCAGAAGGTCAGGGCCATCAGCCAGGAAGCCAAGTCTTCGGCGGCCATCATCGGTGCCCTGCCTTTTGTCATCATGGGCGCACTCACCCTGTTGAACCCGAACTACCTGAACCCGCTGTTTGATACGCAGTTCGGCAACATGCTGCTGATCGGCAGCGGCGTATGGATGAGCATCGGCGTGATTATCATGCGCCAGATGATCAACTTTGATATTTAGGTCTGGAACCCGGAATGATTTCTTCGCTCTTAGGCCAGCTCTTCCAGATCAACACCATCATCATGCTGTTGATCGCCATGGCTGTCTTTGCCACTGTGGTCACGGTTGCATCGCCGATGTTTGCCGGCGACAAGCTCAAGGGCCGCATCAAGGGCGTGGCAGAAGAGCGTGAGCGGTTGCGTGCGGCCCAGAAGGCAGCGCTGGCCAGCGGCGAAGCCCGCTTGCGTGAAAAGCCGAAGAACAGCCTCTATCAGCAGATGGTTGACATCTTCAACCTGCGCAAGGTCTTCGAGGCAGAAGCCTCACGTGAAAGCTTGCGCCAGGCAGGCTTCCGCGCCGAGAAGCACCTCGTCACCTTCCTGGCGCTGCGCCTCATTATTCCCATTTTTCTGGCAGCAATTGTTTTCGTTTACACCTCGACATTGTTTGCCGAGAAATTCAGCCCCATGATGCGCGTGGCCATGTCGATGGGCGGCCTCATTGTTGGTTTCTATGCACCTAACATTGGCCTGAAGAACATGATTTCGCGCCGTCAGCAATCAATCAAGCGCGCCTGGTCGGACGCCCTCGACTTGCTGCTGATCTGCGTTGAATCCGGCATGGCGCTTGAGCCTTCAATGGCCCGCGTTGCCAAGGAAATCGGCAGTGCCTCCGTTCCACTGGCGGAAGAAATGACATTGACGGTCGCCGAATTGTCCTATCTGCAGGATCGTCGCAAGGCGCTCGACAACCTGGGCAAACGTGTCGGCCTTGAAACGGTGAAGGCCGTCGTCACGAGCCTTGTGCAGTCTGAACGTTACGGCACGCCGCTGGGTGCGGCGCTCCGCACCCTCGCCCAGGAAAACCGCGACATGCGCATGTCTGAAGCCGAAAAAAAGGCAGCAGCACTTCCGCCGAAGCTCACCGTGCCAATGATCCTGTTCTTCCTGCCGGTGATCTTCGTGGTCATCCTCGGCCCATCGATCATTCTTGTGCTGGGGTATAAATAATCCTGCGCTTGCGTAGCGGCGGCCGGGGTTGCATAGGCCGCGCCTGTTGCATTTGCCAGCTCAGGCCGTGCTCCGTCTTGTGCCAGTGGAATGGCGCAATGAGAAAGTCGAAGACGGCTTGCCACGCCGCAATGGACAAAAGGCTCCAATAGATGGGAAGTGTCAGGACCATCTTTGGCCATGACGGAAGTCCAGCCACCTGCATGGCGCGCTTCATGGCAAAGGCAGCAGTGGCATAGCCGGCGACCAGCAGCACAAGATCAAGCCCCGCCATGACAGACGCCAGGGACAAGCCTTGTGATCCCGCAAGCTGCGCTGGCAGAAGACACCAGATTCCCGCCGCCACCAGGAAGGGATGCAACAAGGCCGATGCAAACACACCCAGCGTCATGCATTGCATGGTGCAAAACCCGCCCAGGCCAAGCATGCGGAATGTGTCGATGGGGTGACGGTTATGCACCAGCCACGTCTGCAGGAAACCTTTGAGCCAGCGCCGCCGCTGCTTCAACCAGTTGCCAACGCGTATATTGGCTTCTTCGTGAGTGATGCTGTCGAGGCTCTGCGTGCGGTAACCCATGCGCGCCAGGCGTATGCCAAGGTCTGCATCTTCCGTGACATTGAATGGGTCCCAGCCACCCACTTGTTTCAGGCAATCCATCCGGAAGTGGTTTGAGGTTCCGCCAAGCAAGAGGGGCAATCCGTTGTCGGCGAGGGCAGGCAGCATGACATCGAACAGCGTGGCGTACTCAGTTGAGAATTGCTGGGCCAGCCAGTTTTCGGCAGGATTGTAGAATCTGAGCCGGGCCTGCAGGCAGGCCACATCTTCGTCGGCCTCATGGAAGGCCTGCACCGCGCGCAACAACTGGCCGGGATCGGGGATGTCCTCCGAATCATAGATGGTCACAAGACTGCCACGCGCGAAAGCCATGGCATAGTTCAAGGCGCGTGGCTTTGTCTGCGGAAAGCCTGCCGGCACGACGATAACGTCGAAATGGCTCGGCAACTGCATCTCTCCAACGGCGCGCTGCATGCCGCTATCGGTTTCTTCAAGGATAAGCTTGATGTCCAGTCGTTGCGGCGGATAGCTCAAGATGGCCAGCGCATTCAGCAACTGCCGCAAGACCTTCGTTTCCCGAAACAAGGGAACGAGCACGGTGTAGATTGGCAAATTGCTCAAATCCAATGGCGCTGGGGGCCGAATGCGTTGTGGTTGTCGCACGGGCATCAGGCACAACACGCGCAGCGTGATGACCATGCAGAAAAAGCCTCCCGACGCGAGGCCGAGCAGAAGTGCGAGAACACCGGCGCCCAGCAGCATCCAGATCAATAACGCTGAGAGCCAAAGGACCGTGAACCAAAGCGTCTGCGCTGGTGTTACGCGTGAAGAGGCCGACGCCTCCGGCATCAGGCGCTGAAGGTGATGCGTGGTTTGCTTCAGAAGCGGGATGCCGAAATGCTGGCGAAGGGCCTTTCGGTAGTCCGTCAGGAGAACCCGCCCGACCACCGGCATGCCCAGCCGCTTCGCCTCGGCAAGGCCAATCTCATCCACAACAGCCGCAATGGTTTTGGTCGGCATCCAGGTGATGGGAACAATCTTGAAGCGCCGGAGCCGGTCATAGTCAGCTGGGCTGACCCTCTGGAAGGCGTCATATACCCAATCCGCCGGTACAACCGGCAAGACAGACAAGGTATCGTCAGCTATAGTTTCCGGCACCCCGACCGGCACACCATGCTGGTTGCCCCTTATTTGATACGTCACACGAACCCCGCCCAATCCATGCTACAAGTTACAAACCCGCTTCTACCTAAGGGCGAAAAATGGAAAGTTGCAATGTCTCGGCAATTGAATCTTGGGTTGTTGATTCAACTTTTAAGTTTATTGTTCATATCTGCTAGTCTGGCAGGGGAGCTAGAGGGCCAGTTTCCACATTTTCGGCAGATTGATCCTTCCGGTGCCAAGGTCGAAATCGATGCCGGGCGCAAGCTGACCATGCTTGCCGATTCCGATTTTGCCCCATGGAGTTTTGTGGCGGCGGATGGATCTCTGAAGGGTATCTCGGTTGATTTGGCCCTTGCAGCATGCAAGGCCATTTCAGCCACCTGCACCGTGAAAGCCATGGGTTTCAATGAATTGTTGCCTGCTTTGCAACGTCGCGAAGCGGATATCATCATTTCGGGCATCCGCCCAACTGCCGAATTGACCGACACCGCGCGAATGACCAAGCCTTATTTCACCTCCTCTGGAAAATTTGCCGTCAGGCTCGGCTCTCCGGTACAGGCCACAGATATCCGCACAATGGCTGGCCGGCGTATCGGTACAGTGAAGGGTTCGGTGCATGAGGCCTGGCTTGCACGCTATTACGGCCGCTCGGCGCTGACATCTTTCGCGAACTTTGATGACATGTCCGAGGCGCTGCGCACCGGCAGCATCGATGCGGCGTTCGGCGATTCAATGCAACTGGGGTATTGGTTGAAGGGTGCCCGGTCACGCAATTGCTGTGCAGCATTGGGAAAGGCATTCATTGACCGCGACAGTTTTTCGCGGAACCTTGTTTTCATCACACGCAAAGATGACGACGGATTGACGGAAGCACTGGACCAGGTCCTTGACCAGCTGGAAGTAAATGGAACGACGGCTCAGGTCTTTGCCGGCTACCTGCCAACATCAGTCTGGTGAGCCAATGTGGCAGCCTTGCTGCCACGCAACTTTGAAAGTGAATTCAGGCCTCGGTCCTGCAGAGCATGTGTGAGGCCATCAAGAATCGTCTTGATCAAACCGGGGCCCTCATAGACTAGCGCCGAATAAAGCTGGATCAGCGTAGCGCCGGCCTCGATTTTTTCCAACGCTGAGGCTGCATCTTCAATGCCACCCACACCGATCAGCGGCAATTCGCCTTTCGTGAGCAAGTAAAACTTGGCAAGTTGCCGCGTCGAAAGTTTGCGCAATGGTCGCCCTGACAATCCGCCGGCTTGCGTGGCATGGGGCGAGCGGAGCCCAGCACGCGATAGCGTGGTGTTGGAGATGATGACGCCATCCACCGCGCCGTTGGAACAGCACGCCGCGATGTCGGCAAGCTCCTCGTCCAAGAGGTCAGGCGCAATTTTTAGCAACATGGGCACACGCCTTGCCTGGCCGCTGCGTGTCGCGTTGAGCCGCGTGAGAAGGCTTTCAAGTTCAGCCGCTGACTGCAGGCCACGTAAGCCTGGTGTGTTGGGCGATGAGATATTGACGGTGATGTAATCTGCAACTGCATTGAAGCAGGTGATCCCCGCCACATAATCGGCGATACGGTCAGCGCTGTCCTTGTTGGCACCGATGTTGACGCCTACGATCCCGCTGCGCGGTCGCAGCGATAACCGCTCGAGTGCCGCGACGTGGCCCTCGTTGTTGAAACCCATGCGGTTGATGACGGCGCGGTCTTCCGCAAGGCGGAACAGTCGCGGGCGTGGATTACCGGCCTGGGGCCGTGGCGTAATCGTACCCACTTCCACAAAGCCGAATCCAAGCCCCAGCATCGCCTCTGGCACTTCAGCATTCTTGTCGAAGCCCGGCGCAAGACCCAGCGGATTGGGAAACGCGAGACCGAAGACATTTTGGTGTAGACATGCATCGGCGGGCCGCGCATTTCCGCGCGGCAGGCAGGAGAGGGCTCTGATGGTGGCGCGATGCGCCTGCTCGGCGTCAAGCGCCATCAGGAACGGCCGCGCCGTTGCAAAGCCCAGACGAGAAAGACTCATCCGGAAAATCCTTCCGGAAACACATGTGCCGCGCCGGTCCATGGCAGAGGCTTTGCCCAGAGAGCTTGCTTCGGATCAAGCGCGGCATAGAGATGCGGGAACAGCGCGCCACCGCGCGACACTTCCCATTTCAGCGCTTCACCCAGCTGATTCGCCTCGAACGCCACCAGCAACAGGTTTTCCCGCCCCGCAAAATGCCGGGCCGCAGTCTCGCGGACTTGTTGAGCAGTGGAGAAATGGATGTACCCGTCACTGAGATCGACGGCCGCACCCTTGAAAAGGCCCAAAGCCTGTGCTTTCGCCCATTCGTCCCCGTCCACGATCTTGAAAATCAGCGCCACAACCAAGATATCCGCAAAGTACCATCCCCGTGATGGCAATTTTTGCCTTACCACAACATTTGTGCTGGACAACACCTTGAAATTGAGGTATTTCGTCCTATATTTGAATTCCAACATTGAATCGCAGAGAGGCCATCATGTTCACGCACAAGCAAGTATGGAACGCCATTGACATCATCGCCGAGCGCTATGGTTTTTCGGCATCAGGCCTGGCTAAGAAGTCCGGCCTTGATCCCACGTCATTCAACCCGTCAAAGCGCAACGGCCCAGATGGCCGCCCGCGCTGGCCGACGATGGAATCGATTTCCCGCGTGCTGAACGCATCGGGTGCTTCCGTTGACGAATTCATGGAAATCCTCGCGGGCAAGAAGGGCGCCCCACCCAAGCTGCGCACCATTCCGATGCTGGGCTTTGCCAAGGCGGGCAAGGGCGGCTTCTTCGATGACGGCGGTTTCCCGCAAGGCGAAGGCTGGGATGAGGTCGAGGTTCCGGGCGTCACCGACAGCGCCGCCTATGCGCTCGAAATCACCGGAGATTCCATGCTGCCTGTCTACCGCGAAGGCGATACCATCATCGTCTCGCCGGCAGCCACCATCCGCAAGGGTGATCGCGTCGTGGTCAAGACGTCAGATGGCCAGGTCATGGCCAAGATCATGCAGAAGCAGTCGGCCAAATCAATCGAGCTGGCTTCGTTCAATCCTGATCATCCCGTGAAGACGCTGGATGCCAAGAACGTCGACTGGATGGCCCGCATCATCTGGGCCAGCCAGTAAGCGAGTGGACGCGGCCAGCGCCTATTTGGCTTTGGCCGCCCGCCGCTTGGCGATCTCTGCGCGATAGGGGTTTGCCGGATAAGCACCGAGGATGCGCATGTAGCTGGTGAAGAAGGCCAGTTCTTCCAGCGCCAGCTTTACATTGTGGTCGTCCGGGTGGCCTTCGATGTCAGCATAGAATTGCGTGGCCGAGAATTG
>CALMEZ010000316.1 GCA_937864985.1 uncultured Alphaproteobacteria bacterium
CGGTTCTGGCAATTTCGTGACACTGTCGACATTGTCCCTCCTTTCCAGAACCGTCGGGAACATAGATAGAACAAACACGCCTATCCTGTCAAGGACTATTTTGCTGGAAGGAGAAAGATTCTTTCTGTCCTCACGTCCGGTCCCCACCCCCGGCCCCTCCCCATCAAAGGGATGGGGAGGGGAGAAACAAACACACTCCCCTCCCCAATCCTTCATTGGGGGCGAGCTCTTGCCAGCGCGGCGACGTCATCCGAGCGGCCGGAGGGCCGGGGGTGGGGGATACCAATGCAAATTATTGAAAGACTGTCTTGCGAATGCACAAGACGCGCAGGGCTTACCTCTGGCGCGTCTTCCAATCCGGGTTAATCCACGGCTCGAGGTTTGACGGCGGCAGCGGGTCGCGGCCCAGAATGTGATCGGACGCTTTTTCGCCGATCATCAGCGTCGGGCCGTTCAGATTGCCGTTGGTGACCTGTGGCATGATCGAGGAATCCGCCACGCGCAGATTTTCAATGCCAATGACGCGGCACCGTTCATCGACGACAGCCATCTTGTCCTTCGCCGAGCCCATCTTGCAGGTGCCCGTGGGGTGGTAGGCGCTTTCGCAATGTTCACGGATGAAGCCATCAATGTCGGCATCCGTTTCAACACCCGGACCCGGCTGGATTTCCTCGGCGCGGAATGGCTCCAGCGCCTTTTGCTGCATGATCTCACGCGTCAGCCGAACGCAGGCGCGGAACTCTGTCCAATCATCCGGGTGAGACATGTAGTTGAACAGGATCTTCGGGCTTTGCGATGGATTATTATTCCGTACACGAATGAAACCGCGCGACTTGCTGCGCATCGGCCCCACATGCACCTGGAAGCCATGGCCGGGGAAGGCTGCCTTGCCATCATAACGCATGGCGGCAGGCAGGAAGTGATACTGGATGTCGGGATATTCAATGCCAGCCGCCGAGCGGATGAAACCGCAACTTTCAAATTGATTGGTGGAGCCGAGCCCCGACTGGAACAGCATCCATTCCGCACCGATCAACCCCTTCGACATGACATTGAGTTTGCCATTGAGCGTGATCGGCTGCTTGCACTTCACCTGGAAATAAACCTCCAGATGATCATGCAGGTTTTCGCCAACCCCCGGCAACTCATGCAGCAGCGGAATGCCAGCGTCGCGCAGTACGGACGCAGGGCCAATGCCGGAATGCTGCAACAGCGCCGGCGAGTTGATGCTGGAGGCTGCAATGATCACATCAGAACGCGAGCGCGCCTGGATGATGTTGTCGCCCCGCCGGTATTCAACCCCGACGGCACGCTTGCCTTCAAACAGGATGCGCTGGGCCATCGCATAAGTGATGAGCTTGACGCGCTTGGTGGCACGCGCCGGGCGCAAATAGGCATTGGCGGCTGACCAGCGGAAGCCGTTGTGCACGGTCATTTCCATGGGGCCGAAGCCTTCCTGTTGATGGCCGTTGTAATCGTCCGTTACCGGATACCCCGCCTGCCGCCCGGCATCGATGAAAGCCTGGTAGAGCGGATTGAGACGCGAACCACGCTTCATGTGCATGGGGCCATCGGTGCCGCGCCAGCCGTCCTCGCCGCCTTCGGAATTCTCCATGCGGCGGAAATACGGGAGCACGTTGCGGTAGGCCCAGCCCTTGGCGCCCATCTCTTCCCAGGTGTCGAAGTCGCGGGCATGGCCGCGCACATAGACCATGCCGTTGATCGACGACGAGCCGCCCACCACCTTGCCGCGCGGCGTGGCCAGCTTGCGCCCGCCGAGATGTGGCTCCGGCTCTGTTTCGAAGCCCCAGTTGTAACGCTTCATGTTCATGGGGATCGACAGGGCTGATGGCATCTGGATCAGGGGCCCGCGGTCCGTGCCGCCGTATTCAAGCACCAGCACGCTGCGCCCGGCTTCCGCCAGACGGTAGGCCATGACGGAACCGGCAGAGCCGGACCCCACGATGATGTGATCGAATTCGTTCATTTGCTGCCGCGGCCAATCTCGTAATAAGCGTCAATTTCGCGGATGCGTGCCTGCGTCGCCGCCCAATCCATGTTGACGACGGCGGCCACCAGCGCTTCGGCGGCAAACAGCGTCACCATGTTGGAATCCCAGCTCTTCGGCACCTCCACGCGCAGCGGCAGCGCAAAGGCCGCAAACCGCGCGATGGGGCTCATCCATTGGTCGGTAATCAGCACGATTTTTGCACCCCGCTGTCTTGCGGAAGCGGCAAAGTCATGCACACGCGCGTCATAGCGGCGCACATCAAACACCACAAGCACATCCCCTGCCCCGAGATCGAGCAGATACTGCGGCCATTGCGCTGGTGCGGTGGGCAACAGATGCACATCGGGCCGCGCCAGCGCCAGATGGGTGTGAAGGTAAGACGCAATGTGCGAGGTCATGCGCCCACCCATCACATGCACGCCGCGCTTGCGGTCTGACAACAGCTTGACGATGCCGTCAAAGGCCTTGTGGTCAATGAGCTTCAGCGAGGTACGCAGATTATCAAGGGCTGCATCGGCAAAACTGTTGAGGATATGGGCGCGCGGTGCCTTGGTGGACCAGCGGTCATCCTTGGCGATGGGGTTTTGCAACTGCGCCGAAACCTCGCGCCGCAGCGCCTCCTGGAAGGCAGGCAATCCCGAGAACCCCAGCTTCTTGGCAAAACGCAGAACCGAAGGCGTTGAAACGCCGGCGGCGCGTGCAAAATCCGCCATGCTGCCGAGCCCCGCCACCGGGTAATCCGACAAAAGCGCATGCGAAAGTTTGCGATCCGCTGCCGTCAGGCCTTGCGGCTTGCTGCGCAACAATTCGGCAACAGTCGTGGTCGGCGTGCGGCTCATGAGCAGGCCTTGTAACAAAATTGACAAGGCTTGCCTATTCTGAAATGATCGTTTCAAAGAGGGTTGAAACCCCAACAAGCATCTTGCGAGGAAACACGCGTCAAATGTCTGGCTTGCTGCAAGCAAACGAAGGCCACCCCGCCGAAATCGTCAATGCCAAGGGCACATCGCCCTATGTGCTGGTTTGCGAGCATGCCTCGAACCGCATTCCCGCCAATCTTGGAACGCTTGGTCTGAAGCCGGAAGATCTTGAGCGCCACATCGCCTGGGACATTGGTGCGGAAGGCACAGCACGCATTCTCTCGCGCCTCATCGATGCGCCCCTCATCCTGCAGCGCTATTCACGCCTGGTGTATGATTGCAACCGTCCGCCGGAAGAGCCAAGCGCCATGCCGGAGGTGAGCGAGGTCTTTGAGATTCCGGGTAACCGCAACCTGTTGCCGTCAGCCAGGCTGGCGCGGACACAATCCATCTACCGGCCCTTTCACCACGCCATCGAGGAATTCCTCGATCAGCGCGCTGCTGAAAAGCGCCACACCATTATCATCACTATTCATTCCTTCACGCCCGTCTACAAGGGCAAGGCCCGCGACTTTGATGCCGGCTTCCTGTTTGACCGCGACAACTGGCTCGCCAATTTCCTGTTCAAGGCCTTTCCGCCGGAACGCGTGCGCCTCAACGAGCCCTATGGCCCGAAGGATGGCGTCATGCATCTCCTGAACCTGCATGCGGCACCGCGCGGCCTCAAGCATGTGATGATCGAAATCCGCAATGATCTCATTGCCAATCATGCCGGACAAAACACCTGGGCCAACCGCCTGACGGTTCCCATGGCACAAGCGGCAACAATCCTCGGAGGAAAAGATGACAACAGGCATGCTCACGCTCGCTGAACTGAAGAAGGAGGTCGCCGCTGGCACGATCGACACCGTGATCGCCGCCATGGTGGACCTGCAAGGCCGCCTCACCGGCAAGCGCTTCACGGGTGAATTCTTTGTCAACGGCGGCTACGAGGAAACCCACGCCTGCAACTATCTGCTCGGCGTCGACATCGAAATGGAGCCGGTTCCCGGCTACAAGGCCACCTCATGGCAAAAGGGCTATGGCGACTTTGTGCTGAAGCCCGACCTGGCAACGCTGCGTCGCATTCCCTGGGCGGAAAAGACAGCCCTTGTCCTGTGTGATGTGCTTGATCACCACACCCATGAAGACACGCCCCATTCGCCGCGCGCCATCCTCAAGAAGCAGCTGGCGCGCCTCGACAAGATGGGCCTCAAGGCCTACATGGCCTCCGAGCTTGAATTCTTCCTGTTTGATGATAGCTACGAGACCTGCTTCAACAAGGGTTATCGCGGCCTCAAGACCGCGAGCTATTTCATCGAGGATTATGGCGTTCAGCAGACCTTCAAGGAAGAAGTCGTCATGCGCGCCATCCGCAACGGCCTGAATGGCGCAGGCATCATCGTTGAAAATTCCAAGGGCGAATGGGGCCCGGGCCAGGAAGAAATCAACGTCAAATACGCTGACGCCCTGACCATGGCCGATAATCACGCCATCATGAAGAATGGTTGCAAGGAAATTGCGCAAAGCCTGGGCAAGGCCATCACCTTCATGGCCAAGTGGGACTATGGCATGGCGGGCAATTCCTCCCATATCCACCAGTCGCTGTGGTCGGCCGATGGCAAGACACCGCATTTCTTCGACAAGGAAAAGGGTGTGCACGGCATGTCGAAGATGATGCAGCACTATCTTGCCGGGCAGTTGGCCCACGCGCGCGAGCTTTCTTATTTCCTCGCACCCTACGTCAACTCCTACAAGCGCTTCATGGTTGGCACCTTCGCACCCACCAAGGCCGTATGGAGCTTCGACAACCGCACGGCTGGCTTCCGCCTGTGTGGCGCTGACACCAAGGCCATCCGCGTGGAATGCCGCATTGGGGGCGCTGACCTGAACCCCTATCTTGCCTTTGCCGCCCTGCTCGCGGCCGGGCTTGATGGCATCGACAAGAAGATGGAGCTGGAGCCCGTCTTCGCCGGCGACGCCTATTCGGCAGAACAGAAACTCCGCGAAATTCCCAAGACCTTGCGCGAAGCCATTTCGCTTCTCGACAATTCCAAGTTCCTGCGCCAGGCGCTGGGCGACGACGTGGTTGACCACTACGTGCACACCGGCAACTGGGAGCAGTTTGAGTTCGACCGCCGCATCACAGACCTTGAGCTGAAGCGCGGCTTCGAGCGGTATTGATCATGGCCAATTCAATATCCGCTATTTCCCCGGTGGACGGGCGTGTCGTTGCAAAACGGTCATGCGCGTCCAAAAGGCAGATCGCGCAGGCCTTCGGGCTTGCGCGCTCTGCTCAATCTGAATGGGCAGCGCTGAGCCTGAAAGAACGCGCTGCCTATTGCCTGAAGGCCGTTGATGCCATGCTGGCGATGAAGGACGAGATCGTGCCGGAATTGGCATGGTCCATGGGCCGACCGGTGCGGTATGGCGCTGGCGAACTGCGCGGCTTCGAGGAGCGCGCCCGCCATATGATCGCCATTGCGCCTGAGGCGCTGGCCGATCTGGTGCCCGCCCCAAAAGACGGATTCATACGCCACATCACGCGCGAACCCTTGGGCGTGGTTTTCACCATCGCGCCGTGGAACTACCCCTACCTCACAACCGTCAATTCGGTGATCCCAGCCTTGATGGCCGGCAACTGCGTGATCTTGAAACATGCCAGCCATACGCTGCTGGTGGCCGAGCGCTTTCAGAAAGCCTTCGACAAGGCTGGCCTGCCCAAGGGCGTGTTCCAGCATCTGGTGCTGGACCATGAACAAACCGGCCAGATCATTTCCGGCGGGCTGGTGAATGCCGTGTGCTTCACAGGCTCTGTCGAAGGTGGCCGCGTCATGGAACGTGCCGCGGCAGGACGTTTCCTGCATGTGGGTCTCGAACTGGGCGGCAAGGACCCCGCCTATGTGCGCGCCGATGCCAACCTGCCCCATGCCATTGAAAACCTCGTCGATGGTTCATTCTTCAATTCTGGGCAAAGCTGCTGCGGCATTGAACGCATTTATGTGCACAAGGATGTGTGGAAGCCCTTCATCGAAGGCTTCATTGACTTGACCAAAACCTATGTGCTGGGCAATCCGCTGGAAGAGGCCACAACACTGGGGCCCATGATCAAGGCCGATGCCGCAGCCTTTGTGCGCAAGCAGGTGGCCAGCGCCGTGCGCGCCGGGGCCAAGGCCCACATAGACACCAAGGCCTTCCCGATGGACAAGCGCGGCACGCCTTACATGGCGCCGCAGGTTTTGACCGGCGTCAACCACCAGATGAGCGTCATGCGCGATGAAAGCTTTGGCCCTGTTGTCGGCATCATGAAAGTGTCGGGCGACGAAGAAGCGCTAACGCTGATGAATGACTCACCTTACGGCTTGACCGCCGCCTTGTGGACGGAAGACGAAAAGGCCGCCGCCGCCATTGGCAAGCGCATCGAGACGGGCACGGTTTTCATGAACCGCTGCGATTATCTCGATCCCGCCCTCGCCTGGACCGGCGTCAAGGACACGGGCCGCGGCGCCACGCTTTCCATCGTTGGCTATGAAATGCTGACCCGCCCCAAGAGCTATCATCTGAGGACCAAAACATGATTCCCAATCGCAATTTCAATTTTCCCAATCCCATCAAGTTCGGCGCCGGCCGTGTGAAGGAACTGCCGGAATTCTGCAAGGCCGCGGGCATGAAGAAGCCGCTCTTCGTCACCGACAAGGGCTTGGCCGGGTCTGACATGGTGAAGGACATTCTGGCCAATCTCGACAAGGCGGGCCTGGGCCGCGCCATGTTCTCTGACGTGGTGCCAAACCCAACGGAAGCCAACGTGCTTGATGGCTGCAAGGTCTATCGCGACGGTGGCCATGATGGCGTGATCTGCTTTGGTGGCGGCTCGGCTCTCGACACGGGCAAGATGATCGCCCTGATGCACGGCCAGAAGATTTCGATTTTCGATCTCGAGGACGTAGACGACTGGTGGACGCGCGCCGACGCTTCAAAGATTTCACCCAACATCTGCATCCCGACAACGGCTGGCACCGGCTCGGAAGTGGGCCGCGCGGCGGTGATCACCAACACGCGCACCCATGAGAAGAAGATCATTTTCCATCCGGATGTGATGCCGAAGTTCGCCGTCCTTGATCCGGAGCTCACGGTAGGCCTGCCCGCCAAGCTGACGGCAGCCACCGGCTTTGACGCTTTCGCCCATTGTCTCGAAGCCTTGTGCTCACCCTTCTATCATCCGGCAGCAGAAGGCATTGCCATTGAAGGCATGCGGCTCGTCAAGGAAAACCTCGCCAAGGCCGTGAAGAAGGGCAAGGACCTCGATGCGCGCGGCAACATGCTTGTCGCCTCCTCCATGGGTGCCACTGCTTTCCAGAAAGGACTGGGCGCCATCCACTCGCTGTCGCATCCCTTCGGTGGCCTCTACAACGCCCATCATGGCACGCTGAATGGCGTGATCATGCCCTATGTGCTGAAGGCCAACCGTAAGAAGGTGGAAAAGAAGATTGAGCGCGCCTCAGCCTATCTTGGCATCAAGGGCGGCTTCAACGGCTTCATGAAGTTCGTGCTGGCCCTGCGCAAGGAATGCGGCATCCCGCACAAGCTGGCTGATATCGGCATCGACACCAAGCAGCTGGACACGGTGGCCGAAATGGCCCGCCGCGACCCATCCCACGGCGGCAACCCCGTGGATTTCTCGGTCAAGCAATACAAGGCGCTGGCCAAGAAATGCGTGGTGGGGGATTTGTGAGGTTGCGCATGCTTCGAGGCATTGCTTCGCAATGCACCTCAGCATGAGGGAAACAGTTAGTTCCTCACCCTGAGGTGCCGCGAAGCGGCCTCGAAGGGTGCGCCACGGATGAGGGCTCTTCATGCGCACCACCAAATCCATTCACATCATCAACTGTCATGCCGAAGGCGAAGTCGGTGATGTGATTGTGGGTGGGGTGGCGCCCCCGCCCGGCGACACGCTGTGGGAGCAATCGCGCTTCATCGCGCGTGACCAGACCTTGCGCAATTTCGTTCTGAACGAGCCGCGCGGTGGCGTGTTTCGCCATGTCAACCTGTTGGTGCCACCCAAGAACCCGAAGGCGCAAATGGGTTTCATCATCATGGAGCCGGAAGACACGCCACCCATGTCCGGCTCCAACTGCATCTGCGTGTCGACCGTGCTACTGGATTCCGGCATCATCCCCATGCAGGAACCGGTCACGCACCTGACGCTTGAAGCCCCCGCCGGCCTGATTGAAGTCCAGGCCGCCTGCCGCAATGGCAAGGCCGAAAGCATCACCCTGACCAACGTGCCGGCCTTTGCCGCACACTTGCAAGCCACGTTGTACGTTGAAGGCTATGGCAAGGTGAAAGTGGATACAGCCTTCGGCGGCGACAGTTTCGTGATGGCTGACGTGGCCGATTTCGGCCTCTCGATCACACCGCGCAATGCCCATGAAATCGCTGCCCTGGGCCGCAAGCTGGTGAAGGCGGCCGACGCACAATTGCCCTTTCACCATCCCGAATTGCCGGATTGGAAGCACTATTCCTTCTGCTTCATGCGTGAACCCCTGCAACGCGACAATGGCGTTCTGACCTCGCGCAATTCCTGCGTCGTCAATCCCGGCAAACTTGATCGCTCCCCAACCGGCACCGGCTGTTCAGCACTGATGGCCGTGCTCCATGCCAAGGGTCTCATGAAAGTGGGCGACACCTACATCGGCCGCAGTGTCATCGATTCAAAATTCGTGGGCCGCATCGCCGGTGAAACCACAGTGGGCAATCACAAGGCCATCATCCCGCAGATCACCGGCCGCGCCTGGATCTCCGGCCATACCACACTGATGCTTGATCCGGATGATCCATGGCCCGCGGGCTATAAGGTGAGCGACACCTGGCCCAACACATAAGCAGGTCTGCAAATGGCAGCGCACAACGCACAATGCCAATAGCAGTTCCACTCCAATTAAATTTTTGCGACGGCAAAGAAAACAGATTTGAACCGCAAATTCGACACCTTGTGAGCCATACTTGTAGGCGCTCCCGCCAGCGACCACCGTTCGGCCGAGCTGGCTGTATAACTCGAAAGAGGAGGTCCACATGTGCGACTACTCACTTGAAGTCTACGGCTCCGTGCCGGCCCGGGAAGGTGAACGCTACGTCACCTCCCGCTTCCCGAGCGGAACAATCGGCCTTGTTGCTGAAAAGGCAACGGGCACTGCTGTCTGCCTGGCTTGTGATACGCCACTGAAGATCGATTCGATTTCAAAGAGAATGCGTGAACTTCACGGACTGAACGAAAGTGAAGACGCCATTTTCATCCGGCTCGACAGCGGCGCCTATCGCGATGGCGTGCAGTTCAAGAATGGCAAGGAGTTGTCATTGCAGCAATTCGACGTGGGCTGTGGTGTCTCCGTGAAGAGCCTGCTTGAAAAAACCTTCGAAGCCGAACCGCAAGAGCTGGAAGGCGCCTATCTCGGCGCATGACACGACTGGTTTGCTGGACACAGGAAGCGCCTCTCCGGAAGGACCGGAGAGGTGTGGAATTTAGCTGAGCTCTTTTGCCAGCTGGATGAATTGCATGACATGCTGCTCCGGCGTGGCAAAGGACAGGACGAAGCGCACATGCGTTTCGCCCGGCTTCAGCCCATCTACAGGCCATTCGTGGAAGTGAGCCCCCTTGTCCGAGAGGGCCTGATAGAGCCGTTTTGGCATGATCGCGAAAACTTCATTGGCTTGGGTGGGCTGTGCGATCTTCACGTTTGGCAATTGGTTGAGACCCTTTGACAGGATCTGGGCCAATGCATTGGCACGGCGCGCATTGGCAAGCCACACATCGTCTTGCAGATAGGCGAGCATTTGCGCCGACAGAAAGCGGCCCTTTGACAGAAGCTGCCCGGCCCGCTTGCGCCGATACAGGAAATCTTCGGCAAGCGCTGTGTCAAAAAACACCACGGCCTCCAGCATCATGCCACCGTTCTTGGTGCCACCGAACGACAAGACGTCAATCCCGGACTTCCATGTCAATTCGGCGGGCGAACACCCCAGCGCCACGAGCGCATTGGCAAAGCGCGCGCCATCCATGTGACTTTTCATGCCGTGCGATTTGACCAGCGCGGTGATGGCCCGCACCTCGTCCGGAGAATAGACAGTGCCAAGCTCTGTCACATTCGACAGGGAAATCGCCGACAGTTTCGCGCCATGTTCTCCGTGCACAAATTGCGCCAGCTTCGCAGTGATGGCCTGTGGCGTGATCTTGTTGCCTTCACCAGCCAGCGTCACCAGTTTCGCACCACCCGTGAACAGCTCCGGGCAATTGCATTCATCAGTGTTGATGTGACTGCCCTCGTGGCACAGCACGCCCCCGTGCGGAGGACAGATCGCAGACAGCGCCAATGAATTGGCACCCGTTCCATTCAGGACCAGAAACGCCTTCACATCCTTCTCGAACACGTCACTGAGGCGTTGCTCCACCTGCCTTGCACCATCATCATGGCAGTAGGACACATCGGTCAGGCGTTCATTGGCCTCGACCACAGCCTGCAAAATGCGCGGGTCCACGCCATACACATTGTCAGAGCCAAAGTTCATGTACGGACTTCCTTTCGTTCAAAAGCCAAGACGCCGAGGCCGCAGGCGATGATCATGAGAATGCCGAGGATGGCAAGGCGGTTGGGCCACTCGTTGAAAAACACCGCACCGAACGTCACGGCAAACAGCGTGAAGCTGTAATAGAACGGCGCGACGGACCGCGCTGTGGCGTGGCGGAAGGCGAGAAACACAAAGAGTTGGCCGAGGATGACAAAAAATCCAGATGCCAGTCCATAAAGCGCGAGGTGCCCGTTCACCGGCACCCAGGTTTCAAACAAGAAGGAATTGATGGTGGCCGCCACCAGAACGCCGATGACGATCGAGAACGTAACCACAATCCCCGGCACATCCGAGGGTGTCTTGCGTGACAGAAGATCCCGCGCCGCAGATGCCCCCGCCGTGATGAAGCCGAGCAGCGCGTAAGGCGATGCACCATCGCCACCCGGCTGCGCGACAAGCAGTGCACCCGCAAGGCCGAGCGCAATCAGGATCCAGCGCAACACACCAACATGCTCACCCCACATGAAACTGGCACCCACCAGAACCACAAGTGGTGCCACCTGGTAAATGGCGGTGATGTCACCAAGCGGCACTTTCGCCAGCGCAATGATGAAAGCCGTCACGGCCACCACCTCCGTCAAGGTGCGCATGACTGTCCAGAAGCCGAAGGCACGTGGCAAATGCCTGAGATGCCCCATGGCGGCCACCAGCAGGAAACACAGGATGGTTGCCGCCGTGCCGCGCAGCACCAGCGCTTCCAGCGGCGGCACCTCACGAACGATGAGCTTCAGGAAGCTGTCGCACGAGACAAACGACAGACCAGACAGCAGCATGCAGAAAATGCCGCGCAAATTGGATTGGGACGTCATGAAACCGCCAGGCGCGAGGGAGGGAAAGCTTCCTTAGCCGCTTTGGCCTTCGGACGCAAAGGCACGCTATGATGGTGCGGTGAGTGTGACCGGCACGCGGATATAGCTCACCCCGTTGGCATCCGGCGGTGGCAGTTTCCCGGCCCGCATGTTGACCTGAATGGAGGGCAGCAAAAGCGTGGGAGCAGACAGAGTCCTGTCCCTCGCTTCGCGCATCGTCACAAACTGGTCTTCCGATACGCCGTCCTTCACATGCAAATTGCCAGCCCGTTCGGCCGCCACCGTGGTTTCCCAGCGATAGTCACTGCGCCCGCCAGCCGGCAGATAGTCATGGCACATGAAAAGGCGGGTTTCAGGCGGCAACGACAACAACTTGCGAATGGATCGGTAGAGTTGACGTGCATCCCCACCCGGAAAATCGGCCCGTGCCGTGCCATAGTCCGGCATGAAAAGGGTGTCGCCGACAAACACCGCATCACCAATCCTGAACGAAATGCAGGCCGGCGTATGGCCCGGCGTGGCCATGATTTCGCAATCCAGATTGCCGATCTTGAGATGCTCGCCATCCTTCACCAGCAGGTCAAATTCACTGCCGTCACCTGAAACATCCGTGGCATTGAAAATCGGCCGGAATATCTGCTGCACCTTGCGGATGTTCTCGCTGATCACAACCTTGGCGCCAGTTTTCAGCTTGATGTAGGGTGCGCCAGACAGATGATCGGCATGCACATGCGTTTCGAGCACCCAGTCGATGGCAAGCCCCTGGTCCTGGGCCACCTGCAGCACCGCATCGGCCGACGCCGTGTTGGCCTTGCCTGACTTGTGATCATAATCGAGCACAGGGTCAATGACAGCCGCACGTTTCGACGAAGCATCGGCGACAAGGTAAGTCACCGTGTTGGTGGGTTCATCAAAAAATGCTCGGATAATCGGCTTGGGCATGATGCTTCTCCGCAATTCGGCAACAGACTCGACATTATATTAGATAAATCTAATATTAACAACGTCTAATTTAAAACCTCCGGGAATGAAACGGCGATCAAGTTTCGAAATCAAATTATCCTGAGCCTATGCTGGTGTTGGGACTTTTTGCGGGCTGACGCCGCACCCAGCAGCTTATTGGAGCACGTCTAGTTCCGTGCTTGGCGCGGTGGTGCAGGTGCGCGAAATTTTATTTCGAATTTCACCCCGAATTGAATCTTTCCTTGCGTGAAGGGCGGTCCTCAGCCTATTAATGGGTCAGTTATGCTGTCCTTTTGCCATTGCGGCAGGGGATTATGGAGGTTCGCCATGGCCCACGACATTCTGAAGCACCAGTTCCGCCCCGAAGGAACGCCTGCCGCCCATGGCCTTTACGATCCCCGCAATGAGCACGATGCCTGCGGCATAGGGCTTCTGGCCAACATCAACAACATCAAGAGCCACCGCGTGGTGAAAGATGCCCTGGGCATCCTCAAGAACCTCGAACACCGTGGTGCAGTGGGCGCTGATCCCAAGGCGGGCGATGGCGCCGGCATCATGATCCAGATTCCCCACACGCTGTTTGCCGAAGAGGCCAAGCGTCAGGGCTTTGAACTGCCCGCTGCTGGTCAATACGGGGTGGGCTATCTCTTCATGCCGAGGGAAACTGTCTATCGTCAGGATATTGAACGCATCTGGTGGGAAACCGCCCGCGAAGAGGGCCTGAAGGTTCTCGGCTGGCGCGATGTGCCTGTCGATCGCTCGGTTCTCGGCTATTCCGTCAAGGGCACCGAACCGGTGCACCGCCAGGTCTTCATCGGCAAGGGCCCGACCATCAAGAGCGAAGCCCACCTCGAACGCAAGCTCTTTGTCTGCCGCAAGGTGGTGTCGAATCGAATCGTCGAGGTGCTGGGCAACAAGGCCCGTGCCTATTATCCCGTCTCCGTGTCATGCCGCACCATCGTCTACAAGGGCTTGGTGCTGGGTGCCGAGCTGGATCATTACTATCTTGACCTGAAGGATGAGCGTGTGACGTCGGCACTGGCCCTCGTGCACCAGCGCTTCTCCACCAACACCTTCCCAAGCTGGCCGCTGGCCCACCCCTATCGCTTCATCTGCCACAACGGTGAAATCAACACGGTGCGCGGCAACTTCAACTGGATGCGCGCGCGCGAGGCCGTGCTCTCCTCCGACACGCTCGGCGACGACCTGGCCGACTGCCTGCCGCTGATCGACGAGTCGTGCTCCGACTCGGCGGGCTTCGACCGCGCGCTCCGGGCCCGCATCGCGGCCGAGTTGCCCCAGGCGCGCAGCGTCGCCGATTCGCCGTGCAGGCCGTTCAGCGCGAAGAAGCCCGCCGCGTCGGTGGTGCTCGCCTCGTCCGGCGTGAAGCGCTCGGTGGTGATGCCGGCCTTCTTCTCCTCCGCCGTCTGTGGGAATTGAGGCGGGATGAACAACTCGCCGTCCTCAAAATAGAGCTCGGTCGCGGCATCCGCCTTCAGAAGCCCGACCTGATCGATGATGCCTACAAAATAAGTGAAGGTATTTACTGGGGTGGCAATTTTGAATCAGTCAAAGTGCTTGTAAAGAACAGGCGTATTGACCCGGAAAAAATAAAATTCTTTTTAGGGTATAGTGGCTGGGGCAACGGACAGCTCAGCAATGAGATGGATGAAAAAAGCTGGCTTACAGTATCCGCAACACAAAATCTCGTTTTCAATACAGCGCCTGATGCAGTCTGGAAGGGAAGCCTGAAGCAACTCGGCGGAGAATACGAGCAGCTTATCAACTACCCGGTTGACCCGCAACTGAACTGACCTGCAAATAATTTTCTTAACTTTCTTTCTAAATTTACTGCTTGCTTTACGCCCTGATAAAAATATTTGCGAGGATAGCCATACATTTTTACTGCAGGAATATTGCTGTCAATAAAAAAGAACTGCTCAGCCATAACGGCCCCCTGCTGCTTGCCGTAAACCACCCCAATTCCTTTCTTGATGCCATCATACTTTGCACACTTTTTGACAGACCGGTTTATTCACTTGCGAGGGGCGATGCATTTAAAAGCAATTTTGCCGCACGCATGCTGTACAAGCTGAAAATATTACCCGTGTACCGGGTAAGTGAAGGTGCAGAAAACCTGGAAGAGAA
>CALMEZ010000317.1 GCA_937864985.1 uncultured Alphaproteobacteria bacterium
CCAATGCTCTCAAGTCGGTTGAACACCGTGGCGGTCTCGACCAGTTCCTGCTCAAGGCTAACAACGACGAACTGTCGGCAAAGGCCCTGAAGCTGAAGCGCGCCATCGCCAAGAAGGCCGAAGCCGCCAAGGCCGCCTGACCCTTCGCCAATGAATTTCAAAAGCCGTTCCGCAAGGGACGGCTTTTTTGTTAGGCTGCCCGGATGAACGACCCCGAACACGGCAAACGCAAGACAACGCGCAGCGGGGCGCCCCGCGTTCATCCGTCTTGTGTCATCCGCGACACGATTCTGGGGCAATTTACCGATATCGCTGAACGGGTGAATCTGGCGGAATGTGAAGTAGGTGATTTCACCTACATCGAACGTCACGTCGAGGCGATCTACACGACGATCGGCAAGTTCTGCTCCGTCGCGTCCAACAGCAGGTTGAATGCCCTGAACCACCCCATGGAGCGGGTAACGCAGCACAAGATCAGCTATCGGCCCAATGAATACTTCGTCCACATGAAGGTGGACAAGGCGTTTCGCGAACAGCGCCAAAAGGCACGTGTTGTGATCGGCCATGATGTTTGGATCGGTCACGGCGCAATCATCCTGCCAAGCATCAGTGTTGGTGATGGCGCTGTGGTGGCGGCTGGCGCCGTTGTAACCAAGAATATCGAACCTTATGCCGTTGTCGCAGGCGTGCCCGCAAAACGCATCAAATGGCGCTTTGAAAAGGAAGTTCGCGAAAAACTACTGGCCCTCGCCTGGTGGGACTGGGACCATGACAAGCTGGCCACGGCAATCGTCAACATGCAGTCGATGACGGCGGAGCAGTTTGTCAGGCATTACGCGTGAAGCGTGTCAACTGGGCTCACTGGATCCGGTTGCAGGCACCGATCGCCATTTGATAGGCAAGATCGCAAACATCCTGGCAACTGTGAACCCGGCTATTGCCTGACTTGTCCGGCAGCAAGCCATAGCAGGAATTGGTGCATTCAACGAGATCACCCGATGCGGTGATCTTGCATTCGCGAATCCGTTGCGAGCGGGGTTTGCGGCTCACCGGAGAATCGGAATGTCCATTGTCACCGCTGACATGCGTCGAATTCTTTCCTCCGCCCCCGTTGGAAGTGGCAGCAAGAACGTTTCCGGAGATGATGGAAATCAGGATCACAGGCAAGATGAGATACGTTGACAACATGTTGTCCTCCAACTTTTGTGGAGCCGATGACAACATGCCTGAGATGAACCTCCTGTGAGGCCACGGTTCATTCCGGGTTCACTTATCTTAACGCCAGATGCCTTTCAGGCGCACGCCTTCATCGCCATTGCGACTTTTTACCGGTGAAACACCAGTGTCCTGTCACCATTGTAAAGCGTCTCGCGCACCTGCCGAAAGCCAAGCCACTGTGCCAGCCGGATGGATGCTTCATTTTCCGGGGCGATGATACAGGCCATCTGCAGTTGCGGCTTCTCCGTCTGCGCCCAGGCGAGAACAGCTTCGGTGGCTTCGCGGGCAAGGCCTTTCCCATGATAGCGCTCTGACAAGACCCAGCCCATCTCGGCGCGGTCACCAAGTGGCGGATCCATCGCGCGATGAAAATCGGCAAAACCAACTTCGCCCACAAGGCAACCCGTCGTCTTCTCTTCGACGGCCCAATAACCGTGCCCAAACCACAGCCAGTGCCCAACAGATCGCAAGAGGCGAAACCAGCATTCCTCCGGCGTGGACGGCCTCCCCATGATGTGCTTGTAGACTGCGGGCTCTGCCCACAATGCCGAACTTGCCTCAAAGTCCTCCGGCCTGAAGCCCCTGAGGATCAGCCGCCCTGTCTCAAGCCGCGGAGCGGCGGCGTGGCGCGGGTGCAGCAAGGGTGGGGACTTTGTCATCAAACAATTCCGCCAGTTTTTCCGTCATGGCACCACCCAGCTCTTCGGCGTCAACGATGGTCACGGCGCGTTTGTAATAACGCGTCACGTCATGGCCGATGCCGATGGCGATGAGTTCGATGGGCGACTTGTTTTCAATGTCGGAAATGACCTGCCGCAGGTGGCGCTCAAGATAATTGCCGGAATTGACTGACAAGGTGGAATCATCCACCGGCGCGCCATCCGAAATCACCATCAGGATACGGCGCTGCTCGCGGCGACCCAGCAAGCGGTTATGGGCCCAAATCAGGGCCTCGCCATCAATGTTCTCTTTCAGCAGGCCCTCGCGCATCATCAGACCGAGGTTGCGGCGCGCCCTGCGCCAGGGCTCGTCAGCCGCCTTGTAGATGATATGCCTGAGATCATTGAGACGGCCAGGGTTGGCAGGCTTTCCGGCGCCAAGCCACTTCTCACGCGCTTGCCCGCCTTTCCAAGCCCGAGTTGTGAAGCCCAGGATCTCCGTTTTCACCGCACAACGTTCCAGCGTGCGCGCCAGAATGTCCGCGCACGTAGCCGCAACAGTGATCGGCCGCCCACGCATGGAGCCCGAATTATCGAGCAGCAGGGTAACGACAGTATCCCGGAAATTCGTGTCCTTCTCCATCTTGAAGGACAGCGGGTGCATGGGATCGATCACCACGCGCATCAGCTTGGCCGTATCCAGCATGCCTTCTTCCAGGTCAAAATCCCACGAGCGGTTCTGCTTTGCCATTAGACGCCGCTGCAGGCGGTTGGCGAGACGCGCCACAACGCCTTGCAAATTGGACAGCTGCTTGTCGAGATAAGCGCGCAGACGTGTCAGCTCTTCATCATCGCAAAGGTCTGTGGCGCTCACCACTTCATCGAACGAGTTGGCATAGACCTTGTAAGCATCAGGGCCAGCATGATTGGAGAAAGGCAGTTGCGGCCGGAAAGGTTCCTCACCATCCGTGTCGTCTTCCATCTCCATGTCATCAGGCTGCTCATCCGTGTCGATGGCCCGCGCCTCTGTCTCACTGGCCTCGCTTTCGCCCTCGGCCTCCTGCATGTCTTCGGCGGCCTGCTGTTCGCTCTCCTGCTCCTGGCCCTCGGGCGTTTCGTTCTTCTCGCCGGGATCGTCTTCGGCGTCCTGTTGTTCGTTTTCTTCGCCCTTGTCGGGGTCTTCGCCCAACTCGTCGCCCATATCGAGGGCGGCAATCAGATCACGCGAAAGCCGGGCAAAACGCTGCTGGTCGGTCAGCGCATCATGCAGTGAATCAAGATTGGCAGCTGCCTTTTCCTCAACCCACGGCCTCCACAAGTCCACATAGGGCTTGGCCGCAGCAGGTGGCGCCTCACCTGTTAGCCGCTCACGCAAGATCAGCCCAACCGCCTCTTCAAGCGGTGTATCCCGCCGATTGGTCGAACGGTTTACAACGGTGCGGCTATAGCGGTCCTGCAGCATGGCCGATAGGTTCTGGGAAACGCCCGGCATGGCATTGGCACCAATGGCTTCCACCCGCGCCTGTTCAACAGCATCAAAGATTGCCCGCGCATTCTTGCCGACCGGTTGATATCTGTTGTGAACATCATCCTTGTGATTGGCCAGCCGCAGCGAAAAACTGTCAGCGAGGCCTCGGGTCACGGAAATGTCTGAGGCACTGGAGGCAAGCGACACCTGCGGCAGCTTGGCCTTATGTCCAGTCAGTGACGGTGCCTCATTGCCAAAGCTGACAGCAAGCTCGGGGTCGAGGGCCATGGTCTTCATGGCAGCACCAAGAACGCCCTTGAAGCGTTCCGCCCGGTCGTCCTTGCCGTTGCTCATGGCTCAGGACATTCCATCAGGCGATGGCAATCCGCGCCGCCGACTCCGGCAGCTCTTCACCGAAGCAGCGCTGATAGAATTCAGCCACAATGGGCCGTTCCAGTTCATCGCACTTGTTGAGGAAGGTCATGCGGAAGGCCAGCGCCACGTCATCACCAAAGATCGCGGCATTCTGCGCCCAGGTGATCACCGTGCGCGGGCTCATGACGGTGGACAGGTCGCCCTGGATGAAGGCGTTGCGCGTCAGATCGGCAACCCGCACCATATTTGCAATGATCTTCTTGCCTTTCTCGGTGGCGTAGGACTTGTTCTTTGACAGAACGATGCCACACTCATCGCCATGCGGCAGGTAGTTCAGGGCCGTGACGATTGACCAGCGGTCCATCTGTGCCTGGTTGATCTGCTGCGTGCCATGGTAAAGGCCCGTCGTGTCACCAAGTCCAACGGTATTTGCTGTTGCAAACAATCGGAAGGCGCTGTGCGGCCGGATGACCCGAGACTGGTCAAGCAGCGTCAGTTTGCCGGACGACTCAAGGATGCGCTGAATCACGAACATCACGTCGGGGCGGCCTGCGTCATATTCGTCAAACACCAGCGCAACGTTGTGCTGATACGCCCACGGCAGAATGCCTTCTCGGAATTCCGTCACCTGCTTGCCATCCTTCAGCACGATGGCATCTTTGCCGATAAGGTCAATACGCGAAATGTGGCTGTCAAGGTTGATGCGGATGCAAGGCCAGTTCAGGCGGGCCGCAACCTGCTCAATGTGGGTGGACTTGCCGGTGCCGTGATAACCCGTCACCATCACACGGCGATTGTGCTCAAAGCCTGCAAGGATCGCCAGCGTTGTTTCCTTGTTGAACAGGTAATCGGGATCAAGGTCAGGCACATTGTCGCTGCGCTCGGCATAGCCGTGCACAACCATCTTGGAATCAAATCCAAAGGCATCCTTGACAGAAATCTTTTGGTCCGGCGCGCCTGGGAGGCTGCCATTCATCTTGGCGGTCATGATCTCAACACTGCAATGAAATTGCGGGGATCACGCTTTCTAAACAATTGCCCTCACCGGAGCAAGCTTAACAAAAGCCACTGGCCCTAAGAGTATCGTAAGCCTGGATAACCGATTTCAGCGTGTCTTCATTGGCGCGGCTGCCACCATTGGCATCGGGGTGAAGCCTTTTCACCAGCATCTTGTACTTGTTCTTTGCATCCTCAGGCGAGGCTGACTCATCAAGGCCAAGTGTCTGGAGGGCTTTCAACTCGTTGACGCGCAAATTACGGCCAAGTTTTGCTTGGGCAGGCTTCGCTGCTTTGCCAAAAAGGCCGAGAGGATCGCGGAAATCCTTGGCCTGCCCGCGCCGCGGACCGGCATTGGCGTGTGAGTTCTCACCGAGCTTCCAGGTTGGCCGGTCACCCAGCTGCGCAGCCTTTTGCGCGGAAGACACATCCGTGTCTGACATGCCGGCAAAATAATTATAGCTCTTGTTGTATTCCTGCACATGGGCCGTGCAGTAGTTCCAGAACTGCCCCTCAAAATTACGCCCCTTCGGCGCCTTATGCTTGGCAGGCTTTGTGCAGCCTTCCCAATCACAGACCTTTTCTACCTTCGGTTCCGGTTTAGACCCGCGGGGCTGGACACGAATTTTGTCGAAATATTTTGAGTCGAGTTTCATTTCACTATTATGATGATGGCGAGGGGCGCCTTCAACCCCTGACCAGATGAAAGACCAACGGAAAAACATGGTAAATTCAGGACCCGTTGCGCAACGGATCACGAAAAAGCTCGAAACAGCCTTTTCGCCGCAATCCCTTAGCGTGATCGATGAAAGCAATCAACATCATGGCCACGCCGGCGCACACCCGCAGGGTGAAAGCCATTTTCGCATCAAGATCACCTCGGCAGCTTTTCGAGGCAAGTCGCGCATCGAATGTCACAGGCTGGTGAACCAGGTTCTCGCTGATGAATTGAAAACCAGGGTCCACGCCTTGGCGATTGAGGTCTCGCCCCCTCAGCCTTGAGTTTTTGCTTCGACAGGTGCATCAGCGGAAATCCGCGTGACCTTGACCGACGTCACCTGCTGCTTGCGCTTCTTGAGGACTTCAAACTTGAAACCATGGAATGAGAACACCTGGCCCTGGTCGGGGATCATGCGGGCTTCGTGAATCACAAGGCCAGCCAAGGTGGTGGCCTCCTCATCCGGCAGCTGCCAGTCAAAAGCCCGATTGAGATCACGCAACGGCACCGAGCCATCGATCACAAATGACCCGTCACGCGTCTTCCGCACGCCAGTAGCAACGGCATCAAACTCGTCTTTGATGTCACCGACAATTTCTTCAATGATGTCTTCCAGTGTGATCAGACCTTGCACTTCGCCGTATTCATCCACGACAAGGGCAAAGTGAGTCTTGCGGCGCAGGAAGGCATTCAGCTGATCCTCAAGCGGCCGCGTGTCGGGGACAAACCAGGGCTCCGTCATCAATTCTCCAAGGTTGATCTTGGAGATGTCACCAGCATGTTTCTTGTAGGCGGCAAACAATGATTTCGCCAGCAGGATGCCGACGATATTGTCGGGATTGCCTTTCCACAGCGGAATGCGCGAATGCCCGCTTTTCAGCATGTCTTCGATAATGTCTTGCGCCGGCATGTCAGCGTTCAGTGTCACCATTTTGGTGCGGTGGATCATGATATCGGCAACTTCCAGATCCTTGAGGTCAAGTATGCCGCCCAGCATGTCACGATCCGTCTTGACCAGTGTCTCCTCCTTACGGTGAAGATCAATGGCGCCGCGCAATTCATCATGCGCGGAAAGCACGCTCGCTGCTTCATCAATATTCACGCCAAACAGTTTCAGAGTGAACTTGACGATCACTTCCACCGCCAGCACGATGGGGCCGAGCACTGCCACAAAAAACCGCATGATCGGTGCCACGGCCAGCGCCACCCGGTCCGGGTAGGCAATGGCATAGGTCTTCGGCATCACTTCAGCGAAAATCAGGATGATGACAGTCATGATGCCTGAAGCGATCACGGCACCATTGTCACCAAAAGCCTTGATCAGGGCTGCCGTTGCCACAGCTGATGCCGTGATATTGGCAATGCTGTTGCCGAGCAGCAGTGAACCGATGAGCCGCTCCGGCATTTCGGTGAGCTTCAGAGCCATGGCGGCTCGCTTCGAGCCGCGGCGCTCGATTTCCGTCAGTCTAGCGCGCGACGTCGCCGTCAATCCAGTCTCCGATCCGGAAAAGAAAGCGGAGACAAGGATCAGGCACGCGATGGAGAGAACGGCATAACCGATTTCAGATGTCATTGCTGTTTCAGGTCCTGTTCAAGAAAGCGCAAGACGTCTTGGTCGTGCACGTCACGCGCAATGAAAGATTGGCCGATGCCGCGTACAAGGATGAACGTCAGCTTGCCGAGTGATGCCTTCTTGTCCTGCCGCATGTACTCCAGCAGTTTTTCCGGCGGCGGCAGCTTCGCATTGATATCGCGCGCATGAGTGGGCAGCCCGGCGCGCGCCAGATGCCGCGCTACGCGATGACCCGTTGCCGGTGGGCAATGCCCAAGCATTTCCGAAAACCGAAAGGCCTGCACCATGCCGATGCTCACCGCCTCGCCATGCAACAGCACATCGGAATAACCCGTTGCGG
Source organism: uncultured Alphaproteobacteria bacterium (assembly GCA_937864985.1). Classification (GTDB taxonomy): domain Bacteria; phylum Pseudomonadota; class Alphaproteobacteria; order Rhizobiales; family Aestuariivirgaceae; genus Aestuariivirga. Next base: position 7,348 of record CALMEZ010000317.1, read on the forward strand.
ATTCAAGCGCATGACCAAACGTATGCCCAAGATTAAGCAGGGCCCGAACACCCGTCTCGGTTTCATCTTCTGCCACAATGGCAGCCTTGGCTTTGCATGAGACGGTGACGGCATGCCTCAGCGCAGGAACGTCACACCGAATGATGCTCTCGACATTCGTATCAAGCCAGTCAAAGAAAGCGGCATCCCCCAGCAATCCGTATTTTGCCACTTCAGCATAACCGGCTGCCAATTGCCGCTTCGGCAACGTCTTGAGCAGTGAAAGATCCGCCAGCACATGCTGCGGCTGGTGAAACGCACCAATCAGGTTTTTGCCGTGGGGCGAGTTGATGCCGGTCTTGCCGCCCACCGAAGAGTCCACCTGTGACAAGAGCGTTGTCGGAATTTGAATGAACTTCACACCGCGCCGTAATATGGCTGCGGTAAACCCTGCAAGATCTCCAATCACGCCGCCGCCCAGCGCAATGATCGTGTCCTTGCGCTCCACACCAGCATCGAGAAGTCCTTCGCAGGTCTGTGCCAGGCCAGTATAACTCTTGGTGCTCTCGCCGGGTTCCAACACAATCGCCTTGTGGGCAATGCCAGAGCGTTCAAGTGAAGCAACAAGTGTGGCAAGATGCCGTTCCCCAACATTGCGATCCGTCACGATCGCAACGGCGGGCCGCTGCAGAAAGCGCCCCAGCAATTTGCCAGCATCGGCGAGCAGGCCTTCCCCCACCTCGATGTCATAAGATCGCGTGCCCAGCTGGACAGCAACCGTTTCCAGAAGTCTTGTTTGGATCATATCGCAGTCTTGTCCTCAGAAACCAGCTCCGCGCCCGCCTCGCCTTGCCACGAAGCCAGTGCGCGAATGACGTCATTCACGGTGTTCTGGTGTTTGGCATTTGTGCTTTCAACCGTAATGTCGGCCAGCGCGTAAACAGGATAGCGCACTTCTGCCAGCCGCCGCAAAACACCCTCCGGGTCGTCGCCTTCGAGCAACGGACGACCGCCACGCTTGGCCACGCGCTCCAGCAACGTCTCGACATCGGCCTTGAGCCAGACTGAAACCCCATGTTTCTTGATCCCGGCGCGCGTTTCCTCATTCATGAAGGCACCACCACCAGTGGCCAATACCTGCCGTCCATTTTCGAGCAGCCTCGCAATCACCTTGCGTTCGCCGTCACGGAAATGCGCCTCACCATGGTCGGCAAAAATATCCGGGATCGACTTGCCCGCCGCTGCAACAATCTCATGATCGGCATCAACAAACGGAAGGCCCAGCCGTTCTGCCAGCCGCCGACCGATCGAGGTCTTGCCTGCCCCCATCAATCCCACAAGCACAATCGAGCGCGCGCCAATGGCGGAAAGGGCGTCCTGCGGATCAACCATGTTGTTCTTTTTCGACATTCCGGAATGCTGCAACCTGTTCTTGTCCGGCTCATTTAGCCTGCTTTGTGGCCAGCGGCAAAGCTGAGGTTTGGCAAAGTCGGGACTTGGCAGTAAAGGAGTGAAACCGGAAAGGACGCCCAGTGATACCTGATACCCTAAAATTCGCATTGGCCGTGGCCCTGATCGCTGGGGCAGGTTACGGCGTTGTCCTGGCGCTTGCCAGTTTTCCGCCCGAACCTTCAGAAATCACCCGGCCCCTGCCCCATGAAAAGCTCCGGCAAAATTGACGGGCCAGCAACACCGTTCCTGCGCAACCTCGACCGCTTCCTCGAAATGATGAGTGCCGAACGGGGGGCAGCCAAGAACTCCGTGGCCGCCTACCGCGGCGACCTTGAGGATTATGGAGCGTTCCTCGGTCAGAATGGAAAATCTGCTACCAATGCCGCGCCGGAGGACATTCGCAACTATCTGGAAGGCCTCGATGCTGCAGGCATGGCCACGTCAACCGTGGCCCGCCGGCTTTCCGCCATCAAGCAGTTCCACGTTTTCTTGCAAAGTGAAAACCTCTCTCAGGACAACCCGACCCGGATCATCCAGGGTCCGCGGCAAAAGCCATCTTTACCGAAGACACTCCTCAGCAACGACATGAAATCTTTGCTGGCGGCAGCCGCAGACAATACGGCAGGCAAAGAGGCGGCAGCTCTTTTCAAGGCTTTGCGCCTCCAGTGCCTCGTCGAACTTCTGGCCGCCACGGGCCTGCGCGTTTCAGAATTGGTCGGCTTGAAATTTGCTAATGCCACTGCAGAACGCGACATGCTGATGATCATCGGCAAAGGCGGGCGCCAGCGCATGGTGCCTGTTTCAGCGCGGGCACAGGCTGTTCTGCAGCGTTACATCACAGCTTTGAAACTTGAGGCAGGAGAAACACCGGTCTGGCTTTTTCCATCGCACGGCGCAGGTGGCGCGTTGACACGCCAGCATTTCGCCCTGCAACTGAAAGACTTGGCCCGTCATGCCGGGCTCAATGCCGCAAAGGTTTCACCGCACGTCCTTCGGCACGGCTTTGCGTCCAATTTGCTGGACCATGGCGCCGATTTGCGCGCCGTCCAGCAGATGTTGGGCCACGCCGACATTTCGACCACCCAAATCTACACCCACATCCAGCCTGAGCGGCTGTCGGCGGCGGTTGAATCATTCCATCCCCTGTCCCAAAAGCGGAAAACCAAGACACGTTGACAATCAGCCCCGCACTCGCCAGTTAGTGGGGCCACGAAGGTTGAGAATTGCCAGGCCCATTCAAGGCCGCAGGTGCCCAGAGGTAAGATGCAGGAATTTCTAGATTTTGAGGCCCCGGTCGCGGAACTGGAAGGAAAAATCGCAGAATTGCGGGCCCTCGCCCAAAGCGATGCCTCTGTTTCAATCGCAGATGAAATCAAGAGCCTTGAAGCCAAGGCTGCCAAGCTTCTCTCAGGCCTATATGCCGAATTGACGCCGTGGCAAAAATCACAAGTGGCGCGCCACCGCCAGCGCCCCCATGCGCTGGACTATATCAAGGCGTTGCTCACTGATTTTGTACCACTGGCAGGAGACCGGAAGTTCGCAGAAGACGAAGCTGTTGTGGGTGGCCTGGGGCGCTTCCGCGGCCAGGGCATCGTCGTCATCGGACAGGAAAAGGGGGATGACACGCAATCGCGCTTGCGGCACAACTGGGGCATGGCGCGTCCGGAAGGCTATCGCAAGGCAGTGCGCCTCATGGAAATGGCCGACCGCTTCAGTTTGCCGGTTGTCACGCTGGTTGACACATCAGGCGCCTATCCGGGTGTGGACGCCGAAGAGCGCGGCCAGGCCGAGGCCATCGCCCGGTCGACGGAATGCTGCCTGTCCTTGGGCGTGCCGTTGGTCTCCGTCATCATCGGCGAAGGCGGCTCCGGCGGCGCTATCGCCATTGCTACAGGCAACAGCGTGCTCATGCTTGAACACGCCATTTATAGCGTCATCTCACCGGAAGGAGCTGCTTCCATTCTCTGGCGTGATCCAGCCCGTGCCAAAGATGCGGCGACGGCTCTTAAGATCACCGCTCAAGATCTGAAGAAACTCGGTATCATTGACGTCATCATCCCTGAGCCAACAGGCGGCGCGCACCGCAATCATGCCAAGGTGATTGCAGCCGTAGGCGATGCCGTATCATCAAACCTGCAATCTTACGCCGGCGTTTCTGCCGATGTCTTGCGCACCCAGCGACGTGAAAAATATCTGGGAATGGGCCGCGGACTCTAAGCCTGTCCTCAAATGCTGGCGAAATAGCCGCCGATGCTGAGGAACTTGCCTTTGACCGCTGAAGAAACCGACGGGAAAGAGGCAATGATAGCCAGAAACATCGCCACCGCAATGAGGGCATATTCAATGGCGATTGCGCCGCGCTGGTCATCTGCGAAAGCCTTGAACTGAGCCTTGATGGGATAGTGCATGCTTGCCTCTGTCGCAGCGAAAATGCCGCAATTTGAGGATATAATTTAAGCGTTCCCAATTTCTTAAGCGGCGTGGAGCTTTTTTCTGCGGTGGTTTAGGAAAGCCAACACCATAATTGTAGGAAGAGCCTGCACCATGAATCTGAACCGCCGCACCATTCTCAAAGCCATTGCGACATCAGGTTTTATCTCACAAATTCAGAAGGTTAACGCGCAAGACGCAGATGCGAAGCCGATGCAGATTGGTGTGTCCACGCGCCAGATCGATGTCAATGGCAAGGCAGCAAAGGTTTACAGCCTTGCAACGGACGGCTCCACCAAGGGTCTTTACACCCGCTACGGCCTTCCCTTCAAAGCTGTGGTCAGCAACCAGCTCAGTGAAGAAACGCTGATTCATTGGCATGGCCTCACTGCGCCGACTGGAATGGATGGCGTTCCAGGTCTTTCGGGACCGGTTCTTCAGCCTGGTGAATCACGGGAATTTGCTTTCACCAACCGCCGCACGGGAACCCACTGGATGCACTCCCATGTTGGTTTGCAGGAACAGGGCCTGCTTGCAGCCCCCCTGATCGTGGCGGAAGACGGCGCGGCCCTCGTCGACGAGCAGGAGCATGTTGTGATGCTCCATGATTTCACGTTCCGCAGTCCGGCGGAAATCCTCGCTGAATTGCAATCTGGCAAGGGTGGCCACGCTGCCCACATGAATATGACCGGCAACATGGCCAACATGGACCACAGCAAAATGGTCATGCCAAGCGGTTCCATGGGCTTGATGAGCGACATTGCCTTCGACGCCATGTTGGCCAACGACAGGACCTTGGCCGACCCAGAAGTTGTTCAGTCCGAGAAGCAGGGTCGCCTGCGCCTGCGTATCATCAACGGTTCGGCGGCCACCAATCTCTGGATCGATCTCGGGCCATTGCAGGGAGAATTGATCGCCGTGGATGGCAACGCCATTTACCCGATAAAGGATTCGCGTTTCCCGCTGGCCATTGCGCAACGCGCCGACATTCGCGTGCAGCTCCCGGCCGGCCCCGGCGCATGGCCAGTGTTTTTCCATGGCGAAGGCCTCACTCAACGCAGCGGCATCATTCTCCGGTCAGGCGATGGATCTATCCAGAAACAATCAGCCGATGCTGAAAATGCTGCCGCCATGGTCGACCTCACGCTGGAAGCCGCACTGCGTCCCATCGCGGTGGCCAGTGACAATCCTGTCGCCCGCAGCGAGATCATCATGCTCACAGGCGGCGGCAGCGATTACGTTTGGGGGCTGAATGGCAAACCTTCCATGCACGACATCCTTTTCAATGTGCGCGAAGGTGAGCGTTACGAAATCCTCATGCACAACATGACATCCATGTCGCACCCCATGCACCTGCACGGCCACTACTTCAACGTCGTGGCCATCAATGGCCGGCGTTTCCATGGCGCGCTGCGTGATACGGTTCTGGTGCCGCCGGATGCACAGGTTGCCATCCAGTTTGATGCCGACAATCCCGGCAACTGGGCTTTCCACTGCCACCACATCTATCACATGAACAGCGGCATGATGGGTGCCATTGCCTACCAAAACGCGGCCTAAAGCAGATCCTGCAAATGCGGGATCAGTGGCAGGTCGGCAGGTGGCATGGGGTAGTCGCGCAGATCCTTAGCATGGACCCATTTCAGTGCCTGCCCCTCCATCGCCATGGCATCGCCCTTCCAGCGACGGCAGACATAGAGCGGCATCAACAGGTGAAAGTCCTCATAGGCGTGGCTGGCAAAGGTGAATGGCGCCAGGCAGCTCGCCGTCACGTCGATGTTCAACTCTTCCTTGAGTTCACGGATCAACGCAGCTTCTGGGCGCTCTCCCTGCTCAATCTTGCCTCCCGGAAATTCCCAAAGCCCGGCCAGCGTCTTTCCCTGCGGCCGCTGCGACAACAGCACCCGGCCATCCGCATCAATCAAGGCAACAGCGGAAACAAGGACAAGGCGCATCAGCTGCGATAGGAGCCGTTGATGTCGATATAGGCATGCGTCAGGTCACAGGTCCAGACGCGGGACTTGCCCTTGCCCACGCCCACGTCAGCCTCAATCACAATATGACGGCCCTTCATGTGCGGCATGATCTCCGCTTCCTTGTAGTCCGGATTGCGCATGCCCTTGCTGGCCACTTCCACGCCACCAATGCGGATGCGCAAACGGTCACGTTCCGCCTTCTCACCAGCCTTGCCCACCGCCATGACAATGCGGCCCCAGTTGGCATCTTCACCCGCAATGGCCGTCTTGACCAACGGTGAATTGGCAATGGACATCGCGATGCGGTGTGCAGCCCTGCTGTTCTCTGCACCCGTAACGGCAATTTCAATCAGCTTCTGCGCACCTTCACCATCCTTGGCCACTTGCAGCGCCAGGTCATGGCACACATCATCAAGCGCCGTCGCGAAACTCTTCAGCTTGGCATCGGCTGCAGAACGCAATCCCTTCACACCAGGCTTTGCACCCGTGGCAAACAACAACACGGTGTCAGAAGTTGATGTATCGCCATCGACGGTGATGCAGTTGAAGGTCTTCGCCACGCTGGCGGAAAGAAGCGCCTGGAGAACCTTCTGCGGTACGCCGGCATCGGTAAAAATGAATACCAGCATCGTCGCCATGTCAGGCGCGATCATCCCAGAGCCCTTGGCAATGCCCTGGATTGTCACTGTTTCCTTGCCAAGTTTCGCCGTGGCCTTTGCGGCCTTGGCAAACGTATCCGTGGTCATGATCGCTTTGGCCGCCGCATCCCATGTCGATGCAGAGGCTGCAGCTTCAAGCTGCGGCAAGGCGTTGACGATGAAGGCAGGATCAAGCGGTTCACCGATCACACCAGTTGAGGCTTGGAATACCTGTAAAGGATTGCAATTGAACTGCTTGGCCGCAGCACCAGCCACCGCCTTCACCGTTGCAACACCGGCCTTGCCTGTAAAGGCATTGGCATTGCCGGCATTGACCAGCAACGCCCGCGCGCCGCCGGCCTTAAGTCCGTCCCTGCACCAGTCGACGGGCGCCGATCGCGATTTCGATGTGGTAAAGCAGCCGGCAACGGTGGTGCCCTCTGGCATCAGAGCCAGCAACACATCCGGGCGGCCTTTGTAGCGGATGCCGGTCTGCGCTGTCGCCAGCCGCACACCTTCAATAGGTTGAAGCGCGGGAAATTGCTCCGGCGCCAAAGGTGAAACTGCCCCAGCCTTGCCCATGGCCCCTCTCCGGTATTGCTTATTGTTGTTGTGTTCCGTCGCCGCCCGTTGAATCCGCCGGCGCAAGGAGATCGCCCTTGCCGCCAGAGGCATCGCCACCGGTAGCGTCAGGATTCTCACCGCCAGCGATATTGGCCTTCTGCTGTTGGTCAAAAATCGCCTTGCGCTGCTTCGCTGCTTCATCAGCAATCTTTTTCAGGTCTTCATCAACGATCTCAACCTTCGCCGAATCCTTGAGACTTGCCAGCGTTTCCTGGACCTTCTTGCGCACCAGCACGTTCCGGATCGCGTCCTTGACCTGATCATAGGGCTGCGCCGCGCCTTGTTTGCGGTCTTCAAGCTTGATGATGTGCCAGCCGAAATCCGTCTTCACGGGTTTGGAAATGTCGCCAACCTTCAGCGAAAATGCGGCCTTGGAAAATTCCGGCACCATTTCCGGCGCGGTGAAATAGCCGAGATCACCACCAAAATCCTTCGAGCCATCAAGGCTGTATTGCTTGGCCATATCCTCAAACTTGGCTCCATCCTTGAGCTTGGCCAGAATGTCATTGGCCTCCTTTTCGGACGCCACAAGAATGTGGCGGGCCCGGATGCGCTCAGTCTGCGTTACCTTCTTGGCCTCGTCATCATAAACTGCCTTGATCTCTTCTTCCTTGATCGAAGGGCTGACAACCGTGGAAAGATAGCTGTCACGCAACGCTTTGGCTTGATAGGCGGCGAGGCGGCGCTTGTAATCTTCACCATCGGCAACGCCTTGCTTGTTTGCCAGCTGAGCCAACAGATGCCGCTCCACCAGCGTTTCAACAACGAAGGGGTAGCGCAGCTTCGGTGGGATGTTCGGCAACTGGCCAATCACATCATCAAAGGCCATGCGCACTTCGCTGGTCTTGATTTCATAGCCATTGACGACGGCTACAGTCTTGTCATCGCCGGAAGGCAGGGCATCGGCGGCCGTGTCTTGCGCCATGGCTGGCTGCAGAAACAGCCCGCCCAGAAGGCCAACGTTAAGGACGGCTGCAAACAGGATTTTGGAAGAAGCTTTCATGGATTCCATCAGGTCTCAAATTGTGGGCCACCAACGCCCGCCGCACCGCTCATGGACAGCAATCAAGGCGAGAATGTGCCTCAACTCGCTGAAACAGACGGTGAATTCGTGAATCTGCCCCGGTACCGCGATTTTGAAGGCCAAGGGTGGCCCGATCAAGGGGGCGGCACTGCCATTCTGCCTCTGTTGCTTCAATGCAACAGTCATCATTGTTGAAACTGCGCTTTCCATGCCCTATCTGACGCCATACGGCCAGAAATCACCGCCTGCCCACCTTTTGAGACCGGTTTTCAGGGTTTTAACGCGGAATTTTAATGGGCCGTGATTCCCGTTTGGCTGTTCATGCCTTATAGGGCAAACCCGCTGGGCCCTGATGGCCCCTTAGGAACTGATGATGCTTGGACTGAATGCGCTGACCCGGAAAATTTTCGGCACCACCAATGACCGTAAACTGAAGGCCTATTACAAGCGCGTTCCGGCCATCAACGCCCTGGAGCCCGAATACGAGCGCTTGAGCGACGCTGATCTCAAGGGCCTGACCGACAAGTTCAAGGCAGAAGTGGCGGCCGGCAAGAGTCTTGATGACCTGCTCGTCCCTGCCTTTGCCGCCGTCCGAGAGGCGGCCAAGCGTGCCCTCGGCCTACGCCCCTTCGACGTGCAGCTGATCGGGGGCATGGTCCTGCATGAGGGCAAGATCTCCGAGATGAAGACAGGCGAAGGCAAGACACTTGTTGCCACGCTTCCTGTCTACCTCAACGCCCTGTCTGGCAAAGGCGTGCACGTCGTCACTGTCAACGACTACCTCGCCCGCCGCGACGCCAACTGGATGGCCAAGGTCTATAGCGCGCTGGGACTCACCACAGGTATCATCGTCCATGGCCTCGACGACCGCGAGCGCCGGGCTGCCTACGCCTGCGACGTCACTTACGGAACCAACAATGAATTGGGCTTCGACTACCTGCGCGACAACATGAAATATCATCTCGAGGAGATGGTGCAGCGTGGGCACAACTACGCAATCGTTGACGAAGTGGACTCGATCCTTGTTGATGAAGCTCGCACGCCGCTGATCATTTCCGGCCCGGTCGATGACAAGTCGGACCTCTACAACACGCTCGACCAGTTCATCCCACGTCTGACCAAGGAAGACTATGAGTTGGACGAAAAGCAGCGTCAGGTCACATTGACCGAGCAGGGCAACGAACATCTCGAGCAGATGCTGCAAGCTGCCGGTGTGTTGAAGGGGTCGAGCCTTTATGACGCTGGCAATGTCACCATCGTCCACCATGTGACACAGGCGCTGCGCGCGCACACGCTCTTCATGAAAGACAAGGACTACATCGTGAAGGACGGCCAGGTCGTCATCATCGACGAATTCACCGGCCGCATGATGGCGGGCCGCCGCTATTCGGAAGGCCTGCATCAGGCCCTTGAAGCCAAGGAACACGTGCAGGTGCAGCCTGAAAACGTGACCATGGCGTCAATCACCTTTCAGAACTATTTCCGCCTCTATTCGAAGCTTGCGGGCATGACCGGCACGGCCCTGACCGAAGCCGAGGAGTTCATGGACATCTACAATCTCGATGTTATGGAAATCCCCACCAACGTGCCCGTTGCGCGCCTGGATGAGCACGATGAAGTCTATCGCACCGCCCAGGAAAAATATGCGGCCATCGCCGAGACCATCCGCGAGGTCATCATCACCTTGGAGAAGACCAAGGACAATTTCCGTTCCAAGCAGCTGGGCGTGCTGCGCTTGCAGCTGGTCCATGTACTCGAGCGCCTGCAGGGGCCCTGAGGCGTGATTTTTCGCTAAAGCCCGCCCATCGGTGTCCGATGGGATGCTTGTTCGTTGCGGTGTGTCCCCAAGGCACGACCGCCTCTTTCGGACCGGCCCAGGCTGGTAAGGGAGGGAGCAACGACCGGCCGGATTCATCTCCCGGCGCTTCTTGCTCATGTCCCTCCCATCGTCACCGACTCCCGCTGCCTCGACGGCCGCCTCCAGTCCCACCCAGTCGCCGACCGGCGCCGCCGTGGCCACCAACCGCCAGCGCGTCCTCTGCCCGGCCGGCTACTTCTGTACGAGCGACCACTACTGCCACGCGAAGCTCGAACTCGCGAAGCACGCCGCATGACGCCCCGCGCCCCGGAATTGCTGGACAGTCAGCGCCT
>CALMEZ010000318.1 GCA_937864985.1 uncultured Alphaproteobacteria bacterium
CTTCTTCATCGAACAGGGCGTCGGTGCAGTCGTCGTCACCAATGGCTCGCGCGATGTCGCACTCAGGATCGGTTCTGAACGCTACAAACCCTGCACCGCCGACCGCATGCCCGTATCACGAGCCATCGTCGCCGAACTCGCCACGCACCCGGAACGCAAGGGCGACACCACCGGTTGCGGCGACAACTTCGTCGGTGGTGTGATCGCCGATGTGGCGCACCACACGCTGATCCACACGAGAGGCAAAGAAACAGGCGTGAATTTTGAAATGATATATGAGGCAGCACCGGCAATCGCCGCTGCGGCAAACGCCTTGGCCGCCGCGAACAGGCCCTTGGGCCAGTGGCGCGGCTCATAAAGCCCAAGGCCCCGGATCACCATGACAGTTGAAAACACCACGAGCAGCGTGAAAAAGCCATTGGCCGCATCCGAAGGTGAGGCGGAATAAAGCGTTGTCAGCACCAGCGCGATCGGCAGCAGGAAGGCCACGTCGCAGACCTTTGCCAGACGTTCCATCACTTCGCGATCAATGGTGCGCAACTGCATGCCAAACCCCGTTCCCACTGCCAGTGCAGTCAGAACTAGGTCCCGGCGGAAAATGCGGTACTAACGGCGGTGAACACCACCGCTATTTTTAACAACCGTGCTGAATGAAGACTTGCGGCGTTTGGTAAATTTTGAATGAGTATCAGAGACCAATAGCTGCCGCATTGACAACCAGCTTCGCATCGAGCGTGCCAGCAATATAATCAATGATGTTCTGCGCGGCAGACACGGCCATGCGCTTGGCACACTCCGCCGTCAGCCCGGCATTGTGCGGGCTGATCGTCACATGCGGGTTGGAGAGCAGGGGATGATCGGGCTTCGGCGGCTCCTCAACCAGCACGTCCAGTGCTGCCGCATAGAGCTTCCGCGCCCGTAGCGCTTGGTCTAGTGCCGCCTCATCCACCAGCCCGCCGCGCGCCGCATTGACGATGATCGCCGAGGGTTTCATCAGCGCCAGTTCATTTGTACCAATGATGGCACCCTTGGCACCCGGGATGTGCAGCGTCACATAGTCAGCGCGCGCCAGTTCCGCATGAAGATCCTTGGCAGCTTCGGGCACGAATGGATCATAGGCCACGATCTCCATGCCAAACGCCTTGGCCAGTTCACCGACACGCCGTCCAATGCGCCCATAACCGATGATCAGCAATCGCTTGCCATCAAGCTCGACAGAGTCAAATTTGTTGCGCTCATTCCAGTTGCGGTTGCGCGAGGCATGATCGTGGGCCACCACACGCCGCGCCGCCGCCAGCATCAGCGACAGGGTGTGTTCGGCCACGGCGCGCGAATTCACATCACCCACAATCGCCAGCGCGATCTTGCGCGCATTCAGGGCCGCCACATCCACCGCGTCATAGCCCACGCCGTGCCGCGAGACGATCTTCAGGTTGGGAGATTTGGCAACAAGATCAGCCTGCAAGGGCTGCGTGCGCAGCAGCACCGCATCAGCCTTCGGCATCAACGGCGCATAGGCCTCGTAGGTGACGTCCATCACCTGCTCATAGGTGAAGCCCTTGGCCGCCTTAATGACCTCAAGGCCAGCCTCATGGATTTTTCCGGCAACGAGAATGTGAGGCATATTACACCGCGATCTGCGCAAGTTTGACGTTCATGTAGTCATGGATTGATTCCGTACCACCTTCGCGGCCCATGCCCGACGCCTTGATGCCGCCGAATGGCGCTTCAGCTGCGGCCAGTGCAAAGCTGTTGATACCCACCATGCCAGCCTCGATGCGCGACACAGCTTCGCGCTGCCGTTTCTGATCGCGCGTGAACACGTATGAGGCCAGGCCCATTTCGGATGAATTGGCGCGGGCAAATACTTCATCGGCTGTGCGGAACGGGGTGATTGCGGCAATCGGTCCGAAGTTTTCTTCGGCCAGCGCCTTGGCATAATCAGGAATGTTGGAGATCACCGTCGGCTCGAAGAAGAAACCCTTGTTCTGTCCGGCTGGCCGCTTTCCCCCAGCATTGATTGTACCACCGCATTTCACGGCATCGGCCACGATGGCCTCCATGGCATCAAGCCGCCGCTGGTTGATGACGGGACCCATGTGCGTTCCCTCATCTAGACCATGTCCCAGCCGCATCGCCTTGGCGCGCTTTGCAAATCCGGCAACAAAACCATCATGCAGTTTTTCATGCACATAGAAACGGTCGCCCGTCACGCACACCTGGCCCGCATTGGCATATTTCACAGGCACGCAAAGATCGAGCACGGCCTCCATGTCAACGTCGTCAAACACGATGACAGGTGCATTGCCACCAAGCTCCATGGTGCAGCGCTTCAGCGTTGCCGCACCATCGCGGATCATCTGCTGGCCCACCGGTGTTGAGCCGGTGAGTGACACCTTGCGCACATTGGGAGATGCCATGATTGGGGCATAGGTGGCAGCAGTCTCGCCGATCACCAGATTGACAACGCCAGCAGGCAGACCGGCCTGCTGCATACAGTCGACAATCAGCATGGCCGAACCCGGCGCTTCGCGCGACGGGCGGATGATGATGCTGCACCCCGCAGCCAGGGCAGGGGCCGCCTTGCGCGCGATCAACACACAGGGAAAATTCCAGGCCGTGAAAGCGGCGACAACGCCAGCGCTGGAAGCGAGCGTTCAGCAACCAACCAGACAACGCGCGGCACCGATAAATCCGACGAGACCAGCGACCGCATGGTGGTCAGCGGGTCGAGCGGGGATATCCAGTCTTCGGGCACATACAGCCAGAGCTCGGACTACACCGACCATAGCCGTTCGCACACCAGCACCGACGGCTGAACGGCCAGCACGCTGACCAGCGCTGCCAGCT
>CALMEZ010000319.1 GCA_937864985.1 uncultured Alphaproteobacteria bacterium
TTTCGGGCGCTTCATAGGGCGATGAAATGCCTGTGAAGTGCTTGAGTTCGCCACGGCGGGCCTTGGCGTAGAGGCCCTTCACATCGCGCTTTTCCGCTTCCACCAAAGGCGTGTCCACAAACACTTCGATGAATTCACCTTCGCCCATGCGTTCGCGCGCCATCAGGCGCTCCGACTTGAAGGGTGAGATGAAGGAGACAAGCACGATCAGTCCGGCATCAGCCATCAGGCGCGCCACCTCGGCCACACGGCGGATGTTCTCGACGCGATCGGCATCGGTGAAGCCGAGGTCGCGGTTGAGGCCATGGCGCACGTTGTCGCCGTCCAGCAAATAGGTCAGCTTGCCTTTAGAATGCAGTCGCTTTTCCACCAGATTGGCGATGGTGGATTTGCCGGCGCCCGATAGGCCTGTGAACCACAACACAGCCGGTTTCTGCTTCAGCAGCTTGCTGCGGGCATCCTTGTTCACATCCGTCGCTTGCCAGTGGATGTTGGCGGCGCGGCGCAGGGCAAAGTGAATTAGCCCCATGCCCACTGTGTTGTTGGTAAAGCGGTCAATGATGATGAAGGAGCCAAGTGCCTTGTTTTCCCGGTAAGGCGCAAAGGCAATTTGGGCATCAAGCTCTAATTGGCACACACCGATTTCATTGAGCGTCAGGGTTTCCGCCGCCGAATGTTCCAACGTGTTGACATTGATCTTGTGCTTGATGCGTTCAATGGAGCCGGGCAGTGTGCGCGTGCCGGCCTTGATGATGTAGGGACGGCCCGGCAACATGGGTTCAGCCCCCATCCACAGAACGTCAACTTCGAACTGGTCTGATGTTTCAGCAGGCGCGTTGGCGGCGCAGATGACGTCGCCGCGGCTGATGTCGATTTCATCATTCAGGGTCAATGTAATGGCTTGGCCACTGCGGGCCTCTGTCAAATTGCCATCATAGGTCACAATGCGTTCGACCTTTGATGTCTTGCCCGACGGGAGGGCACGGATTGCCGCTCCGGGTGTGATCTTGCCTGCGGCAATGGTGCCTGCGAAGCCACGGAAATTCTGATCCGGACGATTGACCCACTGCACAGGCAGCGAGAAAGCCTTGCTCAGGTCATCACCGCCGACTGGTACGGTTTCGAGATGCGCCATTAGTGTGGCGCCGCGATACCAGGGCATGGCCGCAGAGCGGTCAACAATGTTGTCGCCCTTCAGTGCCGAAGCAGGGATCACGGTGATATTATTGGCGCAAAGCGACGCGGCAAAGCTGCGATAGTCGGCCTCGATTTTCTCAAAGACATCTTGCCGGTAATCAACAAGGTCCATTTTGTTCACGCAGACGACGAGATGCTGAATGCCGAGGAGATGGGCGATGAAGGTGTGGCGGCGTGTCTGGGTTAAAACGCCCTTGCGCGCGTCAATCAGGATGATGGCAAGATCGGCTGTGGAAGCACCTGTCGCCATGTTGCGGGTGTATTGCTCATGGCCTGGCGTGTCAGCGACGATGAACTTGCGCTTGGATGTTGTGAACGCCCGGTAGGCCACGTCGATGGTGATGCCCTGTTCGCGCTCTGCGGCGAGGCCATCGACAAGCAAGGCGAAGTCAAGATCGCCGCCCTGTGTGCCAAGCTTCTTGGAATCGGCTTCCAGCGCTGTGAGTTGGTCTTCAAACAGCATCTTGGATTCGTAGAGCAGGCGTCCGATCAGCGTGGACTTGCCATCATCGACCGAGCCGCAGGTGATGAACCGCAAGAGGTCCTTGTTTTCCTGCGCATTGAGATAGGCCTCGACGTCGCCGCCGGTAAATTCAATAAAGCGGGTCATCAGAAATAGCCCTCCTGCTTTTTCTTTTCCATGGAGGCGGCCTGGTCCTTGTCGATGACACGGCCCTGGCGTTCCGATGAGGTGGCAACCAGCATCTCTTCAATGATGTCGAGCAGGCTTGTGGCATTGCTTTCGATGGCGCCGGTCAGCGGATAGCAGCCCAGGGTGCGGAAGCGGATTTTTTTCATCTCCGGCTTTTCACCCGGCAGCAGACGCATGCGGTCATCATCGACCATGATCATCTGGCCATCGCGCCAGACAATGGGGCGCTCATCTGCGAAGTAGAGGGGAACGATCTCGATGCTTTCGCGATGGATGTATTGCCAGATGTCGAGTTCGGTCCAGTTCGACAGCGGAAAGACGCGTATCGACTCACCTTTGTTCTTGCGGGCATTGTAGAGGTTCCACAATTCCGGGCGCTGGTTCTTGGGGTCCCAGCGGTGGCGGGTGTCGCGGAACGAGAAGATGCGCTCCTTGGCGCGGGATTTTTCCTCGTCGCGGCGCGCACCGCCAAAGGCGGCATCAAAGCCATATTTGTCCAGGGCCTGTTTCAGGCCATCGGTTTTCATGATCTGGGTGTGCAGGGCCGAGCCATGGTCAAAGGGGTTGATGTCCTTGGCAACGCCTTCAGGGTTGATATGGACAATCAGGTCGAGGCCCAGCTTTCTCGCGGTCTCATCGCGCAGCTTGATCATGTCGCGGAACTTCCAACGCGTATCGACATGCATCAGCGGAAACGGCGGCTTGGCCGGATAGAAGGCCTTCATGGCGAGGTGCAGCATGACGGCTGAATCCTTGCCGATGGAATAGAGCATGACAGGCTTTTCGCACTCGGCCGCCACTTCGCGGATGATGTGGATCGATTCTGCCTCAA
>CALMEZ010000320.1 GCA_937864985.1 uncultured Alphaproteobacteria bacterium
TGCGATGACCGAAATTTTCCGACACACCGCCACTGAAGTTCACACGGCTCTCACCAAGGGCGATCTGACGCCACTCGATTGCCTGGACACGCTGGAGGCGCGCATTGCAGCAGTCAATGCACCCGTCAATGCGCTGATCACCCTGTGTTTCGACCGCGCGCGAGTTCATGCGCGTGTTCTGATGAAAAAACCCCGAGCTGAACGCGGCGTTCTGGCTGGCTTGCCTGTTCCTATCAAGGATCTGACGGATGTGTCGGGCGTGCGATCCACGCAAGGCTCACGCATCTTCAAGGACCGTATCGCCGATACATCAGACTTGCTCGTCACCCATCTCGAAGGGCAGGGTGGTGTCGTCTATGCCATGTCAAATACACCCGAGTTCGGGGCAGGCGGCCACACCTTCAATGACGTGTTCGGCATGACGCGAAATCCCTGGGACACGAGAACATCGGCGGCTGGCTCTTCAGGTGGAGCAGCTGTGGCACTGGCCACCGGCATGGCCTGGCTGGCCCATGGCTCGGACCTTGGCGGTTCGTTGCGCAACCCCGCCAGCTTCTGCGGCATTGTGGGCTTGCGGCCATCTCCGGGTGTGGTGGCGGCAACGCCCTATGGCAGGATTTACGGATCGCTGGGCGCTGAAGGGCCAATGGCGCGCAACGTCTCGGACCTTGCATTGTTACTTGATGCCATGACAGGGCAGGAAGCACGTGATCCCCTGTCGCTTGGCGTGAATGGCGGCTCCTTGCATCGCGACAGCATCAGGCAGCCCGCATTGCGCCGTGTTGCCGTGTCAGCGGATTTGGGCATTACACCTGTTGATCCTGAGGTGGCTGCGATCATCAGGGCCGCCGCGCGAAAGCTGGAACAGGCGGGTGTGATCGTGGAGGAAGCTCACCCTGATTTGCGTGAAGCCATGAATTGTTTCCAGGTCTTGCGGGCAGCAGGCTATGCCAGCATGGGCCAGCTCTTGAGGGACCATCGCGATCTGCTGAAACCCGAAGTCATCTGGAACATTGAAAAGGGTCTGAAGCTTTCGGTTGACGACATCGTCATCGCAGAAGCGCAGCGCACGGCGCTGTTCAACAAGATGCATGACTTCCTGGGACTTTACGATGCCCTGCTGTGCCCCGCCACAATCGTGCCGCCGTTCCCGGTGGAGCAACGTTATGTGACACACTGCAATGGCGTGGAATTTGAGAGCTATGTGGACTGGCTGCTGATCGTGGCTGTGGCAACGCTCTGCGCCTGTCCGGCCATTTCAATTCCCTGTGGATTCACCGCCTCCGGATTGCCGGTGGGATTGCAGATGATCACGCGCAACCGGCAGGATCACAGGCTTCTGGCCATGGCCAAATTCGCTGAAGATTTTTTCAATCTCGGCGCCATCACACCGATCGAGCCCAGGGTCCGGCACGTTGGCTGACCTCACGCACCTGCGGGTTCTGGAGCCGCATCCTGGCATCATCGCCTATTACGATGGCCGTGTGGAAGGCTATCGCTTCATGGACGGCCCGAACTGGGTTGATGACGGTGCGCTGTCACTCGGCATCGCGTCTTACGCGGTGGTCAGGGAGTCAGAAGCGATAGTCTATGATCCCCATGTCTCAGTGGCCCATGCACAATTCATTCGGGATGACCTGTTACG
The DNA here is from genome assembly GCA_937864985.1 of uncultured Alphaproteobacteria bacterium. Lineage (GTDB taxonomy): Bacteria > Pseudomonadota > Alphaproteobacteria > Rhizobiales > Aestuariivirgaceae > Aestuariivirga. Next base: position 1,646 of record CALMEZ010000320.1, read on the forward strand.
CCGCGGAGTCTTGCGCTTCACCGTCGTTTTGAGCCATTGGCATCTGGATCATATTGCAGGCACCGAAGCCTTTGCAGATTGCGATATCATCGCCAATGAAAAAACACAGGCGCACATGCTGGCGCATCGCACCGCGATTGAGGCGGGCACGCATCATGGCCAACCTGCGATCAATCCCCTCGTCATGCCAACGCGCACCTTTTCCAGCCGCTTGCCGCTGAAGATCGGCAACACCACATGCGAGGTGATGGAATTCAACATTCACTCCGATGATGGAACGGTTCTCTGGTTGGCCGGCGATGGCATTCTGCTGGCTGGAGATACGCTGGAAGACGCGGTGACCTATGTCGTCGAGCCGCAGGATTTTGATGTTCATCTGAAGGAGTTGGATCGGCTTTGGTCGTTGCAGCCTTCCTTCATTCTGCCCAATCACGGTGATCCGGAGATCATTGCAGCGGGGGGATATGACAAGAGCCTGATCCGCGCCACGCAGCAATATGTCCGCACGCTGAAGCGCTGTGTGCAGGAACCGGAGCTGCGCGAAAAGCCTTTGGCAGACCTCATTGCCGGTCCGCTGGAACGTGGCTGGGTCAATATGTTCGCACCCTATGAGGCCGTGCATCGGCAAAATCTGGCGCTGGTGCTGAGGCGTCTCAGCCATGCCTGATGATCTGGAAAAATTGTTGCAGGACGTGCGCGCCTGCCGCCTTTGCGCCAACCTGCCGCTTGGTCCAAATCCTATCTTGCAAGCATCTGCAACAGCGCGCATTATGATCGCAGGGCAAGCGCCGGGCCGCATCACCCACGGCAAGAACAGGCCATTTGACGATCCATCCGGCAACAGGCTTCGCGACTGGCTCGGCGTGACCCGCGAGCAGTTTTATGATCCCGCCCGCTTTGCCATCATTCCCATGGGGTTCTGTTATCCCGGAACAGGCAAAGGTGGTGATCATCCACCCCGGCCCGAATGCGCCCACGCCTGGCGCGCCCGTCTGTTGGCAGCATTGCCGAACATTAAACTGATACTTGCCATCGGCCAATACGCGCAAGCCTGGCATTTGCCACAGCAATCGCAACTGACATTGACGGAACGTGTGCGCCAGACAAGGCCGGATCAGCCCGTTATCGCCTTACCGCATCCCAGCCCGCGCAATGGCGTCTGGCTGAAAAACAATCCCTGGTTTGCAACAGACATCTTGCCGAACCTGAAACGCCGCGTGATGATGGGCTTGACATGACAAATCTCTCTCCTTCCTGGCACGATCTGCAATATCTCCCCAGCCTCACCGTGAAAGACGCCGCCAGCGTCGCGCCGGGGTGGCGCCGCCGCGCCGCTTTGGCACGCGAGAAGCACCAACCGTTTGGTGACTTCAAATACGGCCCTCACCCGCGCGAAAGTATTGATCTGTTCCGCGTTGAAGGTGCGAAGGGCTGCCTTGTCTATGTCCATGGCGGTTATTGGCGCAGCTTCTCGAAATGGGAAACGAGTTTCGTAGCAACGGGCTTTGTCGAGGACGGTTTCTCCGTTGCGTTGATCAACTATCCCCTGTGCCCTGACGTAACCATCGCCGATATTCGCCACTCGGTGCAACGCGCATTTGCCCATCTCTGGCTTGAGCTTCTGACACCGGACGAGAAACGCCGGATCGTTGTGACGGGCCATTCTGCCGGCGGGCATCTTGCAGTGTTGCATATGGCCACAGATTGGCCGTCATTCGGCCCGCCACAAGACCCATTGGCAGGCGTCATCTCCTTGTCGGGCGTGTTCGATGTGGCGCCGCTTCAGCACACATCGATGAACGGCGATTTGCGCATCACTGATGGCAACGCGGCCGCCATTAATCTCACAATGGCAAAGCCGCTGTGCCATTGCCCCCTGGTGCTGGCGGTGGGCGGTGATGAATCAGCCGAGTTTCATCGCCAGTCCGAAGCGCAGGCAAAGGCCTGGGCTGTACTCAGCCCGCAATTGATCGACCTGCCGGGCTTCAACCACTACACGATTGTCGACAGCCTGGCCGACAGGGCAGGGGTTTTGCACAGTCTTGCCACTGAGATGCTGCGGGGCTAATCGAAGGCAAAGAGGGAAAACACATGAACGCAACACTCGCCACCCGCATTCTGCCCATTGAAAACAGCCTCCTTCGCAACGTCATTCTGGCAGTTGGTGGCACTTTGGTTCTGGCTCTCGCCGCACATATCCATGTGCCCATGCTGCCGGTTCCAATGACCCTGCAGACCATGGCGGTGCTCGCCATTGGCGGCGCCTACGGAGCGCGACTCGGCGCTGCCACACTAGCCCTTTACGCTGCAGAAGGCGCTACGGGCCTGCCGGTGTTCTCGCCAACAGCCGATGGCTATCCCGGCATCACTGGTCCGACGGGCGGATATATTTTGGGCTTTATTCTGGCTGCAGCACTAGTGGGTTATCTTGCCGACCGCGGCTGGGACAAGTCCCTGCCCAAAATGCTCGCCGCCACGCTTCTGGGTGCAGCTGTGCTTTACATTCCAGGCCTTGCATGGCTGTCGACGTTTGTGGGCGGCCTGCCCAAGGCCATCGAATTTGGCCTGACGCCGTTCATTCTGGGTGACGCGATCAAGGCTGTCGTCGCAGCTTTGGGCTTCTCCGCGGCCTGGAGCGTCGTCGGCAAACCTGAATGAAAGGGAAAATGGTCGGAGAGAGAGGATTCGAACCTCCGACCCCCTGCTCCCGAAGCAGGTGCGCTACCAGACTGCGCTACTCTCCGATCTGGATCTTAAAAACCAGAGGCTTCTGGCCTCTGGCTTCGATTTCGTCAAGTTGAAAATCTTAACTGTGCTTGCGCAAGAATTCCAGCACGGGCGGGGTCACCTGGTCTGCTGCTTCCAGCAGAATGGCATGGCGCAACACCGGCAGGATCACCAATTCTGAATCTGGCAATGCTTCGGCAATTTGCCTGTTGAGGCGCGGGTTGCAGCCGCCGTCATTTTCCCCCGTCAGCACCAGGCACGGATGTTTGATCTCTTGCAGCCATGGAGACATTTCTGTTTCGGCATAGATGTCAAACACCGAGAGGAACACATCCGGGTCCGTGTCGATCACCTGCTGCATGCGCCGGGAAATCACCTCCGGTTTGCGTGCTGCAAATTCCGGTGTGAACCAACGGTCCTTCAGCGCTTCGAGAACTTGCGGGATGCCCTTGCTGCGCATGGCGGCGACCACACCTCTAACCTTGGCTGAGTCATCTTCCGTGCGGAACGCTGCCGTCGAATAGAGACCAAGTGTCAGCACATGCTGCGGGTACTTCCGCGCATAGGCCGGCCCGATCATGCCGCCCAGCGAATGGCCGGCGAAGTGCGCCTTCTCGATTCCGAGCTCGGCGCGCAACGCCTCCAGGTCTTCAACCAAATCATCAAGCGTATAGGGTGGTTGCGGCTTGGGTGATTTGCCATGGCCGCGCAGATCATAGCCAATGCAGCGGAATTCGCCTTTGAGGCGTTCCACCAGCCCATCAAAGGAATGGCGCGAGGCGCCAATGCCGTGGATCAAAAACAACGGTGGGCCTTCGCCCTCAACCGAGAATGCAGAACGGATCGGTTTCGCCACGGTCACTTGTCCGGATATTTTTCGTTCATCATGTCGTGGCCCACAGCCCAGTCATGTTTCTCCACGTCGGCGAAGACAACATTGAAGGCGGACGGCTGGCCTTTGCCATCTGCGGCGATGAAAGCATCAACCAGCGCGCGGGCAATAGCTTTCTTCTGGGCCACGCTGCGGCCCTTGAACATTTCAACTCGGATAATCGGCAATTCGTCCTCCTATGCTGCCTTTTTCTGTTGCGCGAAGTGCGGCATCACATCCTCTGCGAAGCGCGCCATCATGTCGAGCGTCATGGACTCGTCCTGGCCGAACACCGAGGTGGTGAGCACTTCATCAATGCCAAGATCGGCGTAAACGGAAAGCCGGTCAATCATTTCGTCCTTTCCGCAAAGCAGGAGATTGGCGGACAGCTCTTCAAGTGTCTGCTTGCGCGGCAGCGGCCGGATGATGCCCTGGTCAACAATGCCCGGCCCACCGAACACATTGTCGAAACTCTTGTAATAGATGTGGGCCAATTCAGCGATCTTCTGCCTTTCCGCCGCGTTGCGCACCAGAAACATGCCGCGCTGCAGGCTGAGGCGGGTATCAAGCTTCCGCCCGGCGGCCGCTTTGCCGCGGGTGAAGGCATTGACCTGGTCCATGAGCTGCTGATGACTTCCGCCTAGCGGGGTGGTTTGGACATGATAGCCAGCTTTCGCCGCGGCTTCGATGCCAGCCGGATTCATGACCGCCACCATCAGGGGAATGGGCGCTTCCGGACGTGGCATGATGGTGATCGGATCAAACGTGTAGCGCGGGCTAGACCACGACACGTCGGGTCCCGTGAGAAGCGCTTCCAGGAGCTTCAGGTCTTCCTCGAAGTGCGGCTTGGTGTCTTCCATCGGAACGCCCATGCGGCCCGTTTCGTATCCGAAGGCACCTTTGCCCACGCCCAACATCAACCGTCCATCACACAAAGCCTGCGCCTGCACCACTTCGCCTGCGAAAATCCGCATGTCGCGCAGCGGCAGCTGGCAGACAGATGTCATCAACACGATGCGGGACGTGTGGGCCGCGATCTTGACGGCCATCTGCAACGGCGAAGGAATGAGCAGTACGTTGAGCAGGTGGTGCTCCGGAAGGGCCACACCCCGGTAGCCCAGTTTCTCAGCCTGCAGGGCTTGCTGCACCACGCTGGCATATAGGCGCCGCCCGCCCATTGCCGGGTCCAGCATATGGCTCGACAGGAAATGAACAAAATCCATGGCTTATCCTCCTGTTACGAGATTGGCAGAGCAAATTGAATTTGAAAAACGAAATAAATTGACCATTATGTTCGGAATTATCGAATTTCCCGGAGGGTGTGGACATGAATCTCGATGAACTGCGCACGTTCCTGGAGGTCATTGAAAGCGGCAGTCTGGTTGCGGCGGCCCGTCGTTTGAACGTTACGCCCTCGACGGTAACTGCGCGTCTTGATGCGCTGGAAGATGAAGTGGGTCAGACACTGTTGCATCGCGCCAAGTCAGGAACGGAGCTCACTTCGCCGGGCTTCAAGTTCAAGCGCTATGCTGAGGTGATGGTGCAACTCTGGGGGCAGGCGCGCTACGAGGCCGCGCTGCCCAAGGGGTTTGAGGCCGTGTGCAATGTCGGCCTCGAGTATGATTTGTGGGCAGGTGTCGGCAGCACCTTTCTCAATCATGTCCGCAGCCATGCGCCGGGCGTTGCCATTGCGCTGTGGCCCGGCACGCAGCGCGAGATTGATCGCTGGCTGGGCATTGGACTCATCGACATCGCTTTCTGTTATGCGCCGCAGCCGGGCGAGCGTTTTTCAAGCCGTGTGTTGTTTGAGGATGAAATTGTTCTTGTGTCGACAGACAAGCATGCATCGGCAGGGCCGGGGTCCATTTTTGTCGATCATGGCGATGAGTTTCGCCGCCAGCACGCGGCGGCCTTTTCACACAGCCCGCCATCAACCGTCACCATTGCATCGAGTGCTTGGGCCCTCCAGCACATGCTTGCGTCTGGCGGCTCAGCCTACTTGCCCCTGCGCATCGTGCAGAACGAACTTGATCAGGCGCGGCTACACGCAGTGCAGGGGGCTCAAAGCTTCCAACGCCGTGTACACATTGTTGAAACAACGGACACTGTGAAGAACTGGACTTGGTACGGGGCTGCCTTGGCGGCCGCTACGCCACGGCCCTTGCGAGGGCGCATTGCTTCCACAGCTCGTTGAGCGCCGAAACGAGGGTATT
>CALMEZ010000321.1 GCA_937864985.1 uncultured Alphaproteobacteria bacterium
AGACCTGGATTGCCTGCGGCGGCATGTCGATCATGAACAACGTGCTGCCCTTCACGGCCATTTCCTGGGGCCAGCACAATATCGCCAGCGGTCTCGCCTCTGTCATCAACGCCACCACGCCCATGTTTGCCGCCATCGCCATGGCACTGTTCAGCCTGGAAGCGATCACGACTCGCAAGGCTATTGCATTGCTCATCGGTTTCATCGGTGTTCTCGTTTTGAAGGGCGGAAATTTTGGCGATCTCGGCACTCAGACCTGGGGCATTCTCGCCGTCACCTTCGCATCAGTCTGCTATGGCTTTTCCACGCCGTGGTCCAAAACGCGCCTCATGGGCATTCCGTCCCTCACAACGGCAACATGCCAGCTCACCATCTCAACCATCTTCATGGCCGTATTGGTTTTGCTGTTCTCAGAACCGCAGCTCTATCAGTACGTTTCAGTGAAAGTCTGGCTGGCACTCTTCGGGTTGGCAGCCCTGTCAACGTCGCTCGCCTATCTGATCTTCTTCAGCATCGTGCGCCGCTCAGGCCCGTCTTTCGTGTCTCTCGTCACCATGCTGGTTCCGGTCTCGGCCATTATTCTGGGGTATCTGGTGCTCGGCGAAACGCTGAGCCTTCACGAAGCCTTGGGCGCGCTGATCATTGGCCTTGCCTTACTGATCATCGATGGTCGCGCCTTGAAATGGCTGCGCCTCAATCCGGCCTGACGATCACACCACCAGTGGTTTCCGCCTTGATGCCTGTCGTGCCAGGAAAAGTCAGTGGCAAGCCGCGCAAGCTGCGCACCGCAAGGTAGGCCCAGGCTTCGGCCTCCATGCTGTCCCCGTTCAATTCATAGGCCTCGGCGGGCCGGACATTCGGCAACAGGTGACGCAAACCCTTCATGATGGCACCATTGTAGCGCCCGCCACCACAGATGACCCATGCCTTCGGTGCCGCAGGCATATGTGCCCGCGCCGCCGCAATACTGCGCACTGTCACTTCGGCAAGTGTGGCGGCCCCATCGGCGGCAGATAGTCCCGTGAGACTAATGCCGTGGAAGCTGTTGCGGTCCAGCGATTTTGGGCCAGGCCTTTCGAAGAATGTATCGCCCAGAAACTGGGCAACAACACTCTCATCTGACTTGCCCGAAAGCGCCAGCATGCCCCCTTCATCACGCGGTGTTCCCGTGTGACGCATCATCCAGTCGTCAATCAGCGCATTGCCCGGCCCCGTATCAAAGGCCACCAGCGTTCCATCCGCGCCGATCCACGTGACATTGGCCACTCCGCCGATATTGACGAAAGCGACCGGCCGCTCAGCTACAAAACCCGCCAGCGCCCGATGATACACAGGCACCATTGGCGCCCCCTGCCCACCCGCCTGCATGTCTGCGGCCCGCAAATCAAAGGCGACAGGAGTGCCTGTCTGCTTGGCAAGCAGGCGCCCATCGCCCAGCTGGATCGTCAAGCCGATTTCCGGCCGATGCAGGACCGTTTGCCCATGGAAGCCGATAATGCCGACATTTCCGCGTGTTAAGCGCATCTTGTCACAAAACGCTGCAACCGACTGCGCATGCCAGAACGTCAAGGCGCGCTCGATATCGGCAAGCCGTCCGGGCCGCGCCGTGCGATCCGTCAGCAGCTTTGCTTCGATCAATGCGGCCCTCAGCAGGACGCGTTGCTCATCATCATAGGAAAAGGTCATGGACGGCCCGCGAACCACAACGGCCTCGCCATCCGTCTCCACGAGCGCCACATCGATACCGTCAAGCGACGTCCCGCTCATCAGGCCAATGGCCGTGATCAACGGCTTGTCCTGCAGTGACGGAGGTTTTGACACATCTTGCTCCTGTGGTTATGAGCGGCCCACCATGACAACGCTCGCTTCCGATTTTCTTAACATCCTGACCTCCCGCGGATATATCCACCAGTGCTCGGACATTCCGGGCCTTGATGCGCTGGCCGCCAAGAGGGACGTCACAGCCTATATCGGATTCGATTGTACAGCGCCTTCCCTGCATGTGGGCTCACTGGTGCAGATCATGATGCTGCACTGGCTGCAGCAGACGGGCAACCAGCCGATCGTCCTCATGGGCGGCGGCACCACGCGTGTCGGCGATCCTTCGGGCCGTGACGAAAGCCGCAAGATCCTGTCACTTGAAGACATTGAGAACAACAAGCGCGGCATCCAGAACGTCTTCGCAAAGTTTCTGCAATTTGGTTCGGCCTCCCCCGCCGCAGCAATGGTCGACAATGCCGAATGGCTGACCAAACTGAACTACATCGAGATGCTGCGCGACGTCGGAAAGCATTTCAGTGTCAACCGCATGCTCGCCATGGATTCGGTGAAACTGCGGCTGGAGCGGGAACACGAACTCTCGTTCATCGAGTTCAATTACATGGTGCTGCAGGCCTATGACTATGTGGAACTGGCGCGCCGGTATGGTTGCAACCTGCAAATGGGCGGTTCTGACCAGTGGGGCAATATCGTCAACGGAATTGATCTTGGCCGCCGCATGGGCACCCACCAGCTCTATGCTCTCACCTCGCCACTGATAACACTGTCATCGGGCGCAAAGATGGGAAAGACGGCAAGCGGTGCAGTCTGGCTCAACGCCGACATGCGCAGCCCCTACGAATACTGGCAGTTCTGGCGCAACACCGAAGACGCTGATGTCGGCCGCTTCCTCAAGCTGTTCACAACATTGCCAATGGCGGAAATCGCCAAACTTGAGGCATTAGGTGGTGCTGAAATCAACGAGGCAAAGAAGGCCCTGGCAAATGCCGCAACCGCCTTGTTGCACGGCAAGGCAGCGGCCGAAGAAGCGGCTGAAACGGCCCGCAAGACCTTTGAAGAAGGCGCAAGCGCCGCCGGCCTGCCCACCTTCAATCTGAACCTGCCGATTGGAATTCTGCAGGCAGCTGTTGCGGTCGGGTTTGTGAAATCCAACGGCGAGGCCAAGCGCGCAATCGCCAACGGCGCAATCCGCCTCAATGATGTGCAGGTCCAGGACGAGAAGGCGGCGATTTCGGAATCCGACCTGAATGCCGATGGCGTTGCCAAGCTTTCATCCGGCAAGAAGAAACACGTGCTGATCAAACGCACCTGATCAGTTTAGGCCATTTCCAGTTGCCGTCGGAACACCAGGTTCACCCGGTTTGAACGAGCAGGTCGGCTGGAAGGCTAAGATCTTGCGCAAAATTCCAGGCGCGAAGAGTGACAATGGATTCACCTGTGTCTTGGGATTGGTGATGCTGCCACCCATTTCAAACGTCACACCAAACAGGCCTTCCTTGCCAAGGATATCTCCAAACAATGGAATATCCTTGAACATGCCATTGATCGCCTGGGCCGGAATCATGGTACCGGAAATGTCGATAGCACCGTCCTGTTTCCTGATCAGCCCCTCCGCAACGCCACCCATTTCCGGCCCCTCAAGTTTCACCTTGCAAATGCGCACAAAGCGCTGGTCAGTCGCGAAAGGCAGGATCAGCCTGTTGAAATATATCCCGCCTTTGCGGGGGCCCGATTTGGTAGGTTTGCCACGGCTGTCAAGCTGCGCAAGGGCAGCCTCATTACGCACCTCGAACCGCCGCAACTGCAACTGGCCATAACGAATGGGAGAGCCCGGCGCGTTGGCCATCAAGGCATAAAATTCGAGTTCTCCGCCCGCGATCTTCGAGTAAAAATTAGAGGCACGCAAGGCCGACCCGCCGTCTGCCGTAACGACACGCAGTTCACGGCCGCCATCTGTCGGCGTCAGTCGCAATGTCACTGGCAGCCCACTCGCGAATTTGCCTGCGATGTTGGCCGTGTTGATCTTCCCAGCGCGCGACACGAAGGTTGCAGACATATCGCGCACCACTTCGCCGCGATGAGCAATGACTTCACCGAATTTGGCATTGACGATGAACGAAGGTCCAGAAGTGGAGGGTTGGTCAGCACCATCAGTCTTCGCCGGTGAAATGATGTTCTTGATGTAGGGGCGCGCATCAAAGCTTTGGCCGGACAGCGTCAAGTTGATAGCTTCCTTGCCGGGTTCGAGCCGCGCGGCAAAGGGATCTCCATCGGCCAGCTGGATGTTGCTGAGATCAACATATTGCAAACCACCACCACCTGAAATGCTCACGGAACCAGCCAGGTGCAGGCCCTTGCCGTCAAGTTTCAGGTCCTTGACCAGCTTGCCGTTCTTGCCCTTGTCGATCAGACTGAACTGCGCCTTGGTGCCCGGCGTCGCCGGTCGCGACCAGCCAGCAGCGGCAATGCGCATGTCAACCTGTCCAAGGTCGGCATCAACATCGACAGTCCGGTTCCCCCCATCATCAGTTCCTATTGTGACGGACACGGGCACATTGCCACTCATGTAGGCGTCAAGATTGAGCCCCAGCTTGGCGCGTGACTTGGCATCAAGCGTTGTCGAAAGTTCGGCCGTGGCCTTGCCGCCGCCGCGCGGCTGCCGCCAGACGACCTTGGACGCCATGCCATTGACCTTTGCAGGCCCTGACACCGTGATGGTCGTCTTGTCGAGCGACACATCAAAATCACCATCAGTCATGTCGATGCCGGGGACCACATCCGCAACACTTGCATTTGAAATGGAAACAGCCGTTGTCAAGGCAACACGTGAGCGCGGCACATCCTTGATCATCGGAAATTTGAGACCAATCTTCGCGTCAGCCGATCCGCCAAGCTTCGGCAGCTTGCTGACATCAGCATCACCCAGTCCAAGATCAGGGTATGACGCATATTCCATCATCGCGGGAACCTGACCTTTGACATCGAAGGAGAATACACCCGTCACTTCCTCGTCCATCAATTGCCGGGCGTCAAATGACCCGGAAGCCAACGCCAGCGTGTTTCCAGATGGCAACACCACTTGGCCACCATCCATGCGTAGGCTGAAATCTTCATCTTTTAATGTTGCGCTTCCAGATCCCTTCTGCAGGTTGGGAAGGCTCTTGAAATAGTGCGTCACCACATCACGCATCGAGAATGCCAGGCTGACGGAACCTTGCGGCAGCCTCCGTTTGGCCTGCGCCTCGGCCAACTGGTCGGGCGCAAAATTGACCTGGAACGAGCCTTCATTGATCCGCCCACTGATGACATTTTCATTGATCCAGGTCCGGGACTTGGGCGCTATGATTGGTGGCCACAATTTTTTGAGAAGGTCAGCCGATACGTCGCGAAGCCGGCCTGCGATATTGATACCAGGCGAATTATCGCCGCCTGTAATTGCGCCACGCAGGCGCACACCCGTGTTGCCTGCCATGACAACAAGATCATCGATGTCAACGCGTTGCTCATCGATCGCAGCCGAGCCCGAAAATGACACGCGGTCAATGAACACTGGATCACGCACTGTGCCTTGGGCATCAATCGCCACATTGTTTGCGGCAAGATCAAAGCCAAGCGCCGTAAAGCGGCCCTGGCTGTCCTGCTTTGGCGTGATAGTTCCTTTCATGTCCGCCCGCGAGCCTCCCATCAGCAGGCTGCTTTCGAGAATGCGTACGGGTTGTCCTGGCCCCTCATAAGATACACGCAATGTGCCTTCGTCCACGACAATTGCCTTGGCAAGAAAGTCAGGCAATTGCACCTGCCCTGCGGAGGCAAACAATTGCCCCGACGCCTTGGTGATTTCGCCGGCCTCTGTCGCATCCACTTCAAGATGGCCGGAAAATGGGATGTTCACGCGGGCAAACTGCGACAGGGCAAAAATCTTGTCCGCCACGTTCGCAGGCACCAGTTTGTCGATGTCAACACTTGCAGTGTAGTTTTTCGACTCGCGGCGGAATGTTGCAGCCATTTCAATGTTCCATGGCTCGGCCGCGCTTGCAACCGTGGCCTTGGTCGCAATCACGAAACCCGAAGGCACACGCCGGAATGCAAGATCAGCCTGTGGAGCAGTCCACGTTGCGGCGTTGGCTTCGTCATAGAAGTTCAGGACACCATGCGTGACCCGCACCTCCTCAAGCTTCGACAGCGGCCCGCTATCAAGCAATTCGAGGAGACGGCTGCCACTCGACAGTGGATTGCTCAAGGATGGGTCGCTTGGCGCGGAACCTCCACTTGAGTCGACATTGTCAGATTTTCCTGCAGCAGCGTTGCTGTCGGGATCTGGCTCCAAAACCACAGTTTCATCGCCCAACTCGGCGGCATTGGCGATGCCAAGCACCACAGACCCATCCAAGTTGCGGCGAATGTTAACGCGCGGGCCGATCAATTCAAGTTCGGTGAGGCTCGCCGTGCCGGTGAGCAAGGCTGTTTTATCAAGCTTGACGCCTGCTTTAGGCGCGCTGGCCAGCATTGTTCCACTGCCATCGCGCAGAACAAGGTTCCTTGCCCTCACATGCGGTGTGTGCGTGTCGCTATCAAGTTCAAGCTCTGCTTCGCCCAGTGAAATCTTGAGACCGGGTATTTCCTTGTTGATGGCCTCTTCCAATGTTGAGCTCAGGAAAGACAGTGAAACCGGCCCCTGCGTCAGCCGCCAGTAGAGGCCGCCACCCAGCAAAATCACCAGGCCCACAACCCACATCAAGCTGTAAAGCATTATCCTGATCGACTTGGCGCGCACTGTCTTCAGTTGATCCTTTGGCCATCCATGACCACCCTCAAGGGCCTCTCAGAGACTCAACGGTGATCAGTGTTCCTTTTTCCAACATTAACACCTGAATTCCAAGCGCAATGCCAAAGGCTGCAAAGGCCATCAAAGCGTGTCGAAACGATGGCGAATACTGGCCGCTTTGCGGGCTGCAACCGGCTTTCTCCCTGACAACGCCGGTCCGGAAAAGGGCAATGACAACCGCAAGATAAGCGGCTAATTTGACCAACCAGATAACCAACTCATTTGAGGGTCGGCTGCAAGGCCGGATGAAGCACTCATGTTCTTTAACCGCAAGGCCAAGAAGGGTCAGACAAATGCCAGGCCCAGCTCGGCCAAAGCCGCAAAATCTGATCCGTCCTACATCAGCCGCGAATGCGCCATTGATGGCCACGTCAATTGCGAAGGCGAGATTCACATTGATGGCGTTGTCAGAGGGTCGGTGAATGCCCAGACGTGCGTCATCGATGTTGCAGGCGTCGTGCACGGCGAAGTGTCCGGAGATGTGATCCACGTCCAAGGCCGCGTGCTGGGGCCGATCAATGGCCGCAATGTCTACATATACCAAGGCGCCCACGTCGAAGGCGAAGTGTTGCACGATACGATAAGCATCGAAAACGGCGCCTACCTTTACGGCACAGTCAGGCACAATGCAGCGCCGCCACAGCCCGAACCCCAGGAAAAGCCACGCGGCTTTGGCGCGCCCTTTGGACAATTCGCCGCGCCCGGAGTATCCCGGCCCGCCGCCCAATTGCCTGACATGGATGATGATGACCGCGACAGCGCGGAAATCACGCCCTTTCCACCACAACAGCGCTTCAAGTAGATTTTAGTCGATATCCGACACGTCGCCGGTCTCGCCGCCATAAACGCGGTGCGCCAGTGACGACTGGATGAACTCTTCCAGATCGCCGTCCAGAACAGCTGCCGGATTGGTGCTGGTGTGCCCGGTCCGAAGATCCTTCACCAACTGATAAGGCTGCAGCACATACGATCTAATCTGGTGCCCCCAGCCAATGTCGGTCTTCTTGGCGTTGGCGGCATCGATCTTTTCCTGCTTCTTCTGCAGTTCCATTTCATAGAGACGCGCCTTGAGCATCTTAAGAGCAGTGGCCCGGTTCTTGTGTTGTGACCGTTCGGCCTGGCAGGCCACGATGATGCCGGTTGGCACATGGGTGATGCGAACAGCTGAATCCGTCGTATTGACGTGCTGGCCACCTGCACCTGAGGCGCGATAGGTATCCACCTTCAGGTCACTTTCTGAAACCTGGATGTCGATGTTGTCATCGATGACAGGATAAGCCCACGCCGACGCAAACGAGGTGTGGCGGCGCGCATTCGAATCATAGGGCGAAATGCGAACCAGACGGTGCACACCACTTTCCGTCTTCAGTTTGCCGTAAGCATTGTGGCCCTTGATCTGCAACGTGCAGGACTTGATGCCCGCCTCTTCGCCGTCATGCTGGTCCAGCACCTCAACCTTGAACTTGCTCTGGTTGGCCCAGCGCACATACATGCGCATCAGCATGTTGGCCCAATCCTGGCTTTCAGTTCCGCCTGCCCCGGCGTTGATCTGCAGATAGCTGTCGTTGCCGTCGGCCTCACCGGACAAGAGCGCATCAAGTTCAAGCGCCTTAACCTCAGCTCCTAGTCCGCCCAAGGCTTTTTCCGCATCCTTGACGATGCTCTCATCACCTTCCTGCTCGCCCATGGCGATCAGCTCGGAGTTGTCGGCAATGGATTGTTCGATGCGGCGAATTGCCGATATACGATTGTCCAAGTCCTGTCGGCGGCGCATCATTTCCTGCGCCTTCTGAGGATCATTCCACAGTGCCGGGTCTTCGGCCTTGGCGTTCAGTTCGGCCAGTTCACGCAGCGACTGATCCCAGTCAAAGATGCCTCCTCAGCAGTCCCAGGGACTGCTCGACGTCGGCAATGGTTTTTACAATTTCAGCACGCATGTTGAAGTCCTGCGAAGATTCCCGGCATATGATCGGTGGCGCTCAATACAAGCCGCCGCCGCCCGATGTCAAACCAGCATCCGTCGCTGGTTGTTGCGCGGTTGGCGCCTTGTGTGCCGGCACCAACACCACGCCCTCGCCCTTGGCAGCGCCTCCGGCACCGTTGCTCGCCGTCTGACCGATGGTGCGCGTCGTTGAAGGTGGCTCGTCGCCAGGCTTGAAGGCTTCGAGAATGGTGCCTTCAGCCCCAAAAATCGAACGCCTGCCACTGGCCGCATTAATCGGGATTAGCTCGATGGCACGCGGCACACGGAAGGGAATGGCTGCCTTGTCCTTCAGTGCCAACTTCATGAAATCAGCAACGATGGGGGCGGCAAGCTCGCCGCCTGTGCGCTTCTTGCCCATGGGCTTGGGGTTGTCGTAACCCACATAGACCCCCACTGTCAGGTCCGGCGTATAGCCGATGAACCAGGCATCACGCTCGTCGTTGGAGGTGCCGGTCTTGCCTGCCACGGGTTTGCCAACCACCAGCACCTTCTTGCCCGTGCCGCGTTGCACCACACCTTCCAGCATCGATGTGATTTGATAGGCCGTATAGGGGCTCATCACCTGTGGGCGGTCATCAATCAGCTCCGGCTCGGGGACATTCGAATCGAAGGCCGCCACCTGGCACCTGTCGCATTGCCGCTGGTCATGACGGAAAATCGTCTTGCCGCGCCGGTCCTGAATGCGATCGATGAAAGTCGCCTCAACCTTCTTGCCGCCATTGGCGAAGATGCTGTAGGCGGTGACCATGCGTTGCAGCGTGGTTTCCGTGCTGCCCAGTGCGCTCGCCAGGTTGCGCGGCATGTCATCATAAACACCGAGCCGCTGCGCCAGGTCGGCAATCTTGATCATGCCCAGATCGTCCGCCAGCCGCACCGTCATCGCATTGCGTGATTGCTCAATGCCGAGGCGCAAAGTGGAAGGCCCATAAAAATGATCGGTATAGTTCTTGGGCCGCCAGATCTTGCCATTGGTCAATTTGAATTCGATCGGCGCATCGAGGATCACCGAAGCCGGCGTGTAGCCATTATCCAGCGCAGCCGCATAGACGATCGGCTTGAATGAGGAGCCGGGTTGCCGTTGTGCCTGCGTGGCACGGTTGAACTGGCTGCCGCTGTACGAGAACCCGCCGACCATGGCCAGCACACGGCCCGTGTGCGGGTCCATGGCCATCATCGCCCCTTCCACGTCCGGCACCTGGACGAGATGCCATTCCTGTGGCTTGGCAGACGGTGCGACATAAACAATATCACCGGGCTTGACCACCTGTTGCGGCTTGGTGATTTCTTTTCCAACAGCTGTCCCATCGACATAGGCTTGTGCCCATTTCATCAATTCGAGCGGGATGATGCCTGTCTCGCGTTCATCACCCATGGAGCCATCAGCGCGGAACGATGGCTGCAATCCAATGTTGGCCCCGGTTTCGGAAACCTCAGTGACAATTGCAAGCCGCCACGGCGCCACATCATCCGCGACCTTGTAGGTGGCCAGGTACTTCGCCCAGTCGCCACCTTCCATATCGGCATGCTTATAGGGGCCGCGATAGCCACGCTTGCGGTCAAAGGCGATCAAGCCACGTGCCAAGGCCTGGCGTGCAAAAATCTGCAGTTTGGGATCAAGAGTCGTGCGCACCGAATAACCGCCCTTGTCGAGGGCTTCCTTGCCATACATGGCAACAAGGTCGCGGCGCACCTCTTCCGCAAAGCCCTCGGCGGCAAACAGTTTGGCCCCGAAAGGACGCGGGCTCACCACCAGCGGCTTGGCCTGCGCGGCAAGCATTTCAGCTTCGGTGATATAGCCATTGTCGTGCATCTGGCCCAAGACCCAATTGCGGCGCTCGAGCGCCTTCTGCGCGTGGCGGAACGGATGATAGTTGTTGGGCCCCTTTGGCAAAGAGGCAAGATAGGCCATCTCCTCGAGCGACAACTGGTCCAACGATTTTCCGAAATAGTTGAGCGCCGCTGCCGCGATGCCATAAGAGTTCATGCCGAGGAATATCTCGTTGAGATAAAGCTCCAGGATCTGGTCCTTGTTGTAGGCCGTCTCGATGCGCTGCACGAGCAACGCTTCCTTCAGTTTGCGCGTGAACGTCTGCTCGTTGGTCAGAAGAAAGTTCTTGGCCACCTGCTGGGTGATCGTCGAGGCGCCGACGATCTGGCCCTTCTGCCCCATCAGCTTGACGCCAACATAACGCATGACGGCATGGCCGATGCCGCGCCAATCGAGCCCGGAATGCTCGTAGAAATTCTTGTCTTCCGCAGAAATGTAGGCCTCGATCAGTTTCTTCGGAACGGAGTTGATGGGCACAAACAGGCGGCGCTGTTCGGCATATTCAGCCAGCAGCGATCCATCGGCCGCATGCATGCGCGTCATGACAGGCGGTTCATAAGAGGCCAGCTGCTTGTGGTCAGGTAGGTCCTTCGACACATCCCAGATGATGTATAGCGCCACGCCGGCAAACCCCAGGAACAGGGTAAAGCCAACCGCGAACAACCATCCCAAAAACCTCAGCATCGCTGCCTGAAAACCTCACGTCATACGGATTCTGCCGTCCAGTTAGCACAACTGCAACCTGCGGCCCAACCCCATTGATTGAGATTATGGCGAAGCTTGGGCGGTCACATTTTGCACATTGGAGAAGTGGCTGGATACGGCATCCGCAAGCGACCGCGCCACCTTTCTGCGCCAGCCATCATCATTGAGATTTTTGGCATCCTTGGTGTTGGACAGATAGCCCAATTCCACGAGCACCGAAGGCACATCCGGCGCCTTCAGTACCACAAAGCCAGCGGAGCGCAGCGCCTTGCCGGTAAAGATCGTGGCCGGCTTCAGATGCGACACGGCATTTTCGGCAAACATCGCCGCCTTGTTACGGGACTCGCGTTGCGCCAGCTCAACGAGAACATCAGCAACCGTTGCACTCTGTTCCTGAAGGTTGATGCCCGCAATAGCATCTGCCAGGTTTTCCTTCTGCGCCAACGCCTCCGCTTCCGCGTCTGAAGCCGTATCTGACAACAGATAGAGCGTTGTGCCACGCACCGCACTGTTGTTGATCTTATCGGCGTGAACGGCAATGAACAGGTCGGCCCGCTTGGCCCTTGCAAATTCCACACGCGCCTGCAGTGGCTGGAACGTGTCGTCTTCCCGCGTCAGCACCACGTCAAAGCCGCCATTCGCCTCCAGCGCCGCCTTGAGGTCAGCGGCAAATGAAAGCACCACATCCTTTTCCTTGATGCCACCCGCACTCACCGCGCCGGGGTCAATGCCGCCATGTCCGGGATCAATCACGATGACCCGCTTGTGGCCGTCAGGTGCCGTTGCCACGGCCGTTGCTGCGGGCAAGCTTCCGGTGACCTCTTCAGTTGCAGCATCTGCTGTTTCGGTTTCCGCAGCAACCTGCGCCACAGGTGCCAGAACGAGTGTCATGCGCACGCGCTTGCCAACCTTTCCCACCGCCAGGTAAGTCTTGCGGATGCTGACACTTGATCCGGCATCAATGGCAATTTCAGAATGCCCATCCGGCATCTTGCCGTAGCGGATGCGTTGCACCACGCCCTTGCTGATCTTGCCGGCCCCTGTCGGAAGCGAGAAATCCAGGTCCTTGATTTTGACAATGACGATACGCCCTTCGCTGCTTGTGCGCGTATCGAAAGTCACCTGACCCGTGAGGTCAACCTGGACTTGCGTCAGATTGCCGGCCGTAGTGACATGGAGCCCGGTCGCCTGCACAAGCTTTGCGGCCGGCGCCGCATGGGCAGCGCTGGCCAAACCCAGCATGACCACAGCCAGCATGCCCAGGACCACGCTTCCCAGCCAGCCGCGTTTCTCACGCAAATCATTGTTATAAAAGGGTTTAATCACTCAAAGCGGCCCTGCCATTGAAGCCTCAAACTAGCCAGACAGAGTTAACCAGTGGTTTCCGCAAACATCGAATAAGCGCTTCCCTATTGTTCTCCCTTGCAACGGGGCGGGATGATCCCTACAACAAGCTGGACTTCCACAAGACTCGGCCTCTGCACGAATCTTGGGCAAGGAAGCAAAGGTTTCGCAACCTGCAGGTGTCTGGTTCGCATTGACAAGCGGCCTTGCGGTTTGCGTTGAATGGGATGGGGATGTTTCACAGCCTGCCGAAGGTGGCAAGCCAGCATCCAGCCCGACAGAGTATCAACCGCTCGTGGCAGAGAACGGGCATAGTAAGTTCAACGGGGAAAATGGTCCCTTGCGCCAACATATCATGTGAGCCAGCTCCGGTCCGAAGGTCCGGAAGCCTGACAGCTCGGCATGGCGCACAGCGGCGATCGACCCCATTTGCCAGTAAGCCCCGCCCTCAGTTGCAGCGCGTCCAACCAGACACGCGAGCGCGCCTGACGGCCCTGCTTATGGCTCATAAGGATACATCATGGGCAGCAAAATGCTCATTGACGCCAGCCAGCGCGAGGAAACCCGCATTGTCGTTGCGCGTGGAAGCCGCATAGAAGAATTCGACTTTGAAAGCCTGTCGCGCAAGCCGCTGAAGGGCAACATCTATCTCGCCAAGGTGACACGCGTCGAACCGTCACTGCAGGCGGCCTTCGTGGACTACGGTGGCAACCGCCACGGCTTTTTGGCCTTCGCCGAAATCCACCCCGACTATTACCAAATCCCCATCGCCGACCGTCTGGCCCTGCTCAAGGAGCAGGAAGAAGAAGACGCTCAAGATGATGACGACAACGACGACCATGTTGATGCCAAGAGCAACGCGGCTGAAGGTAATGGCAACGGCGATGACGTGAACGGACATGGCGAACATTTCGACGCCGAAGCCGCACATGATGACGACGGTCAAAACCATGAACACGGTCCTGAGGCAGTAGACGAAACTGCCGCAGCGGAAGACAGCCTGCCTGCCAGCGATGAACCACAGAGCTTGGCGCTGGAACAGGACGCGACTCCGGCCCTCATGTCTGAACCCGTGCTGGACGATGTCGGCGATGAACAGCCGGCTGCCGACGCCGACGGCGAAGTTCCGCCAACGCCAACACCCAATGCCGAACTCGTTACCATCGAGGAGGATGCGGAAACACGCCGCGTCGATTCCATTGGTGCCGAAGATGCCCTGGAAGAAGTTCCCCAGCGCCGCGAACGCCGTCAGCCCCGCCGCCGCTACAAGATCCAGGAAGTAATCAAGCGCCGCCAGATCCTGCTGGTGCAGGTCGTCAAGGAAGAGCGCGGCAACAAGGGCGCAGCCCTTACAACTTATCTGTCGCTTGCAGGCCGCTATTGCGTGCTGATGCCCAACACTGCCCGTGGCGGTGGCATTTCGCGCAAGATCACCGATGCCGGTGACCGCCGGCGACTGAAGGAAGTGGCCCGTGACGTGGAAGTGCCGCAAGGCATGGGCCTCATCGTCCGCACCGCAGGCGCTCAGCGTACGCGGCCTGAAATCAAGCGCGATTTCGATTATCTGATGCGCCTCTGGGAAAGCGTGCGTGATTTGACGCTGAAATCCCAGGCACCCTGCCTTGTTTATGAAGAAGGCAACCTGATCAAGCGTTCGATCCGTGATCTCTACACCAAGGATGTGGACGAAATCATCGTTGAAGGCGATGAGGCCTATCGCGAGGCCAAGGACTTCATGAAAATGCTCATGCCGTCCCACGCCAAAAACGTGAAGATCTACGCCGAGAACAAGCCGCTGTTTGCGAAGCATCAGGTCGAACACCACCTTGACCAGCTGTTCTCGCCTACTGTCACCCTACCCTCCGGCGGTTACCTGGTGATCAACCAGACCGAAGCTTTGGTGTCGATCGACATCAATTCCGGCAAGGCAACACGCGAGCATTCGATTGAGGACACAGCGGTCAAGACCAATCTCGAAGCCTGCGATGAAATCGCAAGGCAGCTGCGCCTGCGCGACCTTGCAGGCCTTGTCGTCATCGACTTCATCGACATGGAGGAAAACCGCAACAACCGCGCTGTTGAACGCCGCATCAAGGAAGCCCTGAAGAACGACCGTGCCCGCATCCAGGTGGGCCGCATCAGCCACTTCGGCCTTCTCGAAATGTCACGTCAGCGCCTGCGCCCCGGCCTGATCGAAGGCACGTTCCGTACCTGCCCCCATTGCGAAGGTCGCGGCATGATCCGCTCTGTCTCGTCGTGTGGCTTGGGAGTGCTGCGTTCCATCGAAGACAACCTGATGAAGCGCGCGGAAAACCTGACGGTCACCTGCGCGCCAGAAGTTGCCTCATACTTGTTGAATGACAAGCGCGACAGCCTGCTCATCCTCGAGCAGACCTACAACGTCACGGTCTTTATCGTGCCGGGCCACCATGACATGAAGGGCATGCAGACCACGATCGAGCGTGCACCGGACCGTGAAATTGCGCCGCGCCGTGCTGTCGTCAATGCCCCGGTGCGCATGGACTCGGCCTTCAATGGTGAGGAGGAAGAAGCCCCCGTTGAAGAAGCTGATGTCGCCGACGAAGCTGAAGACGAAACTCAGGACGAACAGGCTGAAGCCCGCTCCGATGATGGCGAACAGCGTGATGGCGAACGCCAGGAAGGTGGCCGCAAGCGCCGCCGGCGTGGCCGGCGCGGTGGCCGACGCGGTGATCGCAGCGGAGAAGGCGAACAGCGCCAAACCGAGGGCGATGTATCCGCGGAAGCAGATGGCGAAGACGATGCTCCATCGGAAAGTGGGGTGGAGTCAGTCGATGACAACACCTCTGATGAGGTGAGCGATGTGGGTGGCGCCGGTGACAGCGAAGCGTCTGACAGCGAAGCCCCACGCCGCGATGGCAATCGCCGCGACCGCTTTGGCCGCAACCGCAACCGCCGCCGCAACCGCGGCGATCGCGGAGACCGTGGCGAACGGCAGGCATCTGTCGACAATGCCAATCAATCGTCGTCCGTCACCGACCTTGGCGGCGAGGACATTCCCGGCGAGCCCATGGAACAAGTGGAACGTGAGCGCGATGAGCGTCCGGAGCGCCAAAGCGGCCGCCGTGACCGCGGTGATCGCAACGGCCGCGGCCGAGACCGTCATAACCGCGGTGAGCGTGGCGAACGGGGCCCACGCCCTGAGCGTAATGACCGCCAGGAACGTGAGGCATTTGTGCCCGTACAGCGCGAAGCCGCGCCGCCCATCGTGATTCCGGACGTGATTCCGGATCCAGAGCCACGCAAATGGCAGCCGCCAGCACCCACCATTCAGGCTGCACCTGAGGCCAAAAAGGGCGGCTGGTGGAGCAAGCGCAAATAGCGGCTCAAAGTCATATCAACACCGAGCGGCGGGCCGCAAACCCGCCGCATTTTCATTCGAAACACGGCACATGACGAAGCCAAAATCAAAACCCGGACGCATATTCGCAGCGCTGCTGGCCGTTGTGCTTTCGGCGTCTACAGCCGCACCTGCCATCGCCGCACAGCAGGACAGCGGACCCAACATGATCCGCGATGCCGAGATTGAGGGCCTGCTCCGCCAGTTTGCGCGCCCCATCTTCAAGGCCGCTGGCATCAACGATGCATCCGTCTCGGTCTATCTGATTGGCGATGACAGCATCAACGCCTTCGTGGCTGGTGGCCAGCGCATCTTCGTCAACACAGGGCTGTTCACAAAAACCAAGTCACCAAACGAGATCATCGGCGTGCTGGCCCACGAGTCCGGCCATATCGCGGGTGGTCACTTGTCACGCCTCAACAATGAAATGGCAACCGCCAATACCGAGCGTATCATCGGCATGCTGGCCGGTGTCGCCGCCATGGTGGGTGGTGCAGCGACAGGCAATAACGCCGCGGCCCAGGCCGGCCAAGGCGTGATGATTGGCTCACAGATGGCGGCGCAACGCGGTTTCCTGTCATACCAGCGCTCCATGGAATCTGCCGCCGATCAGGCCGCGCTGAAGTATCTGCAAGCCACGCAGCAAAGCCCGCGCGGCATGCTCACACTGTTCCAGACATTGGCGAATGAATCACTTGCCGCGACCAATGGTGCCGATCCTTACCTGTTTTCACACCCCATGCCGTTTGACCGCATCCGGACATTGGAAGTCGAGGCCAAGAAATCTCCTTACTTCGACAAGGGCGACAATCCCGGCCTCGTGCTGCGCTATCAACTGGCCAAGGCCAAGTTGATTGGCTTCATGCAATCAACGCAGCGTGTGTTCCAGCGTTACCCCTCAACTGACAAGTCCCTGCCGGCGCGTTATGCCCGTTCGATTGCACTGTTCCGCCACGGTGACATCCAGAACGCGCTTCCTATCATCGACAGCCTGACCAACGACATGCCGCAGGATCCCTATTTCTGGGAATTGAAGGCACAGGCGCTGCTGGAGAACGGCCGCCCAGCAGAAGGCATTCCCGCCATTGAGCGCGCCCGCAAGCTTCTGCCAAACAACGGTCTGTTGCAGCTCCTCAATGCGCAAATCCTCATTGCTACTGAAAGGCTTGATCTGGTCGACAAGGCCGTAACGCTCCTCACCCTCGCCAAGAAAACCGAAGGTGACACGCCAGACCTGTTCAAGCAGATGGCCGCCGCCTATGCCATCAAGGGCGATGTGCCTCGCGCCGAATTGGCCACCGCCGAATATGCCTATGCCATCGGTGACAAACAAATGGCCTTGGAAAAGGCCAAACGTGCCCAGTCGGCTTTCAAGCACGGCACCAAGGAATGGCTGCGCGCCAACGACCTGGTGACCTTCGCGTCACGCAAGTGAGCGATCACGTAAATGGTATTTGATCCGGATTCGGTTTTCCGCCACATTTACCCCAAGAGGTGTTCCATGAAGTTTCTCCCTGCCCTGTTCTTGTCGGCCGCACTGTCGATCTCGCCTGCTTTTTCTGCGGAATTCAACGCCAAACAAAAATCTGAAATTGAAGACATCGTGAAGGCATACCTTCTCGAACACCCGGAAATCCTGCAGGACATGAGTGAGAAGCTGAAGGCCAGGCAGGCCGAAGCAGAAACAATCGCGCGCACCAAGGGCCTTCAGGAAAACGCCGACGCAATTTTTAAGGTGAAGACGGATCCTGTCGTTGGCAATCCGAAAGGAAACGCCGTTGTCGTTGAGTTCATGGACTACAATTGTGGCTGGTGCAAACGCTCCATCGGCGAACTGAGCCAGCTCATTGAGAAGGACAAAGACATCAAGGTTGTGTTCAAGGACATGCCCATTTTCGGGCCTGATTCCGAATATGCCGCCAAGGCCGCCCTGGCCGCCAACCGCCAGGGCAAGTACTGGGAACTGCACAAATCACTGTTCGCCGTCGAAGGACACGTGAATGGCGAAGTGGTGGATGCGGTGGCCGCAAAAATCGGCATCGACGTGGCCCGCATGAAGAAGGACATGGAGGATCCCGAGATCACCAAGCAGATCGACAACAACCACGGCCTTGGCCAGTTGCTGCAGCTCACGGGAACGCCAGCCTTCATCATCGACCAGACCGTTTCGCCTGGTTACATCCAGCTGGACGAAATGAAGGCCCAGGTCGCCGAGGTGCGGAAGAACGGCTGCAAATACTGCTGAATCAGGCATTTCCGCTTGGAGGAAAATAATGCTTGACACCGCGCGGTACTTCAGCTATATTCCGCTATGTTCCCCCATTGCATCCAAAGCGAACAATAGCCTTGAGCCCATCAGGAAGGCGACGTTTGCCAGCAGGTTTGCAGCAACGGAACACTCACCGTATCTCTAGTTATCCATCGCCATCAGCGCTGCATTGCCGCCGGAAGCCGTCGTGTCGCGGGACATGACACGTTCCACGGCGAAGCGATGCAGGTAATGCGGACCGCCCGCCTTCGGGCCCGTGCCTGACAAGCCTTCACCGCCGAAAGGCTGGGCACCAACCACAGCGCCGATCTGGTTGCGATTGACATAGAGGTTGCCAACCCGTGCCAGACGGCGCACCACATCGACGGTTTCCTCGATGCGTGTGTGCAGGCCCAACGTTAGCCCGAAACCCTTGCCATTGAGGGCCTCGACAACCTGCGGCAGGTGCGAGGCATGATAGCGCACCACATGCAGGATGGGGCCGAACACCTCTTCCTTCAGGGGATCAAGGGACGCCAGCTCATAAGCGGCTGGCGAGACGAACGTCCCTGCTCCACACGCTGCCGGCAAGGGCATCTCGAGGATGATCTTCGACACCTTGCCGATCCTCGCCTTGTGGGCGTTAAGGCGGTCACGCGCCTCGGCGTCGATGACCGGCCCAACGTCAGTGACATAGCTCAGCGGGTCACCGATGCGGAGTTCCGACATGGCACCGCGCAGCATCTCGATGACGCGATCGGCAACGTCTTCCTGGATGAAGAAGATGCGCGCCGCTGAGCATCTCTGTCCGGCGCTGTCAAAGGCCGACGACACCACGTCACGCACTGCCTGTTCGGCAAGGGCTGAACTGTCCATGATCATGGCGTTCATGCCCCCAGTTTCAGCGATGAGTGTGGCAATGGGGCCAGGCTTGGCCGCAAGCGCGCGCGCGATGATCGAGGCTGTGGCATTGGAGCCTGTGAAGGCCACACCAGCCAATTGCGCATCACGCATCAAGGCGGCACCGATGCGCGCGCCATCTCCCGGCAGGAAGGCCAGCACATCACCCGGAACCCCGGCCTGATGCAGAATGCCCGAGGCCACGAATGCGACCAGTGGCGTCTGTTCAGCGGGCTTGGCGATCACGCTATTGCCGGACGCGAGTGCAGCTGCCACTTGGCCTGTGAAAATGGCCAAAGGGAAGTTCCACGGCGAGATGCAGGCAAACGTGCCGCGGCCATGCAGCGACAGTTCATTCTGCTCGCCAGTGGGGCCCGGCAGCGGCACGGGGCGATCAAACTCATTGCGGGCCCGCATGGCATAATAGCGCAGGAAGTCCACAGCCTCACGCAGGTCTGCCTGGGCATTGTCGAGCGTCTTGCCCGCCTCGCGGATCAGAAGCCCCATCAGCTTCAGATGGTTCTGCTCATAGAGGTCGGCGGCCCGCTCAAGGATTGCTGCACGTGCCGCACCACCAGAACGGCACCAGGCGAACTGGGCCTTCGATGCAACTGACAAGGCCTGCCCGATGGATGCATCCGAGGCTTCGGAAACGCGGCCCACTGCGATGCTACGGTCGTGAGGCGCGGTGACAGGCTTTTCCACCTGCCCCGCCTGAAACCCTGAATGCAGTCGTCTGAACAACCGGTGCTGCGCGACATCGTGCTGGTGGGCGGTGGCCACGCCCATGTGGGTGTGCTGCGCCGATTTGCCATGAAGCCCGAGCCCGGCGTGCGGCTCACCGTCATCTGCAACACGGTGGACACGCCTTATTCCGGCATGCTGCCGGGCTACATCGCGGGCCACTACAGCTTTGACGAGGTCCACATCGACCTGCCGCGGCTGGCCGCCTTTGCCGGCGCGCGCTTTTACCGCGACGAGGTGGTCGGCATCGACCGTGCCGCCGGCAAGGTGCTGTGCCGCCAGCGGCCGGCCGTGCCGTATGACCTGTGTGCCATCAACATCGGCTCGACCCCGCAGGTGGGCCAGGTACCGGGGGCCACCGAGCACACGGTGCCGGTCAAGCCCATCCAGCAGTTCAATGAGCGTTGGCTGGCGCTGCTGCAGCGGGTGCGCGATGAGTGGAGCCGAGCCGTAACACAGCGAATTGACTTCTCACTGAAATACCGCATGTGCGATGCATCGGGAACGCCGATCTGGGTCCACGCGAAGGCGCGGCCGATCTACAGCGGCGGCGCGGTAACCGGATATCTCGGTTCAGTTCGACGTTGCTGCGACCCCCAAAGATAAGGAGACTAGACATGACACGATACGTGATTCTCTTCCTCGCGCTCTGCGCTGTGGCGTTGGCGCAGGGCGTCTATCCGCCGGTCGGCGGCGACAGCGTCAGGAAGGGCCTTCGCCTGCTCGCGCCGACCGGCCGTCTGGGCATGTACGGGGCCTCCTCGCTGGCCGCCGGCCGCACCCGCGCCCCGTTCGCCATGCTGGCTTTCGCGCTGCGAACGCCGTGGCTGAAGTCCAATCCGGTCACGCTGATGAACGAGAACAAGGGCGTGTTCGGCGTGAATGTCGGGCACATGTGGGACCAGACCGCGCGGATCGCCGGCTGGTTCGAGGATATCCTCGAACTCTGGCGGCATGGGATCGCGCGGCCCCGGATCGCGCGGACCTTTTCGTTCGAGGAGGCCGGCCTGGCGCACGAATTCATCCAGAGCCGCAGCAATATCGGCAAGGTGCTGCTCACGCCCTGAGGGCTGTGACGGGTTGCGGGCGACCCCGCAATCGGCCATCGTCCCGCCCGGACAGGAGCGAGACGACAGATGGCGAGCGGCGTGACGACAGCGACGATTCTTGGCGTCAGTCCCATGGCGGCTTCGACCGTGCTTCTGGCGATCACCTATGCGGTGGTCATTTCCGAGAAGATCAACCGCTCGATCGTGGCGCTGGTCGGCGCCTGCCTCATGGTGATCGCCGGGCTGCTGACGCAGGACGAGGCGATCAAGGGCATCGACTT
>CALMEZ010000322.1 GCA_937864985.1 uncultured Alphaproteobacteria bacterium
GCATTGGCCACATCGCCAAGCCAGACATGATTGCCGGCTCTTATCCGTCCGGCCACTCCACGGCAGAGCCGCCACAGATCTGGTAGATGATCACCGGAAACCAGAATGCCGCCTACGATGTGCCCTCCGGCGTCGTGCTCGATCTCATGCGCGAGGCGGCAGCCAAGCGGCCGGGCGTTATTACCAAGGTTGGCTTGGATACCTTCGTTGACCCGGACAATAAAAAACGTGCCATGAACACCAAGGCAGCGTCGCGTCCGATTATGTGAAAAATCCATTTCAAAACGAAGATTGGTTGTTCCTATTGTTCCGGCAGGCACACCAGCCGCATGATTGTTTCAATGTTGAATTTCAGCCTTTCTTCAAGGGCAACGGGATCCATTAGGTCGCGTTCGAAAACGATTGAACCGGTGAACCGGTTGGTGAGGTAGTAGTAGCCAATCGCCGCGATCGTGATGTTCAGCTGCACGGGATCGACGCCGCGGCGGAATATTCCTGCAGCGACGCCGCGGTCCAGAATGTTTGACACCATGCTGACGAAGCGCCGGCTGACGACCTTGATCGCTTCTGACTTCTTGAGATGCCGGGCGCGATGCAGATTTTCGCTGTTGACGAGTGTGATGAACTCCGGGTTCTTGATGTAGTAGTTCCAGGTGAAGCGGACCAGCGTCTCTAACGCCTGTTTCGGCGCGAGGCTGTCGAGCTGCAGTTTCTGTTCAGCATTGCGGATGTCGAGGTAGGCCTGTTCCAGAACTGTCTGGAAAAGGTCGTCCTTGCTGCCAAAGTAATGGTACAGCATGCGCTTGTTGGCTTGGGCGCGGTCAGAGATTTCATCGACTCTTGCGCCGCCCAGGCCATTCTTGGCGAATTCCGCCTTGGCTGCTTGCAGAAGCCGCCTCCTCGTTTCCTCCGCATCACGCACTTTCAACTTCTTGTCCAATACCACCTCCCCGGCAACCGGATAAGCCCGCGCCGGCCGCCGCCGATTCGTCCCTTCCGGTTGATTTCAGCGATCAGGCTGCCGCTGTCCAATACTATGCCGACGCCTCCACAGGCAAACAACACTCCCAAAATCAAGGTGTTCGAAACGGACTTGACTCCAGACCAAGATAGTATGTAACCAGTTAGTGCGAAAAGCAACCGGGTTCTTCACGGGGCTGCGCTTGGATCCAAGGGAGGTTCTCATGTCCACATTCATCAAAGACTTTATTGAACGGGAAAAAATCAGCCGCAGAAACCTGCTGCTGGCGGCCGCTGCAGGTCTCACGGCCACATCAATGCCGCGCATGTTCGGTCCCGGCATGGCGCAGGCCGACGCAGGCGGATGGTCGCTGGCCTGGAGTTATCGTGACCGTGCCTCTGCCTACTGGAACGCTATCGTGTCTGGTGGTGAGGCCTATACCGAAAGTCTCGGACTCAAGAAGGAAGATATGACGAACCTGATCAATGAAGGCTCGTCGGAAAAGTCGCTGGCCGACATCAAGGCGTTTCTCGCCAAGAACGGTGGCAAGGGTGCCATCGCCTGCGATGCCAATGACAGCCCCAATGCCCGCCCGGTGGCCGAAGCCGTGAAGGAAGCGGGTGGGTATGTCTCCACCATCTGGAACAAGACCGATGACCTGCATCCGTGGGACATCGGCGACAACTACGTGGCACATATCTCGTGGTCGGGCGAGAAGCCTTCGGCTCAAGCAGCCAAGATCCTCTTCGACGCCATGGGTGGCGAAGGTGGCGTCGTACACCTCGGCGGTATTCCTGCCAACATTCCCGCTATTGAACGTCTTAATGGCTTGAAGGTGGCGCAGAAGGATTATCCCAAGATCGAGATCCTGGACACGCAGCCGGCTGACTGGGATACGACGAAGGCCGCGGCGCTGATGTCAAGTTACCTCACCAAGTATGGCGACAAGATCAAGGGCGTGCACTGTGCCAACGACAATATGGCCTATGGCGTTCTGCAGGCGCTGAAGGCTGAAGGCATCACCCTGCCGGTCGTTGCTTTCGACGGCAACCCAGAAGCCGTTGACATGGTAATGAAGGGGGATCTTCTCGCCACCGTCTTCACCAACCCGCATTGGGGCGGTGGTATTGCGCTCGCATTGGCCCACCAGGCGGCTATTGGCAAGTTCAAGCCGTCGGATGAACCGAAGGAACACCGCGAGTTCTATGGTCCATCCATTCTTGTTACCAAGGCAGATGCCGAAGACTTCAAGAAGAAGTATCTCGATTCCACGCCGAAGTATGACTGGACCGACAAGTGGGGTCTGTCTGCCGGCCAGATCGAATACAAGTAAGATACAACCCTGAAAAGCGAGGACGGCCCCGCGGGGCCGTCCTCTTCCATCAGGCCGCGTGGCGGCTCAAATCCTCTCAACGGGAGAAGGGGCGGTTTTCCGTGCAGAACGTCTTGACGAGGGATAACCTGCTGAAGTGGGCGCCGCTGCTGGTGCTTTTGGCACTTGTGCTCTTCTTCTCCGTGATCAATCCGAACTTCCTGTCCCTGCGCAATTTTGCCCGCCTGTCGATTTCTGCCTCACCCGCGTTGATGGTCGCTGTGGGTGTCACCTTCATCATCATCATGGGATCAATCGACCTTTCGATGGAGGGTGCAGTCTCGGCTCTTGCCGTCATCTTCTGCTATTTGTTGGTCTGGCTTGGAGGTTCGGTTGCTGGGCTGGGGTGCATTGCAATTCCCGCCATCCTGCTGCTGGGGGCAATTGTTGGTGCGATCAATGGCTACATCCATGTCAAGTTGCGCATTCCGTCATTCATGAGCAGCCTCGCCATGGGCTTTGTCGGCACCGGCGCGGCCGTTCTTATGACGGGTGGAAACATCGTCAAGATTGACGATGAAGTGTTCCGGTCGCTGCTCACTTACCGCCTGCTCGGCTTTCCGCTCATGGCCTATGTGGCCTTTGCCTTCCTGCTTCTCGGCTGGGTCATTCAGTCCTACACCCGCCTCGGACGCAACTTCTATGCGGTCGGTGGTGGCGAGGACCTCGCCCATGCCTCAGGTGTTCATGTCAAGCGCGTGCGCGTTCTCGGCTTCGCCTTGGCAGGCTTCTTCTTTTCCGTGGCTGGCCTTCTGCAGGTGGCCAAGCTGGGCCAGGCTGAATCTGTCACTGGCGCAAATCTGATGTTCATTTCCATTACATCTGTCGTGGTGGGCGGTGTTGCTTTGTGGGGCGGCATCGGGGGCGTGTGGAACGCCTTGGTCGGCGTGTTGATCGTGGCCGTGATCAATAACGGCATGATCGTCATTGGCATTCCTGATTTCATCCAGGACGGGCTTCTGGGTCTGCTCGTCATTGTGGCCGTTGTCCTCTCGACAGACCGCCGTTCTGTTGCCTTCGTGAAGTAGCGCGCCATGTATGAGATGCAGAAGATCGAGAAGAAGTTTCCCGGCGTTCATGCGCTCAAGGCGGTGGACTTCCAGGTCAAGCGGGGCGAGATCGTGGGGCTTGTGGGTGAGAATGGCGCAGGCAAATCCACGTTGATGAAAGTGATCTATGGCGCCTATGCGCCCGATAGCGGAAAGATCCTGAAAGACGGCAAAGAGGTGCGCTTCGGAAGTCCCATCAAGGCACTGGAAGCGGGCATCGGCATGGTTTTCCAGGAACAGTCGCTGATCCTGAACCTGTCGGTCATGGAGAACATTTTTCTCGGCAACGAGGCACAGTTCCGCCGCGCCGGTCTTATTAATTGGAAGGCCATGGCTGACGCCGCGCGCAAGCAGCTGAAGAAGGTCAAACTCGACATTGATCCCTCACGCAAAACATCTTCCTTGTCCTTTGCCCAACGTCAACTGGTGGAACTCGCCAAGGTTCTGACGCTGGAAGAGCGCGTGCAGGGTGATCTCGTCATCTTGCTGGATGAGCCCACCTCTGTTCTGGCCAAGGAGGAGGTAGAGTTGCTCTTTGGCATCATCCGCGACCTCACAAAGCGGGCGTCCTTTATCTTTGTGTCGCACCGCATGGATGAGGTGCTGGCCATATCAGACCGCATCTATGTCATGAAGGATGGCGCGGTTGTGGATGTTGTGGCCAAGGGCAAGGCCACTATCGAGGACATCCAGCACAAGATGGTGGGCCGCGCCGTGAACAAGGAATACTACCGGGAGCGCCGCCAGAAACCCTATGACGAGTCAAGGGTATTGGTGGAACTCGATGGCGTGTCATTGCCGGGTCGGGTCAGGGACATCTCCTTCAAACTCCACGCGGGCGAAGTGCTGTGCCTGGTGGGAGCAGAAGGTTCAGGGCGCGAGGGCATTGTCCGCGCCATCTATGGCATGATCACGCCGACGGTGGGAAGCCTGAAGATAAAGGGCAAACCGTTGCAGCAGACAACACCACGTTTCGCTGCCGAAGCAGGCGTTGGCTACATACCACGCGAACGCAAGGTCGAAGGCATCGTGAGCGGAATGAACGTTTTCGAAAACATGACGCTCTCACAGCAACAGCGGTTTTCGAAAGGCGGGGTTCTGAAAATTGCGGCCGAAAAGGCCTTGGCGCGGGACTGGATCAAGAAGCTGGCGATCAAGGCGTCATCGGAGAATGCCGATTGCGGCAATCTCTCGGGCGGCAACCAGCAAAAGGTCGTGCTCTCGAAGTGGCGTTCTGGCGGATCTGACATCATGCTGCTCGATCACCCCACGCGCGGCCTTGATATCGGTGCCAAGGAAGACGTGTATGAAATGGTGCGCGACATGAGCGATGACGGCGCTGCGATCCTGCTCGTTGCCGATACCTTTGAAGAGGCCATCGGCCTTGCCCACACAATAATCGTTGTGAAGGACGGCAAGATGCAGAAGCGGTTTGACTACAAGCCGGGAGCAAAGCCTGAACCCTACGACTTGCTGCATCACATGGTCTAGGAGCGCCACGCCATGAACATCGAACGCATCAAGCCGCATCTGCCATGGATAACGCTGGCCATACTGGTTGTCATTGTTAGCCTGATTGACCCCAACTTTCTCAATCCCAAGAGCATGCTCAGCCTTGCCGCCGACATCGTGCCTCTGTTCATCATGGCACTGGGCATCACTTTTGCCATCTACATCGGCGGCATTGATCTTTCGGCGCAGTCCATGGCGAACATGGTGACGGTGGTCGCTACCGTGCTGCTGGCGTCGATGGGCGCTTGGGTCGCCGTCTTCTGCGTGTTGCTTGGTGCATTGCTCGGCGCATTTTCAGGCTTCGTGACGACGCGCTTTTTCGTTCCGTCTTTCATCTCGACACTTGCCGTGGGCGGCGTCGCATTCTCGGTCGCCCAGTGGCTGTCCGGCCAACGCTCAGTCTCCATGGATGCTGCGCAACGCGATGCACTTTTCGGCTGGATGATCGGGCGCACGGCCGGCATCCCGCACGAGCTTGTCATTGCGGCGGTCCTGCTTTTCATCTGTTGGTTCATCGAACGCCGCACTGTCATTGGGCGCAATCTCAAGGCCATCGGTGCAGGCGAGCTTGCCGCAGTCGCTTCTGGCGTCTCCGTGAGTAAGTACAAAATTGCGGCCTTTGCGCTCTCTGGCGGGCTTGCGGCCTTCGCCGGGCTGTTGTTCGCGGTCAAGCTTTCAGGTGGTGCCCCCAGCGTTGCCAATGGTTTCCTGCTGCCGGCCATTGTGGCGGTTCTTGTGGGTGGCACACCCCTGACCGGCGGTGTGGGTGGTGTGGTGAACACCATGATCGGCACGCTGATCGTCGCCGTGATCCGCGCATCCATGCTCTATCTTGATGTCAACGCCACGCAGCAGCAAATGTTCTTTGGCCTCATCCTCATCGCCGCCATTGCGTTGACCATCGACCGGTCGAAACTCAGAATCGTCAAGTAAAGCGAGGAACATGATGCGAGCCGCTGTTCTTGTTGAGCCAGGGCGTTTCGAACTCCAGAGCCGTCCCCGCCCAGTGGTTCAGGCGGGCGATGTTTTGGTCAAGGTCGAGCGTGTGGGCATTTGCGGCACAGACTTGCACATCTTTCATGGACACTATGCCGCTGACAAGTTGCCGCTGGTTCCGGGACACGAGTTTGTGGGCGTCGTGGAATCTGTGGGGGCCGGGGCAGGGCGGTTCAAGCCGGGCCAGCGTGTTGTGGTTGACATCAACGTGGGGTGCGGCACGTGCTACTGGTGCCGTCGCAACGAAATCCTGTCCTGTCCAGAGATGCAGCAGCTCGGCATTTCGCGTGATGGCGCCTTTGCCGAATATGTAAGCGTGCCGTCACGGCTGGTCATTTCTGTGCCGGAGGGCATGCCGGCAGAAGTTGCCGCCCTGACGGAACCGGTGGCCTGCGTGGTGCGCGCGGCCCGCAAGGCGAGGGTGGCTCTCGGCAGTTCGGTGGTCATTCTCGGAGCGGGCCCCATTGGCAACTTGCATGTGCAGATGATGCGCCTCCTGGGCGCGGCGCCCATCATTGCCTTCGATCTGTCGGAAAGCCGCTGTGCCATGGCGAAGGCTGTGGGTGCTGATGAGGCTGTGTCAGACTTGGCGCCGCTGCATGAGGTGGTTCTCTCCAGAACCGATGGCCGGGGTGCTGATCTTGTCATCGAAAGCGTGGGGGCCGCCAGCCTCTATGCCGAAGCCTTCAAACTCATCCGTCGTGGCGGCCACGTGGCGTTCTTTGGCATCCCCGAAGCAGGCGCAACCGTGCCGGTGGATATCCTGCAGACAATCCTGCGCGAAGACAGCCTCAAAGGTTCGGTGGCTGGCATGGGAGAAGACATGCATGACGCTCTCACCTTGCTGGCGCATGGCCGTTTTAATACGAGGTGCTTCACCGGAGCGTCGTTTGTGCTCGAGGATATTCAATTGGCTTTTGAAAGCGTGCCAAAGCGCCCCCAGCACCTGAAGACACAGATTGTCTTCTAGTCATATCAAGAGTGGGATAGGTGGTACCAACAACGGCTTGGGCAAGAGCTTTGGCTGCTTCCCGCAAAAAGTCAATTTCTCCCTGGAACTCGGGCGACCGCCAGAAACGGCCGCCTTTTTCTTAGTCCCAGACCGGTGCCCAGGGCACAAGGTCTTTGGTGACAACGCGGAAGTTGATGGCTGTGAGTGCGTCAATGCGGGTCATGTCGATGCTTGAAAGTGTGAAATCTGCGATATCCCAGTTGGCGCGAATATTCGCCGGCTTGGTTGACATGGAATTGACAACGACGCCCTTCTGCAAGATCCACCGCAGCACGATCTGTGCCGCAGTTTTCTGATAAGCCGCCGCCAGTTCGTTGAACAGGGCATGCTTGAACACTTCGCCCCGCGCTACGGCTGAATAGGAGCACAGGGGAATGCCTGTCTCGTGCGCAACGGCCAACAATTTCGTCTGATCCAGCAGAGGATGAAACTCGATCTGGTTTGTTGCAATCGGTGTCGAAAGTGTGCGCCTGGCTTGCCGCATCATGTCGGCTGTGTAGTTTGAGACGCCGATTTCGGCTGCAAGTCCTGCCCTGTGCGCCTTCTCCAGTAGTTTGAGAGACGGGACGACAGCACCATCGATTGGTGGCCAATGCAGCAACAAGAGGTCAACCTTGCTCATGCGGAGGTCGTGCAGACTCTGCTCGACGCTCCTGATGAATTTGTCCTCGGCGAAGTTGTCAGGGTGCACCTTGGTAATGATGTAGAGGTCGCGCAGCGGCCTTCCGCAACTCGCCAGGATATCGCCCAGGTCTTTCTCGTTGCCATACATCTGGGCCGTGTCGAAGGCCCGGTAACCCGCGTCGAGAGCTGCCGTCACCGCCTTCGTGAGCACTTCCCCCTTGAGCGGGTAGGTGCCAAAAAGACGGCCCTGGCTGCGGCGAAAGAACGTGTTCATTTTCAATTCCCTGTCTGCCGTTGCCCCCAGAAAAGTGATTGCGGCACAAACAACTTGTTAAGTAACTAGATAGTGCGTATTATGGGGCGGTTGCCGGTGTTTGGCAATGGGAATCCAGCGGTTCGACAAGAAGGTTCAAGACCATGTTTTTGACAGACACACATCTGCAGGCGCGTGACATGGCACGCTCGTTTGCTGACACTGTGCTGCGGCCTGCGGCAGAGGCGCTTGACCAGGAAGAACGCTTTCCGGAAGAGATCTATGCGCAAATGGCGGAACTCGGCCTGTTTGGCATCGGCGTTCCCGAACAGTTTGGCGGACCTGGCTTCGACACCGTCACCTATGCCGTGGTGATGGAGGAACTTGCGCGGGGCTATTCCAGCGTGGCCGACCAATGTGGGCTTGTTGAACTCATTTCCACATTGTTGGTGCGCCATGGCACGCCGGGTCAGCGATCGATGCTGGCGGACATTCTGTCCATGCGTAAGAAGGTAGCCTACTGTATCACCGAGCCGGAAGCGGGGACCGATGTGTCAGGCATTCGCACCACAGCAACGCCGGATGGCAGTGGCTGGTTGCTGAATGGCGGCAAGATCTGGATTCACAATGCACCGGTGGCTGATCTTGGCTTTGTACTGGCGCGAACCGACAAGGACGCTGGCAACCGCGGCATGTCGATCTTTATCGTCGACTTGCACAGCAAAGGCGTGGAGCGTGGCCCCAAGAATGAATCGATATACCTCAACAGCCGCGGGGTAACACTGCGGGGCACTATTGCCCGCCGCATTGGCTTTGCTTCTTCCATCATCGAAAACCAGGAACGGGGCCCCCTGTTTTACCAGCAGCAGGTAAGCAAGTTCGGGGCGGTGCCGGGCGTGGGCTTTTACAAACCTTTCAAAACATCGGGTTACGATTATTTTGATGCCCGCGGTTATATCACCTTCAATGCCGCCAAGTATATTGATATCCAGTTTGGCTATGATAAGAATTTTATCGGCGCCGGCTACCGCAGCCTGTTCCTGAGCGATTGGGGCAACAGCTACCTCTTCCTGAAGCTCAATACCAAGATTTGGAAAATCAATTACCAGAACCTGTTCATGGAGCTCATGCCGCAGTTCAGGAAAGCCGGCGATACCCTGCTCGACAGGAAATATGCCGCCATGCATCACCTGAGTATGAACGTGACCAAATGGCTGAACATCGGTCTGTTTGAAGGCGTGATCTTCGGGCGGAAGAACCGTTTCGATTTTCAATACCTCAACCCGATCATCTTCTACCGCCATATTGAAGGAACCGTGGGCAGCCCCGACAACGCCCTCGCCGGCTTTGATTTCAAAGCGAACATTGCTCACCGGGCACAGTTGTACGGGCAGTTACTACTGGATGAATTCATCCTTTCCGAAATCAAGAACCATCCCAAGAGCTGGGTGAACAAATGGGGCATACAGCTTGGCATCAAATACCTGGATGCATTCGGTGTAAAGAACCTCGATATACAGGTTGAAACAAACAGGGTTCGCCCATTCACCTATTCGCACAACGATACCATTTCTAATTATACCCATTACAACCAACCGCTGGCGCACCCGCTGGGTGCCAATTTCCAGGAAGTGCTGGGCATCATCCGCTACCAGCCGGCCCCGAGGTGGTATGTG
>CALMEZ010000323.1 GCA_937864985.1 uncultured Alphaproteobacteria bacterium
CGGCTCTTCGTGCAGAATGCGGCTTGCGCTCCGTGCCGAAGCCAACGCGATATCAGCAAGTTCGCGTGCTGCAGGCTGCACGTTCACGGCGCAATCCGAGAAGATCAGGCGACGGTCTGGCCACTGCATCAGGAAGAAGCTAGACGGGATGGCAATGCCGGGCGCGAGGCCCACGGTCATCAGCGCCGCTTCGATGACGCGCGCCGTGGCATGTGAGGCGCCTGCCACCATGGCGGCAGCACCACCATTGGCAACCATCGCCCCCGCCCGATATAGCGGCTTCTGCAAAAGGCGCGCCGCCATGGCCTCAGTCATTTTTTCGCGCTTCGACAAGACGAGTTCAATGTCACGTGCACCTGCCAGAGGAATTGCACCCGTGAACACGACGGGCTCGGCCAGGTTTTCGGTTTTTAGGCGCACCGCGGCGGCAACGATTCTTTCGTCGTCTCCTTCCGGCAGAACCACGGCAAGGCCCCTGCCCCTGATCTTGTCCTTTGCTTCTGAAATCACCGACATGTTTTCTTTCCACGCAATTTGATTTTCAGTTTCATGGCCTGATTCCGGGCCGCAATGATTCCTCGTTATTGCCACCCCATTGCCACAATGTGAGCCAAACGTAACCTTGATCGGCAGCAATTTCACATACACGGGACGGCACACCTCGTGGAGATGAAATGATGCAAAGACGCAGCGTCATCCGGGCCATCATGACATTGGCGGTGGCCCAAGGCCTGTCGCTTGAAGCTGCCGAGGCTGGGATTGCCGCGCTCAATATTCTCGCGGGCGAGCCGGAATGGCTGCCCATTGCCTCTGGCCTTGCGGACGAGCTTGACCACCGGCAGGGCCTGCGTCTGGTGCCCACTCAGGGGCGCGGCAGCCTGCAAGCACTCGCCGACCTGAACCAGCTGCAAGGGGCCGATCTTGCCATCCTCACTGCTGACACTTTGGCCTATGCCGAGGGACAGGGACTTCTCATACCCGCACGCACGCGCTTTTCATATATGGCGCGGCTGCAATCGATTCCCATCCTGCTGGTCACGCACGCCTCCATTCCCAGCCTGACACTCTTGGCCAACAAACGCATCTGCACGGGGCCGGCACAGTCTGCCGGTTTTGCGACGGGAGAACTGGTATTCGGCGCATTGGGTGTTCCGTTTGTGCGTGTGCCCAAATCCCATGCCGAAGGACTGGCCGCCCTGCAACGCGGTGAAGCGGATGGTGCGCTGATGATTGGCACATCTGCCCTGCGCACAGCAAAATCCATGAAGGATTTTCATATTCTGCCATTGCCGGTGCCGCAGGGATTTGAAACGGTTTACGAGGCACACACGCTGGACCAGACGGATCTGCCGGGCTTGCCGGAAAACGGGCCAAAACTCGAAACCATAGCCACAACGCTGGTGCTGGCTACATCCAGGATTCACCGCAGCCCCGATCAGAGCAATGCCATGAAGAAGCTGATCGCAGAGCTTTATTCCGGCCCCAGTCAATTGCCATGGCTCACCACAGCCGCGCTGCAGCGCGACGTGCCGGGCTGGACGCGTGATCCGCTGGCGGTGGTTACAGCCACGCCGGGACAATAATCCATTCCGATTTTTTAACACGAGGGAGCGTTACGATGACAGCATCAGAAGCCCGCAAGAGCAGCTATGACCCTGAACCCGAATTTGAAGGAGTGGAACCCGCCGCGGACGAGGGGATGTCAGATGATATAGAGCCGCCGCCGCGTGACCCTTCATGGTTTTCGCGCACCTATGTGCGCCTGAACCCCGAGGACATGGCCTCGCGATATGAACAGAGCCTTGGGGAACGTGGAAACGCGCCTGTGTTTGCGACGCCTAGTCCTGAAGCCTATGAGGCCTACAAGCGCCGGCTTGAGGAAAGATTCCGCACCGCCCAGAGCATGGCTGACCCGGCGCATGGTGCTGCGCCGCTGCCCTTGGGCAACAGGGCTTCTCCCAAGGCGAAAGCCCCAACACGCCCGGTGCGCGCACCCTTCGCACCACGTGCACCACACACACGCAAGGCGGCTCCGGCCGGGCGCGGCATGGCCTCTGCCGTTGTGCTGACCCTGCTCGCCTGCGGTGTCGGCGGGGCGGGCGGCTTTGTGGCGGCCCACCCTTCGATACTGGCTTCAATGGTGTCTGACCCGCGGGCCGTTGTGTCCAAGTTTTATGCCGGCTGGTTTGCGCCATCGGAGCAAACAGCGAATTTGACCCTGCACAAAGCTGTTCCCGTTGCACGCTTTGATGTCAGCGATGTTTCAGGGCCCGTCAATGGCCCCATCCCGCTTGGCATTTCAACGTTTCCCACGAATGCCGAAAGCCCGATTGCCATTCGCATCAGCGGTCTTCCGCCGGAGGCCTACCTGACGCGCGGCGTGGCGCTGGCCCAAGGGCAATGGCTGGTGAAGTCAGCCGAGCTTGCCAAGGCCGAACTGGTCGTTCCGCGATCCACTACATCGCAGCTCGGACTGGAAGTGGCAGCACTTGACGAAAAAACCGGACAGGAGGCAGCTCCGCCGCAGATCATGAACGTGGCGCTCGATCTGGCAGCCGTGCCACTGCCGGGGGCCGTGCCACCTCCTGAAACGCTCACGGGGCCTCAATCCAATGTTCAGGTTACGCCAGTCTCTGCAATGCCTGACCAGGGATTCAATCATCCTGCGGAGGTCACGCCTGTCCCCCAACCCCTGCAGACCGCCAATGCCGAGGCCCAAACACTGTTGGCCAAGGGGCAGGCCCTGCTCAAGAACGGGGATTTGATTTCAGCGCGACAGTTCTTCCTCAAGGCCAATGCATTGAAACTTCCTGACGCCGCCTACTTCGTTGGACAGACTTACGACCCGGCGACTTATAACACGCTGCATGTCGTCGGCCTGCAACCTGATGCGCAATTGGCGGCGGAATGGTATGGCAAGGCCGCGGCACAAGGCGTGGCGCAGGCCAACGAAGCCCTGACCAAACTGGGATCAAATTAGGCGGGTCTGCCATTCGCGGCCCGCCCTCGACAAAGCACCATGTCATCGGGCATGACGGAGCCTTCCTGCACAGAAGGTTCCGTCATGCGCGCTGCTAATCTGATCGTAAAATCCCTCGAGGCCCATGGCATTGAACGCGTCTACTGTGTGCCGGGTGAAAGCTATCTTGCCCTGCTTGATGCCTTGCATGACAGTTCAATCACCGTCATCCCCTGCCGCCATGAAGGCGGGGCGGGATTCATGGCCTGTGCCGAAGCCAAGCTGACGGGAAAGCCTGCCGTCTACATGGCGAGCCGCGGGCCGGGTGCTACCAACGCATCAATCGGCATTCACATGGCCCAGCAGGATGCACTGCCGGTGATCCTGATGCTCGGACAGGTGAGTCGTGAAGAGCGCACGCGCGGCGTGTTCCAGGAAATGGACTACACGGCGGTTTTCGGCTCCTACGCGAAGGGAGTCTATGAAATCACCGAAGGGGCAAAGCTTGTGGAGTTGATGCCGCGTGCTTTCCACCTTGCACGGAAGGGAACGCCGGGACCAGTCGTCTTCTCACTGCCAGAGGACATGTTGCGTGACGAGGTGGGCGATGCCGAAGCACATGTCTATCCCCTGCCGATGATCGGGCACGCGGCGGCCGCCATCACCGACATCCAACAGTTGATCGACAAGGCCGAACGGCCTGTGATGATAGCGGGTGCGGCATTGCGCGGTGAGCGTGGCTCTGCGGCGCTGGCGAAGTTTGCCGAGGCCCAGCGCATTCCCGTTGCCACAAGCTGGAAAAGCCAGGATGTGTTCAACAATGGCTCTGACCTTTATGCCGGTCATTTCAACCCCGGAACGCCAAAGGCCTATCGCGACCTTCTCAACGAGTCCGATCTGATCCTTGCGTTCGGCACGCGCCTTGGGGACTTTGCCTCGCTCAGCTACGAATTCCCGGAGGCCCCCGCTCCGCGCCAGACACTTGTGCACGTCTATCCTGACCATGAGCCACTTGGCCATGTGTTCCGCACTGACTATCCCCTGTGTGCCGATCCCGCAGCCGTGCTGCGCGATCTCGCCCACACGGCGCGCGTTGTCTCTTCCGGCCGCGAAGCCTGGAACCGCAAACTCAATGCCTATGTCAAAGGCATGCAGGCCTTCACGCCGCGCAGCGTGAGCGATGGCGTGGATTTCGGGGTGGTGACGGAAGCACTTTCGCGGCTGGCGCCGAAGAACTGCATCATCACCATGGACGCCGGCAACATGACCACGTGGGCGCACCGCCATTGGGTCATGACGCCGACCAATACACTGATCGGCTGTGTGGCGGGGGCCATGGGCCTTGGCGTTCCGGCGGCGGTGGCGGCCGCAATCAACCATCCACAGCGTACAGTCATTGCCTTTGTTGGTGACGGCGGCATCCTGATGACAGGGCAGGAAATTGCCACGGCTGTCGCGCAAGGGGCAGCGCCAAAGATCGTTCTCTCAGACAATGGTATCTATGGCACCATTCGCACGCACCAGGAGCGGGAATATCCGCAGCGCATTTCCGGCACACAGTTGTCCAATCCGGATTTCACGGCCTGGGCCAAGTCGTTTGGCATTGCCGCGCACCGGCTTGAAATGGGCGGAAACGTGGATGAGACGGTGAAGGCGTTCCTCGCCGAGCCGGGCCCTGCACTCCTGCATGTGAAATCTAGCCGCATTTCCTTGTCGGCTGGCGGGACCCTGCCCGCATGAGCATTTCACCACGCGTCAAGGTGATTGACGTCACCCTTCTCTCCGACAACTGGTATATCCTGCGGAAGGCACGGTTCAATTTCCAGCGCGCCGATGGCTCGTGGCAGGAACAGGTGCGCGAGGTCTATGACCGGGGCAATGGAGCCTGCATCCTGCTTTACAACGTGGCGCGCCGCACCATCATCCTGACGAAACAGTTTCGCTATCCCGCCTTTGCCAATGGCTATGATGACCTGTTGATCGAAGTGCCGGCGGGACTTCTCGACAATCTTGATCCCGAGGCCTGCATCAAGAAGGAAACCGAAGAAGAAACCGGATTCCGCATTGGCGCCGTGCAGAAGATTTTCGAGGCCTTCATGAGCCCGGGGTCAGTGACCGAGAAGCTGCATTTCTTCGCGGCACCCTATGCGGCGCGTGATCGCGTTTCACAAGGCGGCGGTCATGAACATGAAGGCGAGGACATTGCCGTCCTCGAAGTGCCATTTGATGAGGCGATGGCGATGATCGCCGATGGCCGCATCAAGGATGCCAAGACCATCATGCTGCTGCAGCACGCGGCGCTGACGCTGTTCAAGGTGTAGAGTCGCGGTCAGCTCTTCTCAAGCTGGTCGTAGACATCCTGCGCCAGAGCCAGCACCTCTTCCTTGGGAAGATCACCGGTGACGGCGAGTCCGAACTTGCCGTCCAGCCAATAGCAGCCCCAGAGATTGCCGCGCTGTTCCATCTGCATGGGCACATCGCGGTGGTTGGCATTCAGCGTCACGAAAACCGCAACCTTGTGCTTGCTCTCGTCTTCAAACAGCAACTGGCCGGCAGGCCGCTCTTCGGCGGCGAGCAGCCTGCCGCCGACAAAGGTGAAACCGCGGTCGGCCAGATCAGGGATCACCACCTTGGCGCCAATCCGCTTGGTCAGCCAGGTCTGCAACTGATCAGATTCAGCCGCACTCACTTCGACGGAATGCTTGGCATCATTGGCGTAGACCTCATGCGCCACCAAAGCCCGCTTCGACATCATTTCCAATTCATCCGGCCCACTGACGCGCGCGCCCATCCAACCCACGCTGGCGCCCAAAGTCAGAAACACGGCAGAGGCGGCGATGGCCATCCACGGGGCCCTGCGAGCCTGCGGCGCTGTGCGCGCGGCTGCCAGCAAAGCAGGGGGAACTGCTTCATTCAGGATGGGATCATAAACAGCATGAAGCGCTGCCTTTTCACGGCGGACGGCATCGAGAAGGCTGCGTGCATCAGGCTCCTGAGCCAAACGGCGTTCGACATCGTCGCGCTCATGCGCCTCCAACTCTCCATCAGCAAAGGCATGCAACGTCCAAGCGTCCATGCGATCATTTTCTGCCATCATTTCACCCTCCGCAGAACCGGCGTTCCGCTCACTTCCAACATGGCCCGCAACTGCTCTCGGGCCCGCGACAGGCGCGACATGACGGTGCCCATCGGCACGCCCAATATTTCCGCCACGTCGCGGTAGCTCATCTCTTCAAGGCTAACCAAGGCAATGACCTCGCGGTGCTGAGGCGGCAGGCGCTCCAGCGCATCCGAAATCAGGCGCAGGGAAATACCCTGTTCCTGATCCGGCGCAATGGCGTCCTCGCCGTCCACCAGGTCATCAACGGTCTTTACAACCTGGAACTGCTGCCGCTTGCGGATCCCGTTGATGAACAGGTTGCGCAGAATGGCAAAGAGCCAGGCCCGCAGCGGCCGCGTTTCATCGTAAAGATGCCTCTTGTCGAGGGCGCGGGCCAGCGTGTCCTGCACCAGATCGTCGGCCAGCGCGGCGTCGCCCGCAATTGATCGGGCAAACCGCCGCAAATAGGGCAGTTCGATGATCAATTGGTTTGAAAACGTGCGGTGATCCGGTGCCATGTCGGGAATATTACGCCCCGGCGGCCCCATTATTCCATGGGGCGGGCCAGCCTGGCTGAAGTGGCGTTAACCCTGCCACTTCTCGCGCATGGTGACCAATTCCTCAGCGGCAGTGGGATGAACGGCCAAAGTGGCATCAAACTGGGCCTTGGTGGCTCCGCAGGTGATGGCGATGCCCAGAAGCTGGGCCATTTCCCCAGCATCCGGTCCGGCAATATGACAGCCCAGAACCTTGTCCGTGTCTGCATCCACGACGAGCTTCATGAACATGCGCTCATCGCGCCCCGAGAGCGTGTGCTTCATGGGCCGGAACGATGTCTTGTAGATGTCGAGATGCTTGTGGCGGATGCGGGCCTGTTCTTCCGTCATGCCGACAGTGCCCAGTTCCGGCTGCGAGAACACGGCCGTGGGAACGAGGCCATGATTGACCATGGTGGGCTTGCCGCCGAACACCGTGTCGGCGAAAGCGTGACCCTCGCGGATGGCGACAGGCGTGAGATTGACGCGATTGGTCACATCACCAACCGCATAGATGTTGGGCACTTCGGTTTGCGAGTATTCGTTCACGGGAATGGCGCCGTGGGGCGTCGGCCTGATGCCCACATGTTCCAGCCCAAGGCCCGCGACATTCGGCATGCGGCCGGTGGCAAACATGATCTGGCCGGCACCAATGCGGCTGCCATCCGTCAGTGTCACGCGTACGCCATCGCCTGATCGCTGGATTTCATGGACATCGGCACCGGTCCGGATTTCGATACCCTTTTTCTTCATCTCGGCGGCGAGATGGTTGCGGAGGTCATTGTCGAAACCACGCAGGAT
Organism: uncultured Alphaproteobacteria bacterium; assembly: GCA_937864985.1. Taxonomy (GTDB): domain Bacteria; phylum Pseudomonadota; class Alphaproteobacteria; order Rhizobiales; family Aestuariivirgaceae; genus Aestuariivirga. The sequence continues at coordinate 7,397 of CALMEZ010000323.1, forward strand.
CTGCTCACCGCGGTACAGCAGAATGGTTTCAACACCGAGCCCGTTGAATATGCCTGCGAACTCCACAGCAATGTAACCACCGCCGACAATCACCATGCGTCGCGGCAATTGCTCGAGGTGAAAGGCTTCATTGGAGGTGATGGCCAATTCGAGCCCGGGAAGATGGTGCGGCACAAACGGTGTTGCGCCGGTGGCAATCAAAATGAATTTCGCGGTGACCTTGCGGCCGGAGGCGAGGTGCACCGTGTGTGCATCGATCAGCGTGGCGCGTTCTTCAACCAGCTCCGCGCCTGCCCCGGTCAGGTTGCGGATGTAAGCCTTGTTGAGTCGGTCGATTTCCTTGTCCTTGTTCTCGATCAATGTCGCCCAATCGAAGGACACCTTGTCCGAGGTCCAGCCAAAGCCCACAGCGTCCTCAAATTCTTCGGCAAATTTCGAGGCGTAGACAAAGAGCTTCTTGGGCACGCAGCCGCGGATGACGCAGGTTCCGCCGACACGATATTCCTCGGCGACCATGACTTTGGCGCCATGTCTGGCCGCAATGCGCGCCGCCCGGACACCGCCTGAGCCGGCACCAATGACGAAGAGATCAACGTCGAAGGACGTCACGGGCGATAAAGCTCCTCAACCTTGCCATCAGCATGGGCGATATAGGCGATGCCGCAAATTCCGACGAACAGACCATTGTTCACGACGCCGGGAATATTGTTCAGCGCATACTCCAGACGGTCTTCCTGTTTCAAGGCACCACAGGCACAATCAATGATGCAGTTGCCGGCATCGGTCCGGAAGGTCTGACCATCGCGGCTCCGCAGCGTCATCTTGGTTTCGACCTCAACCATTTTGAGGGCGCGCTCGATCTTCCAGGCCGTGGCCTTGACGCCCCATGGCACGACCTCGATCGGCAACGGGAACGCGCCAAGCTGCTTCACTTGCTTTGATTCATCGGCAATCACCACCATGTATTTCGAGGATGAGGCGACGATCTTTTCGAGCAGCAATGCGCCGCCACCACCTTTGATCAGGCGGAAAGAACCATCAATCTCATCGGTGCCGTCAACGGTGATATCAACGAAGGGATGTTCATCGAGGGTTGTGAGCGTAAGTCCGAGAGATTGGGCAAGCTTGGCCGAGGCTTGTGACGTCGGGATGCACTTCACGTTCAAACCTGCCTTTGCCTTTTCGGCGAGGGCATTGATGAAATGGTTGGCGGTGGAGCCGGTGCCGAGGCCGACGATCATGCCGTCCTGGATTTTCGGCAAGACAGCCAGGGCTGCCGCCTTCTTCATTTCATCGGCGGTCAGTTTCGGTTTCTTGCTCACTTCCCCAAGCCTCCCATCAGCATGTACTTGATTTCAAGATATTCTTCCATGCCGTGCGAAGAACCTTCGCGGCCGAGGCCTGATTCCTTGACGCCACCGAAAGGCACTTCAGCCGTGGAGATGATGCCTTCGTTGATGCCGACCATGCCGTATTCCAGCGCTTCGCCAACGCGCCAGACGCGGCCGATATCCCGCGTGTAGAAATAGCATGCGAGGCCGAATTCGGTGGCGTTCGCCATTTCGATCGCCTCTTCCTCGGTCTTGAACTTGAACAGCGGCGCAACGGGTCCAAACGTCTCTTCGCGGGCCACAGCCATGTCCTTGGTCACGCCGGTGATGATGGTGGGTTCAAAGAAGTTGCCGCCCATGGGCTTGCCGCCCGTGGCCAGCTTGCCACCCTTGGCCAGCGCATCGGCAATGTGTTCCTCCACCTTTTTGACAGCGGCGGCATTGATCAGCGGTCCCGTGGTCACACCATCAGCCGCACCATTGCCGACCTTCAGCTTGTTCACGGCTGCCGCAAGCTTTTCGGCAAACTTGTCGTAAACACCTTCCTGCACATAAAGCCGGTTGGCGCACACGCAGGTCTGGCCATTGTTGCGGTATTTGGAGGCCATGGCACCGGCCACAGCGGCATCGAGGTCCGCATCGTCAAACACGATGAATGGGGCATTGCCGCCGAGTTCAAGACCCAGCTTCTTGATGGTTGGGGCGCATTGTGACATGAGCACGCGGCCAATCTCGGTTGAGCCCGTAAACGTCAGCCCACGGACGATTGGGTTCGAGGTCATTTCCGCGCCGATCTCACGAGCCGATCCAGTGATCACCGAAAACACGCCTGCGGGAATGCCGGCGCGCTCGCCCAGTTCAGCCATGGCAAGCGCCGATAGCGGTGTTTCACCCGCAGGCTTGCAGACCATGGTGCAACCAGCGGCCAAGGCGGCGCCCGCCTTCCGGGTGATCATGGCATTGGGGAAGTTCCACGGCGTGATGCAGGCGATGACGCCGACCGGCTGCTTGATGACAACGGCGCGGCCATTGGGAAATGGCACTGGCACGGTTTCACCATAAACGCGGCGGGCCTCTTCGGCGAACCATTCAATGAAGCTGGCACCATAGGCGATTTCACCGCGCGATTCAGCGAGGGGCTTTCCCTGCTCTGCGGTCAGGATCTGGGCCAGGTCTTCCTGGTTCT
>CALMEZ010000324.1 GCA_937864985.1 uncultured Alphaproteobacteria bacterium
GGGGTGACGCTGCTGCAGGGCGACCTCACCGGCATCATCCGGGCACGCCGGCTGTCGCGCGCGGTGATGCGCAACATCCGGCAGAACCTGTTCTGGGCCTTCGCCTACAACACCGCGCTGATCCCGGTGGCGATGGGCGTGCTGGTGCCCTTTGGCGGGCCGCAGCTTTCGCCGATGCTGGGGGCGGGGGCGATGGCGCTGTCCTCGGTCTTCGTGGTAACCAATGCCTTGCGATTGAGACGAGCCGGATGAACCTGAAAGCCCTTATCCTGACCCTGCTTCTGGCCGCGGCCCCCGCCGCGGCCGAGCCGCTGCGTATCCTCGCGTTCGGCGACAGCCTGACCGAGGGGTATGGCCTGCCGCCCGACCAGGGGCTGGTGCCGCAATTGCAGCGCTGGCTGAAGGCGCGCGGCCATGACGATGTCGTGCTGGTGAATGGCGGCCTGTCGGGCGACACCGCTGCCGGCGGCCGGGTGCGGATCGGCTTTTCCCTGACCCGCTATGACCCCGACGCGGTCATGGTCGAGCTGGGCGGAAACGACCTGCTGCTGGGGCTTTCGCCCGCGATGACCGAGGAAAACCTTGATTCGATCCTGAAACAGGCCGGACAGGAGCAGAAGCCGTTGCTGCTGGTGGGGATCAGCTCGCCCCGGCTCAGCCCGGATCTGCGCCGCGACTGGGCGGCGATCTGGCCGCGGCTGGCGCAGCGCCACGACGCGCTGCTGATGGAGAACCTGTATCAGCCGCTGTTCGACCAGCCGCGCGGTGAGGCCGTCATAGGCGCCTTGAATGACTGCATCGCCGTCATAGGCGTATTGGATGGCCTGGCGGACGCGAATGTCCTTCAACGCTTCGGCATTCATGTTGATGGTAAGCCAGGCATAGCGCGTTGATTTTGTTTCTATGAGCTTGGAGCCCTTGGGCGGGTTGGCCTTCACCTCTTTCGCCGATGTCAGGGCAACGTGCGTATAGTCAAAGGAGTCTGCCTCGTAGGCGAGGAGTGCAGCCTGGTCGTCGTTCACGATGAAGTACTCAATCCTGTTGAAGTCAGGCTTGGGACCCTTCCAGTCGGGGTTGGCAACAAGCGTGACCTTCTGGTTCTGCTCCCATTTGTCGAGCAGGAACGGTCCGCATTGAGCGGGAATCTGCGTCGTGTAACTGCCGCCCGCTTTTTCGACAGCTGCCTTCGAAACGATATGTCCTCCATAGTAGGGAAGCGAAATGAACCAGAAGGGCTTGAACGGTGCCTTGAGGTGAATGAGGCCCGAACGTGGGTCGATAACTTCGACCTTGTCCAGCTTTTCAAACTGATACGCCCAGGCCGAGTCGCTGCCGGCGATGCGTTCAAACGAGAACTTCACGTCATCGGAGGTAACTGGGCCAAAACCATTGTTCCACGTCAAACCGTCGCGCAGGGTGAAGGCAATGGTTTGCGGATCTTTCCACTCCACGGTCTCCGCGCCCCAATTCGAAGTGGGATTGCCATCACGCATGTCACCGAGGCGGATGAGCGTCACTTGCGTGCAGCGGTTGATGATGTCATCCAATTCGCCGATGATACCTTTGGGGTCAAGCACCTGCAAGTCAGATACGGCGCGCAACCGCAATGTGTCTCTGTCAACTGCCCAGGCGAGGCGTGAGCCGGATGCCAGACTGGCCAAAAAGGCGCCTCCCGCCTTCAGCAGGGTTCGCCGATCTGTGTTCCATTGAATTGTCATGTCTTCCTCCGTTGGCTTGTTATGTTATCGGGTAGTGGCAGGCCGTGGCGCGACCTGCATTCGTTGCCGCAAGTTTGGGTTCTGCTGTTTTGCAAAGCGGTCGCACAGCAGGGCAGCGTGTGTGAAAGGCACAGCCAACCGGCCGGGCAAGGACGCTTGGAATTTCCCCTTTGAGCGCAAGGTCGCTGCGGCGCTTGCGCGGGTCCGGTTGTGGTTCGGACGCAATGAGGCTTTGCGTGTAGTGGTGGGCAGGGCGCGCAAAGATTTCGCGGGTGGTGCCCAGTTCAACGAGGCGCCCGAGATACAGGATGGCAATCCGGCTGCTCACATGCCGCACCATGGCGAGGTTGTGGGTTATGATCAGGAAGCTGAGGCCGAGATCGGTTTTGAGCCCGGTCATCAGGTTGAGAATTTCGGCCTGGACGGAAACATCGAGACCGGCAGTTGGTTCGTCCGCGATCAGCAAACTTGGATTCAACGCCAGTGCTCTTGCCACGCAAACGCGCCGCGCCTGCCCACCGGACAGTTCATGCGGGTATCTCTGGCCGATGCTTGCGGGCAGGCCAACACGCTCGAGCAATTGGGCTGCGCGGGCACTTAAATCAGGTGGTGCCTGCCCTTGGATCACAAAGGGTTCAATCACCAGCTGCTCCACTTTGCGGCGTGGACTGAGGGAGGCCACCGGGTCTTGGAACATCAGCGCACCGCGGCGGCGGAAGGCAGAGAAGTCTTGCCGGGTGATGAGCGGCTTGCCCTCAAAGGCCAGGCTGCCTTGGCTCATGGGTTGCAAACCGACCATGACGCGGGCAAGCGTGCTCTTGCCTGAACCCGATTCACCGACCAGGCCAAGCACTTCCCCCGGCGCAATCGCAAAGTTGATCCCGCGCAGAATGTTGATGCGAAGTGCGGGGTCTGGGCTCAGGCGTTTGAGCACTGGAACTGGTGGAACCAAATCCACTGCACCGTCCCGAATTTCGAAGACGGCGCTCATCGCCTTGCCTCATGGCACAAAGCGTGGTGGCCGGCTGCAACCTCCACCATGGCGGGTGGTGCGTTTCGGCAGTGCGTGGTGGCAATGGGGCAACGGTCCACAAAGCTGCACCCTTGAGGTGGTGTGACGAGATCGGGCAAGCGCCCTGCAATCGTTGGCAGTGTTGCGACGGCCTCCTCGAGGTGCGCAGGGTCGCAGGCATTCAGTGCCTGTGTATAAGGGTGGCGTGGATTGTGATAGATATCGTCGGTCGAGCCTTCTTCCACCACTTGGCCGGCGTACATCACATATACCCTGTCGCACAGTTCTCCGACCAGGCCGAGGTGGTGGGTGATCACGATAATGGCGCCATTGTAATCATGCCGCAGTTCGCGCATCAGATGGATGATCTGCGCTTCCATCGTCACATCGAGAGCAGTCGTTGGTTCGTCAGCAATCAACACATCAGGTGTCATGAGCAAGGCGGCGGCGATTGCGACGCGCTGGCGCATGCCGCCAGACAGTTCGTGCACATAACGGTTCATGTTGTAGGCGGGATCAGGGATGCCGACGCGCGCCAACATGGCGCAGGCGCGTTCGCGCTTCTCGCGTTGAGGGAGATCAAGCTGGTCCTGAAAGTCCACCAACTGGTCGCCGAGACGCAACACCGGATTGAATGACGTCATCGGATCCTGGAAGATCATGGCGATGTGGCGGCCCCGCACATGGCGCTTTTCTTCTGCCGACAAGGAAAGAATGTCGCGCCCATTGAAATCCACGCTTCCTTCCACAACGCGCGCATTGGTGGCAAGCAGGTTGATGAGAGCTGAGGCAAGTGTGGACTTGCCGCAACCGCTTTCGCCGACGATCCCGATGACCTCGCCGGCTCGTGCTGCAAGATTGGCGCGGCGCAGGGCCTGCAGGGAGCCCGCCTCTGTGTCGTAGGAGACTGAAAGATTTTTTACCGACAGAAGCAATTCGCTCATCTGATCACCTTGAGCTGCAGCCGTGGGTCAAGCGCGTCCCGCAACGCCTCACCCAGAAAGGTGAACCCCAAGGTGGCGAGCACCAAGGGAAGGCCCGCCACCACCACCATGAAGGGCGATTGCCTGAGCGCGATGTAGGCATCGTAGAGAATATTGCCCCAGCTTGGCGTCGGCGGCTTGACGCCGAGGCTCAGGTAACTGAGGCCTGCTTCCAGCATAATGACAATTGGAATATCCATCGACAGCACAATAAGCAATTGACCCGCAACATTGGGCAGAAGATGAATAAGGATAATGCGAAGATGGGAAGCATCCATCACTCTCTCGGCCAGAATGAAATCACTGCGCACAAGGCTCAATGTCTGGGCGCGGATAAACCGGGCGTAGCCCGGAACTGAAATGATGATGATCACAAAAATCAGTGTTGCCGTGCCGGGTCCCAGCACGGTGATCACTGCAAGCGCCAGCATGATCATGGGCAACGACGTAAGCGAGTCGAAAACGAGGACCAGAAGTGCATCCAGCCAGCGTGGCCCATAGCCTGCGATGATGCCAAGCAGGATGCCACACAGGCCGGCGATGCCAGTCGCTGTGAGGGCAATGCCCAGCGCTGTGCGTGCACCATAAATCAGGCGCGAAAGCAGGTCGCGCCCAAGTTGGTCGGTTCCGGCGAAGTGTGAAAGGCTTGGAGTGGCGAACTTGTGGGCGACGTCAATTTTTAGCGGATCATAGGGCGCAATCCATGGTGCGAACAGCGCCATGGCGATGAAGGTTGCAACGATGACAAAGCCCATCATGCCAAGGGCGTCAGCCCGCAGCGCCCGCCAGGCTGTGCGAGAGCCGCGGCTAGCCACGGAGCACATCCCGGATGCGGGGATCTAGATAGGCCATCAGCAGGTCGGCAGCCGTGACGACAAACAAATAGAAAGCAGTCATGAACAGGACGGCTCCCATGACAACAGGGTAATTGCGCTTGAGTACTGCGCCGGTGATCAGCGATCCTATGCCGGGACGTGAAAACACTGTTTCGACGAACACGGCGCTTGAGAGGATAGAGCCAAACCCCACAGCAAGGATCGCGATGGTTGGTATGATTGCAATGCGGAGTGCGTAGCGTAGCACGATCTTGCGCTCGGTGAGCCCAAATGCACGGGCTGTGCGCACATGGTTGGCCCCCATCACGTCGAGCATGGAGGCGCGCACAAGCCGTGCAATATAGCCTACCCACGTTATGCCGATGGCCGCAGCCGGCAAGATGACGGCCTGAATCTGGCTTTTCACATTGCCCGCTTCACCTGCACCAATTGCCGGAAACCAGCCAAGCCACACAGCAAAGATGAGCAGAAGATAGATGGCAATGACGAAGGACGGCACAGAAATCATGCTGACGGAAAGAACAGCGAGCAGCCGGTCGGCCAGTGACCCGCGCCACAAAACGGCGAGGCAGCCAAGCCCGATGCCGAGAACCACAGCCGTTCCAAGCGCAACTGCACCCAGGAACAAGGTTTGCGGGAACACCTCGAGGATCATGTCCGCGACCGGCCGCTTTGACCAGACATCGTAACCAAGATCACCCGTCAAGGCATTGCGGAAGAAGTTCCATACCTGAACATAGACCGGTTTGTCGAGCCCCATGCTCTCCATCAATGCCTGTTTGAGTTCAGGGGTTGCGCGGGGGCCAAGGGCAAGAGAGGCGGGATCACCCGGCACCAAGAACACCATTGCATACATCGCGAGCATGACCAGGAAGATGATCAGCACCGCAAGGCCAATGCGTTTGATGGCGTAGTTCAACACAATTGCCGCGCGCCTCCTTGCAGCTGAACCTGACAGTTAAACCATGTCACGGCGGATCCTTTCATGCCAGCGGCGCTCAAACACCGTTTGACCGTTTTCGCCCAGGGCGAGGTCCATCTCGATGATGAAGTGGGTGGCATCGCAAGTCATGCGACCTGTGCTCTTATGGGTGATGGTGGTGTCGGGCCGTTTCAACTCAACCTCGTAACCTGTGATGATGGTCGCGGAGAGAGGTTCGCCATCGATGATTTCGTAGCGTGCAAAACCGCTTGACGCTTGCTGCTGGCCAATATCTGGCATGTCCTTGCGATAGGTCCAGCGCGGAAAGTCAACAGTCATCTTGCCCGAGAGTAGGTCACGGGTCACGCGCCGCGGGTGCGATTTCTCGACATCATGGTAGATCGAAGGTGCAGGCTTGGCCTGTTCAGGCGGATCGAAGGGCCGCAGTTCTGAATCCTTGGGGTGCGGCGTTCGCACTGGCAATTCCAATTTGCACAGTCCGCAGTCGAGTGTCAGGGTTGCGAGCTCCGGCGAGGGCCAGGCAATGGGCCAATAGGTCGTGGAGACCGACACTGCGATGCGATGTCCAGCCGGAAAGGCATGGGCGATGTCATCAAGCTCAACTGTGGCAGCTGTTGTTTCACCGGGAGTAAGAGGCGTGGGATGTTCGTGGCTTTCGCGATGCGTGAGGTTGAGCAATCCAACCGTGACGCGCGTGGACGCGCCATTGGGCGCCACATCATTTAGCCTCACCGAGATTAGCGCCTGCGGCTTGTCGGCTGCAAAGTGGATCTTAAGCTGCGGTGCGCCGAGGATCTCCAAGCGCTCACGCAGGGGGTCGGTGACAAATACGAACGAGCCTGCATCATCTTCGCGCTGGTCAATCGGCCAATCAGCTTCGCCGCCGTAACGGCCCACTTCACCTGCTGCAAGGCCGACCCAAAGTGGCGAGCATAATGAAATCTTGCGCGGTGGTTCTGGTTGAGTGGTGAGCTTTCCACCATGATTGAGGTGAAAGGTTTGGGTCTTGATGTTGGCTGATGGCCATTGTGCTTCGCCGACCCAGCGGCCGGCGCGTTCGCGGTAGCAGGTTTGCGGAGGCGCGCTTTCCTGCATCCAGGCGCGGAGCATTGGCTCGTTCATAATGCCGGTGTCGCGTTGCTTCATCCAATGATCACACCAGCGCAGCACATCCTGCAACCAGCCGATGGCAGGTTCGACCGTCACATCATATGGGTAGGAATGCGCCCATGGTCCGATAAGGCCCAAGCGGGGTCCTTTGAGACCGGCGAGCAGGCGTGGCACAGCTTCCGAATAATTGTCGGCCCAGCCTGAGACCGCATAGACGGGAATGGTGATGCGAGCGAAATCCTCGCACACCGAACCCTGTTTCCAATATTCATCGCGGCGCTGGTGGGTGAGCCAAGGCAGGATCCACGGCCTGTTGTGTTCCATGCGCTCTTGCCACATTGCGCGCCACTTCTCCCCAACGATCGCAGGATCAGGTGGCAGGTCGTTATGGGCGAACATGGTGGACGACCAGTCGAAATTATCTTTTGACAGGCAGCCGCCAATCCAATGCACGTCTGTAGCGTAACGGTCATCTGTTGAGCCAACCGTAATGATGGTCTTCAGAGCAGGTGGCTGGCGTGCTGCGATTTGCAGTCCGTTGAAGCCGCCCCATGAAATGCCAATTATCGTAACACCACCATCGCACCAGGGCTGGTCGGCTATCCAAGCAATGGCTTCGCAACCGTCCAGCTGCTCTTGCACGGTGTATTCATCGTCGATCAGTCCCTCACTGTCGCCTGAACCGCGAATGTCCAGGCGGATGCAGGCATAACCGTGGCCGGCGAGGTAGTGATGCATGGCGTCATCACGGCCTCGCGTTCCATCACGTTTGCGGTAGGGAAGGTATTCAAGAATGGCGGGAACTGGAGTGTGATTTGCATCTTCGGGCAACCAGGCCCTTGCGGCCAACACAGTTCCATCCGCCAGCGGAACCTTGAGGTCCTCAACCACCCGCACGGGGTGCGGGAAATCTGTGCGGATGCGGCCCATCAACGCTCCCCCTTGTTGAACGATCATGCAATAAGAATTCCATGTCCGTCAATCGCCAAAAATTCTTGAGATTGACGGCTCCATGACATCATGCTTACTGTACAAATGTTCAACAAGGGAGAGTACATGGGCCGCGATCCGCGTTACGATATCCTGTTTGAACCGGTTCGCATCGGGCCCAAGACGGCCAAGAACCGCTTCTACCAAGTCCCGCACGCGTCGGGCATGACCAACGCAGCACCACACGTGCGGGCCGCCTTTCGCGCGATGAAAGCCGAAGGCGGCTGGGGCGTGGTGTGCACCGGAGCGTGTTCCATTGATCCGAGTTCCGATGACAGCCCGTTTCCTTGCGCCACCCTCTGGGATGAGGCGGATGTGCGCTCGCATGCCGTGATGACGGAAGCCGTGCACCGTCATGGTGCGCTTGCAGGCGTGGAGCTCTGGCATGGTGGGGCTGCTGCCCTCAACCGCACGACGCGCTACTCTCCCTTGTCGCCTTCAGGTGTGCCGTGGATGGCCACGCATGTGGGCTTTATGTCCTCCGCGCGCCCAAAAATCATGGACAAGGGGGATATCAAGGCGATGATCGGCTGGCATCGTGATGCCGCGATCCGCGCCGAGCGGGCAGGATTTGATATTCTCTACGTTTATGCCGGCATGGGCTATCTGCCCTACCAATTCCTCCTCTCCGACTACAATCAACGGACGGATGAGTATGGCGGAAGTGTGCGAAACCGCGTGCGGCTAGTCACTGAATTGATTGATACTGTGCGTGAAGCAACGCATGGCCGTCAGGCGGTGGCGCTCCGCATCTCCTTGCAGGAGCTGCGCGGACGAAAGTCTGATGTTGCACCTTCGGAAGCGCATGAAGTCATCGGGTTGCTGAAGGACGCGCCTGACTTGTTCGACGTGAAAATGGATTACAGTGCAACAGATTGCGCGGCCTCACGCTATACGCCCGAGGGCAGCCATGAGCCCGTGATTGATTTCGTCAAGAGCATCACGAACAAGCCAGTCGTTGGGGTCGGGCGCTTTACCTCGCCTGAAACCATGGTGGGGCAGATCAAACGCGGCGTGCTTGATCTGATCGGTGCCGCGCGGCCTTCGATAGCGGATCCATTTCTTCCGAAAAAGATCGAGGAGGGCAGGGAGGCGGATATCCGCGAATGCATTGGATGCAATCTGTGCATCTCCTCCTGGCATGACGGCGTGTGGGTGCGGTGCACGCAGAACCCGACGGCGGGGGAGGAATGGCGGCGCGGCTGGCATCCTGAAATCGTAACAAAAGACAGCTCCGGCCGTGTGCTTGTGGTCGGTGGTGGGCCGGCCGGGCTTGAGGCCGCGCTCACGCTTGCGCGTCGCGGGTTCGAGGTTTCGGTTGCCGACAAGCAGCGCCAGTTTGGCGGGCGGCTGGTATGGGAGACGGCACTTCCCGGTTTAAAGCAATGGAACCGCGTGGCGGAATACAGGCTTGGCCAATTGAAGCAAATGTCTAATGTCACGCTTTATCCTGAGAGTGAACTTTCCAAGCAGGACGTACTGGATTTCGGTGCGGAGCATGTTGTTGTTGCCACCGGCGCACGCTGGCTTGAGGTGCTTTGTGGCGCCAATGAGTTGCCAGGCGGCCATGCAAAAGGACCGCGTGTTTACACCCCGGATGACTTGAAGCGCGGTGTCGTGCCGGAAGGGCCGGTTGCCGTTTTTGATTTTGACAACTATTATCTCGGCACGGCGATTGCAGAAGATCTCGCGGGCAAAGGCCTGCCGGTCACTTACATAACCACCGCAGGTGCTGCCTCAGCCTGGACCTTCATGACCAATGAGCAGCCGCTCATTCACCAATCTCTCGCACGACGCGCGATTGCTTATCGGACTTTGGAGGTGGTGACCGGTTTCAATGGCGAGCGCCTGAACCTTGCGCAAATCTTCAGCGGCGAGGCGCGCGAAATTGCAGTGCGCTCTCTGGTCATCGTGGGACAGAGACTTGGCGGCAGTGCGTTGTTTGATAGTCTTGCAAGCGGTGACTTGAAGTCAGCAGGCATTCGGTCGTTGCGCCTTGCAGGAGATGCCCATGCGCCCGGTGCGATCGCGCATGCTGTCTATCACGGCCATAAGACGGCACGTGAACTTGACCTTGCACAAGCCGACATCCGGATCGGTCGTGACGCGCCTTTCGCGCCGCGTGATTTCAACTTGGATGCAGCGGAGTGAGTGGAGGCGGCCAGCGTCGCCGTCCTGGCCGCGTCCGCACATCTGCAGCCGTGCCGCAGCGGCCGTTTGGCCGCGTTAGGCGCACATATGCGCCAATCGAAGTGCTAAGCGCAGACCACATCGCCACTTTGCATAACAAGGCGCTCAGGGTTCTTGCAGAAGTCGGCATGCGCGTTCTGGATGAGGGGGCGCGTGCCCGGTTTGCGGCCGCTGGCGCGGCGGTAAAAAAAGAAACTGTGTTTCTTGACCCTGGTCTTGTTGCCGAGCGGCTTACCACTGTGCCCAGGGCATTTTCGTTGGCAGCACGCAATCCGGCGCGTGATCTGTACTTTGGCGGCGAGGATTGCGTCTTCGCCTCAGTCGGCGGGCCCGCCTATGTCATGGATAACGACGGGGGGAGGCGTGAAGGCACTTATGAAGAAATGTGCAACTATCTTCGCCTCGTGCAGTCGCTCAACATCTTGCACCAGGAGGGCGGGTGTCCGTTCGAACCGCTGGACCTACCTGCCAATACGCGCCACCTCGATATTTACAAGGCGCAGATTACTCTGCTCGACAAGAACTGGCAGACGCAGACCCTCGGCCGTGCCCGCACACTGGACGGATTGGAATTGGCAGCAATCGCCCTGGGACTTGAGACAGTGGACCTTGTGTCTCGTCCAACCCTGCTGGGCATTATCAACACCAATTCGCCGCTGCAGCTTGATATTCCGATGGCGGAAGGGCTCATGACCCTGGCCGAATACGGTCAGGTGAACGTGATTACGCCGTTCACACTTGCCGGTGCCATGAGTCCAGTGACGATTGCAGGCGCGCTGGTTCAACAACATGCTGAGGCGCTGGCAGGAATTGTTCTCACGCAGATTGTGCGACCTGGTGTTCCGGTCATGTATGGCGGCTTCACTTCCAATGTCGACATGCGTTCGGGCGCGCCCGCCTTTGGCACACCGGAATATGCCAAGGCGGCACAAGCCTCCGGGCAACTGGCACGACACATTGGTGTTCCGTTCCGCTCGTCCAATGTGACGGCAGCCAATGCCGTGGATGCGCAGGCCGCATATGAAAGCCAGATGGCGCTATGGGGAGCGTTGATGGGCGGCGCGCATCTTATCGAACATGCGGCAGGCTGGTTGCACGGTGGCCTCACGGCCTCATTCGAAAAACTCATTCTGGATGCCGAGATGCTGCAGATGATGGCGGCCTATTTCGATCCGATTGCTGTTGATGAAGCCAGCCTGGCCTTCGATGCCATTGCGGCAGTCGGGGCTGGCGGACATTTCTTCGGGTCAGACCACACCATGGAACGTTATGAAACCGCTTTCCACCAACCCATGATTTCGAATTGGGACAACCACCCGAATTGGCTGGAGCGCGGTGGTGTGCAGGCGGGCGAGCGGGCCAATATGGTTTGGAAGCAGTTGCTCGCGGAGTATGAGCAGCCTCCGCTTGACCCGTCAGTGGTGGAGCAAATCGATGCCTACATTGAAGTGCGCAAGGCTGCAGGCGGCGCACCATTGAACTAATTGCTGATGTTGAGCATGAATCCGATCACCCAGATATCGGTGTCACGCTTGGCGTCGACGGATTGCTAAATCCGTTAAGCGCACATCGACGAGGCGTTTTCGCCGCCAGCCTGTTCCAAGATACCCCTTCATTTCCCTGAAACTTTGGCGGGATTACCGAACCTACCACCAGATTATGTAATTTGATTTCTTCGGACGAGCATGGTCCGGGGATTGTGCTTTTGACGGGCGGGTGAACGTTGCAGAATTGTAGCGCGATGCTGTGCTCAGAGGAGTTGGCCCTGAATGGTTGCGATACATTTCAGCATGGTAAGGGAACCACGGCGTGAGGGGCAGGGCATCAACCCGCGTTGAGGTTCTCCGTGGCGCCCGATCCGAACATGCCAGCGGTGCGATGCAGAGCTCAACCCGGATTTACCGAGCTGGTTGGTGCGATCATGGGGCGTGAAACACTTCGGTCATGCCGGCCCACCACTCACCCTTGGCGCGCGTCGTGAAAGGTATCTGACACGGCCCGCAGACTTTCCACCACTCCTGCGTTTTCGGGTCTGCGGCCATTTTCGCCATGTCTGCGGCAAAATCCATTCCATGATATTCAAAATAGGAGAAGAGCAAATTCTCCGGCTCGCGCAGGAAGATGGAATAGTTCTGGATGTTGCATTCCGAGATTTTCGCGAGGACTTCAGGCCAGACGGCAGAATGCAGGCGCTTGTAGTCCTCGATTTTATTGGGCTCCACACCGATGACACTTCCAAAACGCTGCATATCCAGACCTATTTCAGTGTAAATGCACTGCCGGCAACGGTCTGCGCTTTGATGGCAGAATGGTCCCAGGCGATGCCCAATCCGGGTTCGTTGGACGGCAGCGCATGGCCGTCTTCGATCTTCATCGGGGCGGTGGTGAGTGTGTCAAGTTGTGGGATGTATTCCACCCAGCGGGCATTTGGCACCGCAGCACACAGCGATACATGAAGTTCCATCAGGAAGTGCGGGCACACCGGCACATTGAAGCATTCCGCCATGTGCGCCACCTTGAGCCAGGGTGTGATGCCGCCCACCCGCGCAACATCCACCTGCACGATGGAGCAGGCGCCCTGCTGCAGATACTCCCGGAAATGCAGGTGGCTGTAGAGGCTTTCACCCACGGCCACGGGCAGTGTAGTGCTTTGTGAAAGTCTCACGTGCCCCATCAGATCATCGGCGGTCAGCGGTTCCTCCAGCCAGGCAATGTCCAGCGGAGTGAGGCAGCGCGCGCGGCGAATGGCTTCATCCACGGTGAAGCGCTGGTTGGCGTCCGTCATGATTTCAAAGGAGGGGCCCACGGCCTTGCGCACGGCCTCAAGCCGCGCCAAATCTTCTGAAACATGTGGCCGGCCGATCTTGATCTTCGAGCCGCCAAAGCCGCGCGCCTTGGCTTCCAGCGCATCATCCACAAGGGCCGCTGTTTCGATGTGAAGCCAGCCACCTTCCGTGGTGTAGAGGGGAATGCGGCTTTGCGCGCCGCCTGCCATGCGGTGCAGAGGTTCTCCATGGCGCCGGCATTTCAGGTCCCACAGGGCTGTATCGATGGCTGCCAATGCCAGCGATGTGATGGCGCCTACCGATGTCGCATGGGTGAGAAACAGGAGGTCGCGCCAGATGCGCTCGATCTCAGAAGCCTCGCGCCCAATCAGCGCCGGGCCGAGTGTGTGCTCGATGAGCTTCATCACGGAGGGGCCGCCTGTGCCGATGGTATAGGTGTAGCCGGTCCCGATGCCGCCATCGGCATCGTGAATGCGCACGAAGGGCGTTTCCTGGCTGACGAAGGATTGAATGGCGTCGGTGCGTTTCACCTTGGGAACGAGGTCAACCATGAGCGCTTCAACGCGCGTGATCTTTGCCATCGTCAAATCTCCTGTTCAGGCGGCGGCACTGTCATGGATGTGGCTCATGATGGCGCGCGAAATGCGGTCATAATTCCGGTCATTCTCCACCTCGCCCCTGATGCGGAAACCCGACATCACCACGATGCGGTCCGCCACATCCACCATCTCCGGCATGTCGGAGGTGATGAGCAAAATGGCTGTGCCTTGCTCCGCAAGTTCGTGGATGAGATCGTGCAGATAGGCCTTGGTCTTGATGTCGATACCGACCGACGGCTCATCGATGATGAGCAGCTTCACACCGGCGGCAATCCACTTGGCTACCGATACCTTCTGCTGGTTGCCACCCGAGAGATTGCCGATCACCTGGTGCATGCTGGGCGTTTTCACTTCCAGCTTTTTCAGCACTGGGCCCGTATGGTCAATCACGCTGCGGTCGCGCAGTAAGCCAAGGGTATTGGCCAGCTTGCGCCATACGGTGATACCGGCGTTGCCCAGCACCGAATGCAGTAGGATCAGCCCTTCCTGCTTGCGGTCTTCGCTCACATAGCCGATGCCATGCTGGTGCAGCGCATCGGCCGGGGAGGAAATGTTCACTGCCCGGCCAGCGATTCGGAGTTCGCCACCGGTCTTGCGGCTCATGCCGAGAATGGCCTTGGCCAGTTCACTGCGCCCCGCGCCAACAAGGCCATAGAGCCCGACAATCTCTCCGGGGCGCACCGTGAGGTTGATGTCCGTGTGGCCAGCACTGGAGGCAAAATCGGTGAGCTCCAGATAGGGGGCAACATCTGTTCGTGGCCTGGGCGCGCGCCGCGCAATCTGCTCTTCACGCCCAATCATCATCTTCACGACATCGCCGCGCACCAGGCCTTTGAGGGGCTGGCTGTCGCAGGCGTTGCGGCCATCGCGAAGTACGGTCACCGTGTCGCAAATCTCGAAGACTTCTTCCAGCTTGTGGCTGACGAAGCAGATGGCCACGCCATCCTGCGCGAGCTTGCGCAGAACCGCGAACAACACCCGTGTTTCATTTTGCGTGAGTGAGGCGGTAGGCTCGTCCAGCAGCAGCACGCGGGATTGCAGCGAAAGTGCCTTACCGATTTCAACCAGCTGCATTTGCGCCACGCTCAGGCGCGACACGGGCAGCCGCGGATCCACATCAAGGTCGAGGAGCCTCAGCCACTTGGACGCCTCGGTATGGATGGCCCCATAATCGATTGAGGAGAGGGCGTGCCTGCCCAGGCGCTCCAGCATGATGTTCTCGCCCACCGAAAACCGCGTGACGAGGTTGCGCTCCTGATGCACCACGCCAATGCCTGCGGCTGCTGCTTGCCGCGGATTGGCGAAGCGTCTGACTTCACCATTGACCATGACATCACCGCTGTCCGGGTGGTGAAGGCCCGTGATGATCTTGATGAGCGTGGATTTGCCCGCACCATTCTCGCCCAGCAGGGCGTGGATGGAGCCCGCATGCAGCGTCATCGAAACGTCCGTCAGGGCCCGCACACCGGGAAAGGACTTGGACACATGTGAGACCTGAAGCAGGAGCGCGCCACTCATGTGGAATGCCCCAAAGCCTTGGCCACCCGCGCCTCGCGCAGGCGGTTGATGCCCACGGCCCAGAGGATCAATCCTCCCAGCACGATCTGCACGACAAAGGGATCAATGGCGAAAAGCACAAGGGCCTGTGTGATGATGGCGATGATCACCACGCCGAAGAATGTGCCGGGCACGCTCACATGACCGCCTGAGAGTACTGCCCCGCCGATCACGGGTGCGGCGAAGGATGAGATCAGCCAGTCATCGCCAATGGTGGGGTGGCCCAGTTGCAGCCGGGCCACCAGCATCATGCCGGCGGCCGCCGCGAGAAGGCCAGACAGTCCATGGGCCCATATTACGGTGCTGTTGACATCAATGCCGGACAGTTCCGCAGCACTTCGGTTGCCGCCGATCGCGAGAATGTGCCGCCCAATGCGCAGCCTTGCGAAGAGATACCAAACCGCCACGGAGACGATGATCATGGGCAACACCAGCCAGGGAATAGGGCCGAACATGGAGGTGTTGCCGAAGTCCTTCACGCTCTGTGGCACGCCATAAAAGGGCTGCGCCTTGGTGATGCCGAGGTTAATGCCCTTGAAGATCTGCAGGCCGGCCAGCGTGATGATGAAGGCCGTGATGCCAGTGCGCGCGATCACAAAGCCACCGGCCATGCCTGCGAGGATGCCAATCAGGAATCCGCCCGCCAGGGCGAGCACCGGCGGAAAGCCCCATAGCTCCATCATCGCGGCAAAGCAGATGGCAACTAGCCCGCCAATCGAACCAAGCGCCAGGTTCATCTGCCCGACAGCAATGATGACAAGCTGCCCCAAGGCGACAAGCATGTTCACGGAGATGGCTGACAGTAGCACGAAGATGTTGAAGGGCGTGAGGAAACTCGGCTGAAAAAACGAGATCACCGCAATGGCAACGGCGCTGACCAGGGCCGGGCCGATCCAGTCATTGTCGAAGATGCGTGTGAGAGAATGCCCGCCCATCAGATCATGCCTTTCCGCCGTAGCAGCGTGTGGCGTGCCCGGTCCGCCAGAACCGCGGCGAGCAGGAGCATACCGAGAAAGGCCTGGATCCAGAACTCACCCACCCGCATCTGTAAGAGGCCGCTGGTGATGATGTTGACAAGCGCCGCCCCCAGCAATGTACCAAAAACAGCGACACGCCCGCCAGAAAGCAAAGTGCCGCCCAGCACCGGCGCCAGAAAGGCGGGCAACAGCCAGTCCTGCCCCAGGTGGCCCGCCATGGCGGGAACTGCAGCACCGGTGCGCGCCGTGACCATCAATCCGGCCAGGGCTGCAAGGCCGCCCGCCAGCATGTGGCAGGCGATGAATACACGGCCCGTCCGCACGCCTGAGATCTCGGCGGCGCGCGGGTTTGCACCTGCTGCCAGCATGCGCCGCCCGCCACTGGTGAAGCGGTAGAGAATGGAAAGTGCAACGCTGGTGGCAAGCGACAGCGCCAGCAGCGAAGACACAAGCGTGCCGATGCGCAGCTTGCCAAAGCCCAGAACCGCAGGGGGTAGACTGTTGAAAGCTTCCGCTTTGCTCAGGAAAATCATGACGCCAAAGAAGATGCTCATGCTGGCGAGCGTGATGATGAAACTGTGCACGCCCGTTCTAACAATCGTCACGCCGTTGATAAAGCCAAGGCCCGCGCCAAAAGCGATAGCCAACGGGATCGCTAGGGCAACTGGCAGGCCCGCGCTTTGCAGCATCCAGCCAAAGAACATGGCGGAGCAGACACCGATGGCCCCCACCGACAGGTCAAGGCCGCCCGTGACGATGACGGTCATCATGGCCAGGCCGATCATGGTGTCGATGCCGATCTGGCGGCCCATGGTGAATAGGCTGAAGGTTGATGTGAAGCTGGGCAGCGACACTGAGAAAATGGCAATAGCAAGCCCGATCAGCAGCAGCAGCCCGAATTCGTTGCTGAACAAAAGGCGCTGCGCCAGCGAAGGCCGGGCATCCGGCAGAAAAGCCGTATCTTCACCGCCTATGAGTTTGAGATCAGTCATACCGGATTTCAAAGGAAAAAGACGAACTCCCGATCCGGCCACCCAAAACAAAGTGGCCGGACGGGATATGTAGGTGAGGTAAGGCCGATCAGTTGCAGCTCAGGAAGTCTTTGTCCATGCTGGCCATCAGTGTCTTGGAAATGCCGCGCATGGCGTCAACATAGGTGTCAACCTGCGAGGCATCCACAAACACCGTGCCCGAGTCCACAAACTTGGCAGTGAGTGCGTTGGACTTCCACGGCGCATTGTCCTTGATCTTGCAGCCAGAGCGCAGCTTGTCGAGGACATAGGAGCCGATATAGCCTTGCCCGTAGGGGTTCTGCAGCATTGTGCCGTTGACGAAACCATCTTTGATGGCCTTCAGCACCACTTCATCGTGGTCAATGCCGACCATTTTGATGCGCTTATCGCCGATCTTGCGCAGCGAATTCGCCGCTGTCACGGCAGGGACCCAGGCCGTGGTGATGATGCCATCGACATCATTTGCATGGGCGGCGAGATAGGCATTGATCTTTTCTTCGGCCGGCTGCGGCGCGTCGATGTCGGCGATCACCTGCACAACTTGTACCGCGCCATTGGTTTCATCCGCCGCCTTCTTCACGGCATCGATGCGCAGCTGCGTGTTGGGGTCGACAAGGAAGCCAGTGAAGTGGGCGATCCGGCCTTTGCCACCCATGGCCTTGATCAACTCCTTGGTACCGAGATAGGCGGAGTTTCCGGTGTCCGTGCCCATGCAGAACAGAGCGGGAGTCGGGTCTTTCAGACATCCCGCCAGCGCAAGGGCCTGGCCGCCATTTTCAGTGATTTCCTGCACCGCCGTGTTGGTGCCAACGGCATCACCCGGGAAGATCAGGAATGAGTTGTAGCCTTGAGACAACAGGCTTTCGAGCAACTGCGTCTGTTGTGACAGTTCCCATTTCTGCGGCACCCGATAGTCGCCCGCACCAATTCCAAAATCCTTGACGGCGTCTGCACCGGCCTGTTCCCAGGCCGCGAAATAGGGATGTGGGCCGCCGGGCACCAAAGCAACTTTGGTGTCGGAGCCAGCAACTGCATGCGTCGAGGCCAAGGCCAGCGCTGCAGAAGCGAACGTCAGAGCTGAAAGGGTCTTTCTCATTGCATCCTCCCATTTGAATGGCCCAACCCGACCAAGGTTGCACCTGAATTGGGATGCTAGTATACTAGTTTACAATTGGCAAGCTTCACTTCATGGCAAACGCGCAATAAACGAAAGGCACAGATTCGCGTGGAACTGGCAGAGAAAAGCAAGGCAACCGGGCACGGCGCGGCAAGCCGTGCCTCTGAGGCGCAGGCTTACGCCATCGACCGCCGCATGCCAGCGGCCGATCAGGTCTACCAGCACCTGCGCAGCGAGATCATCACCTGCAGACTTTCGCCCTATGAGGCCATCAGCGAGAACAGGATATGCGGCATGTTTGGCGTGTCGCGCTCGCCTGTGAGGATTGCCGTCACGCGGCTTGCCGAGGATGGGCTTATCGAAATCTTTCCCCAGCGTGGAACTTATGTCGCGCCCATCAAGCTGCAGCAGGTGCGGGAGGCGCAATTTGCACGCACCGCGCTTGAGGTCGCGCTTGCTGAAGAAGCAGCGCGCCATTGGAGCGACAAAGATTCTGCAGAGATACACAATAATTTGGCCGTTCAGTCGCTCCATGCAAAAACGGAGGATAGCTGGAGCTTCTTCCTCGACAATGAGTCATTCCACCAGATCATTGCGCGCGCTGCGAAATTACGTGGCGTGTGGACCACCGTGCAAAGCGTCAAGACGATCTGGGACCGTATCGGCCACATCGCCAACCGCGTTCCGGCCCATACACTGGAAATCATCTCGGAGCACCAGGCAATTGTTGCAGCGTTGGATTCCCGTGATGTTGCGAAAGCATCCAACGCGATGCGGCTGCATATGAATTCCGTGGATCATGCCATTGCAAGGCTACAACCGCTTCACCCCGACTACTTCATTGACAAGTAGTCAAAAAATTGGACGTTCAAATACCTTGTCATCGACAAGTTGCTGTGGCGGGAACCATCTGAGCAGCACATCTAGCGAAAGAATCATGCTCTCTTCCGCCGCATGATCTGTTTCAGCATGGCAGCAATTAGCGGTAAGGGCTCGGCTGCTTCGCTCTGCCGAAGCATCAGCAGAATTGTTGCGATATGGAAATGTAGGCTTGCAGCGACCCTCGCGCCTTCAGAAGCCGTGCGCTCGCGCCATGCCTTTCAGGAAGGGAACGCCGCGCGCCAGGACGTCCTGGCGATCCTTCGCGACAGGCCGCCAGACAGACAAGGCCTTGGCAATCTCTGGCGGCAATGTCACGAAACTTTCGACAACCAGTTTGCCCTTGAATTTGGCTTCGGCGAGGCCGCGGAAAACATCGTTCCAGTCAACTGTGCCGGTGCCCGGCACGCCACGGTCGCTCTCTGACATATGAACATAGCTGCAATGGCCCGCTGTGGCGCGCAGCGCCGTGCCGATGCCTTTTTCTTCGATGTTCATGTGATAGGTATCAAAGTGAATGGTGACATTCGGCTCATCAATCATCTGCTTCAGCATCATGGCCTGTGTCGAGGTGTTTAGCAGGTGCGTTTCATATCGATTGCACGGCTCGATGCCGAGCGTGATGCCAAGCTTGCGGGCATGTTGCGCCACGGGCTTGAGCGCCTTGACGATGTTTTCGTATTCCTGTTTCTGTGGCGGTTTGCCGGAGCGATAACCCAGCGCGCCAAAGGTCACGCCGCCCAGGAATTTGGACCCTACTTCGGCGGCTTTGTCCAACGCCTTCTTGACGAAAGCTTCGGCCGCTTCAGGTTTTTCTGCTGCCATCTTGTCTTCGGGCAGGCAGAGCGAGGAGGTGGGTTCAACACCATATTTCTCGAACAGTTTGCGGGAATGCTGCGCATCCACGCCTTCAGGTACGAGCAATGGGAATTCGATGCACTCTAGACCGTGCTCAGCGGCTTCGGGAATGGCGAGTTCGGCGGCTTCGCGGGTCCATTCGGCGGCCCAGAGCGAGGCATGCATGCCGATCTTGACCTCTTTGCTGTTAGACATGGGAAATTCTCCTAATGAGCACCGACGATATGGCTGACGACTTCACGCATTTGCGTCTGGGCGGTTTGCAGGTTGGCTTCAATGCGGCCCTGGCGCAGCACCACGATACGGTCTGTCACTTCAAAGACATCATTGAGGCGGTGGCTGATGAGGATCACGGCAATGCCTTCGCTCTTCAATTGCTTGATGAGGTTGAGCACGCTCTCCACTTCACGCACGGCAAGGGCCGCGGTGGGTTCATCCATGATCACCAGTTTTGGATTGAAGGTGAGGGCGCGGGCAATGGCCACCGTCTGCTGCTGACCACCTGAAAAAAGGCCAACGGGACGGTGCACGGATGGAATGCGCGCGCCAAGCCTGTCGATCATCTTGCGCGCTTCTGCATCCATTTTGGTTTTGTCGACGATCCACGGCAGGAAGCCGAGGGGACGGCGCTTCGGTTCACGCCCCAGAAAGATGTTGGACGCCACGTCCTGCTGCTTTGCCAGTGCGAGATCCTGATAGATCATTTCGATGCCGCGTTCGCGGCGTTCGCCGGGTGCGAGGCCGGCCACATCCTGACCGTTGAAGGTGATGGTACCTTCGTCGATGGCGTAGATGCCCGTGATGGTTTTCATCAGCGTGGACTTGCCGGCTCCGTTGTCGCCGACAAGCCCCGTCACGGTGCCTGCCTCAATCTCGAGGTTGACGCCGTTCAGCACCTGGATGGCGCCGAAGCGTTTGGTGACATTGGAAATGGAGAGAAGTGTCATGACTTCTTCTCCTTGGCGGACTGAAGCTGGTCGATGTAGACGGCGAGGATCAACACCACGCCGATGGCCACCTGCTGCCAGAAGGATGGAACAGACAGCAGGTTGAGGCCGTTCTGCAACACACCCATGATGAGCGCGCCCACAAGCGTACCGAGGATGGAACCCTTGCCGCCGAACAGGCTGGTGCCGCCGATGATCGCGGCTGTAATGGCCGTCAGTTCATAGTTGATGCCGGCCGTGGGGTCGCCCGCGTTGACGCGCGCCATGAAGAGGAGGCCGGCAAGACCCGCCATGAAACCGGAGAGGATGTAGAGCTTCCAGCGCAGGCGTTCCACGGGAATGCCGGTGGCGCGGGCAGCGGCCTCACTGTCACCCATGGCCAGCGTGTGCCGCCCGAAGGGTGAATAGGCCAGCATGTAATGTACGATCAGCGCCGTTAGCGCGAGGATGATGACGGGGGTGGGGATGCCTAGGGGACGACCCTGGCCGAGAAACACCACGGGGGCTGGCAGGCCATAAATGGAGCCGCCATTGGGCGCGAGGATAAGGGCAAAGCCGCGTGCAATACCAAGCATGCCGAGTGTCACGATGAAGGCAGGCATGCGCGTGCGCGTGATAAGAAATCCATTGATGGCGCCGGCGAAAGCGCCGGCCGCGAGCGCACCAATGATTGCGAAAGGCCAGGGGAGGCCCGCGATAACGACAAGATAGGCGCCGACAATGCCGGAAAAACCCATCACTGAGCCCAGCGACAGATCAAGCCCATTGGAGCTCAAAATCACGGTGGCACCAATGGCCAGCACGCCGATCGTTGACGTTGCCAGAAAGATGTTCAGGAAATTGCTGATGGAAAAGAAGAAGGGAGAAAGCACGGCCATGGCCGCGCACAAAGCAATCAGCACCACCAGGGATTCAAGCCTGATGTGCAACTTGCTGTCAAAGAAGAACTGCAAGCGGCGCCATTGCTCCGCTTTTGTGGTTGGCACAGGTGTCACGCGTGGCCTCTTGAATTCCGGAAGGCAGGACCCAGGGAGTGTGTCCTGCCTTCCGGTAACCGCCTCTTACTTCACGTACTGAAGCATCGGCTCCTTGTTGGCTTCGATCACGTCCTTGGTGAGGACGAGAGTTGGCACATAGATCACTTCATCCACCTTGCCGCCATCAACGATCTTCTTCACATCTTCCACGGCCTGCTTGCCCACAAGATAGGGCAGCTGGGCGACAGAGGCCGTGAGGCGGCCTTCCTTGATCGACTTGACCGCATCCGAGTTGCCGTCGACGCCGATGATGGTCACCTGATCGCCTTTGCTGGCAGCGAACACGGTTTCGACAGCGCCAAGCGCCATGCCGTCGTTGGCGGCGAAGATGGCCACGAGGTCAGGGTGCTTGGTCAGGATGTCGTTAGTGATGTTGGCAGCCTTGCCGCGATCCCAGTCGCCTGGCAGCGACGCCACGATTTCAAGTCCGGGTGCCAGTTCCTTCAGCTTGTTGGCGAAGCCATCAGCGCGCTTCTTGCCGGTGATATTGCCAGACAGACCTTCGATCACGAGCACCGGGCCCTTGGCGTCCTTCCCGAGCTTGCTCACCAGGAATTCTGCACCCTGTGCACCTGCGGCCATATTGTCGGAGCCGATGTGGAAGGCGATATTGACGCCTGCGTCCTTGGTCACCTTCGGATCGAGGTTGTTGTCGAGGTCAACGACGGGAATGTTGGCGGCATTGGCCTGCTTGAGGCAGGGCAGAAGGTTGTTGGAGTTGATGGCGGCGGTAATCAACGCCACTGGCTTCTTTTCCAACATCGTATTGCAGGCATTGAGCTGTGGCTCAGCAGCCTGGTCACTGTCGACGGCTTGCAGGTCATAGGCAACACCTGCCGCCTTCGCACCTTCCTCAACGCCCTGGCCCATGGCGCCCCAGAACGGGTTGGCCAAGGTCTTCATCAAAACACCATAGGTGCCGTCGGCGTGAGCGGCGGTGCTGAAAGCCATCACAGTGGCGGTCAGCAGAATTGGTTTCATGAACTTCATTGTCTTCCTCCCATTGAATTCACGTTAAGGGCCTGCCCACCGGGGCAGCGGCACCTGGGGACAGAAACTAAGCGCAATCCGGCAATTCTGTAAACCGTTTAACTTGATGCGGTGCAATATGCATTTTGATGCGCTGCAAAACCATTCAAAAGGAAAAGGTTGGAAAGATAAAGATGATCTTATTTTAATTGGCTTTTCGGTATGTATTGCGGAAGCTCAATGACAAGACCGGACAAAACGGCCTCTGGTTGGCTGGAAACGCGAAATTTCGAAGTGCATTTGGTTAAACGATTTATTTTGTTGCATGAAGGAAGCGGTGAGACGTATCTTGCATCAAAAAGGAAGAGGCCATGGCACGTCCGCTCATTCTTGTTGACCCCCTACCGCGCACGCTGGACTTGCTCTGCGAGCCGGATACACGCGCCAGGCTTGAAGCGCTGGGTGAGTTGGTCATTCATGAATCTTCGCCAATGCCCAACGAGATGATTGAGCGATACCTGCCGAACGTCTCAATCATCATGGGCCAGACCAAACTGCCGCGTGAGCGCCTGATGCGCGCTAAAAAATTGCGTGCCATCATCAACGTCGAAACCAATTTCACAGATGCTATTGATTATGACTATTGCTTCGCCAATGGCATCCATGTGCTGACGCCTGGCTCAGCGTTTGCGGATGTTGTGGCCGAGTCGGCGCTTGGCATGGCGATTGATCTGGCGCGTGGCATCACCCGCGCCGACCGTGATTTCCGTGCGGGGCGAGAAGCCTACGGACTTGATGGGAATGTGGGCGCCTTCAGCCTGTTTGGCGAAACCATGGGCTTGATCGGTTTTGGTGACTTGGCGCGTGCCTTCCTCAAACTCGTTGCACCATTCGCTTGTGACATCAGTGTCTATGACCCCTGGGTTCCCGATTATGTTTTGGACAAACACGGCGTGAAACCTGCCGGCCTCACTGATATTCTGAAAGGCTGCCGCATCATTCTCGTTTTTGCAGGTGTCACATCTGAAAATCAGGGGTTTCTTGACCGGGAGAAGCTTTCCCTCATTCGTCCTGACGCCATTTTCCTGCTGATGAGCCGTGCTGCCGTTGTGGATTTTCCGGCCTTTGTTGATCTTGTAAAACAGGGGCGCTTCCGTGCTGCGACGGATGTGTTCCCCATTGAGCCTGCCGCCAAGGATGATCCCGTGCGAAAGGTCGAGGGGATGCTGCTGTCGGCGCATCGCACGGGCGGCATGCCCAGCGCGCTTTTTGACATTGGCCGGCAAGCCGTTGCGGATGCCGAACTGATCCTCAAAGGTTTGCCGCCAGTGGTTTGCCGCAAGGCCCTTCCCGAAACAGTCAAGCGGTTCCGCAGCAAGCCTGTCGACATCACCTGACGTCATGCGCCACACCCCGCCAAAATCGAAGATCCGTGCGCCGACCATAAAGGACGTGGCGGCGAAGGCTGGGGTTTCAACCGCAACCGTTTCGCATGTCTTGAACGACAAAGGCCGGGCTGGCGCCAAGACACGCGACAAGGTGATGGCGGCCGTGCGGGCGCTGAACTTCCGTCCCAATGGCAATGCTGCTGCCCTGCGCAACCGGAAGAGCAAACTCGTGGGCCTTGTGGTGCCATCACTCAGCAATGCCTTTTTTGCGCGCATGGCCAGCGAGTTCGAGCAGCTTGCCTTTGCTCATGGGTATGACATCGCCGTCATCATCAGCGACGAGGATTCTGCCATTGAGCGTGGCCGCATCCTCACGCTCCTGTCGCGGCAACTGGAAGGGCTGATTGTGTATCCCGCTTCCGATGACGGTATTGGCGGCGGATTGGACCCTCATGTGTTGCCGCCCACCGTGGTCATGGATCGTGGGCTTCAGATCAAAGGTGTGGACTCGGTTGGCCTCAAGAATGAAGAAGCTGGCCAGATGGTGGCGCGGGAACTTCTGGCGCTTGGTCACAGGCGCATTGGTGTGCTGTTGCCGAATGTCGATGTGGCGGCAAGCCGTGACCGCGTCGCTGGGATTGAGCGGGCGATTGCCGAAACAGACCCCAGCGTCGAATGCCGTGTGGTGCTGGGCGGCCACACCATTGATGGTGCCCGCAGCGCCATTGAGCAGGAGCTGCGCCGGCAGAATCGCATCACGGCACTTGTGGCAGCGACAAACGTCACGACATTGGGTGCCATCAAGGCCATCCAGGGCCTTCAGTTGCGCATGCCGGAAGATGTGTCGTTGATCGGTTTTGACGACTTCGAATGGATGACGGCCTTGCGCCCCTATGTGAGTGCCGTGGCGCAACCCTTCGAACACTTTGCCAGCAAGGGCTGGGCGCTTCTTATGGCGCGGATGGCAGGTGGCGGTGATACGCTGCCGTTCCAGCGCGTTCTGTTGCCGGGTGAATTGCGCCTTCGCGAATCATCAGGCCGCGCACCCGTGCAGACACCGGCAGCGGCCTGAGGAAATATCTCCAGCACGCGTTGGACAAAGTCACCAATGTTGGCCATGGTGAGGCAAGTCGGCCACGAGGGGAAAGTCATGGAAGCGGAAATCGGTTTGATTGGGCTAGGCGTCATGGGGGCCAACCTGGCGCTCAACATCGCGGAAAAAGGGTTCCGCGTTGCTGTCTATAACCGCACCTGGGCCACGACCGAAAAATTCATGAGTGAGGCAAGCGGTCTTGCGAAGATGCTCATACCCTGCCGGACACTTGCTGACCTTGCTTTGACGATCCGGCCGCCACGGCCCGTCATCATTATGGTCAAGGCAGGCGAGGCTGTTGATGAGCAGATCAATAACCTGCGCGAGGTCATGCAGCCAGGGGACATCATCATTGATGCCGGCAATGCCAATTTCCATGATACCGTCCAGCGCGATGCGGCACTGGCCGACAGCGGCCTCACTTTCATCGGCATGGGTGTTTCGGGTGGTGAGGAAGGCGCGCGCCACGGACCCGCCATCATGGTGGGCGGACTTGAAGCCTCCTATCATCGCGTTGAGCGGGTGCTGACGGCGATTGCCGCCAAATTCAAGAAAGCGCCGTGTTGTGCCTGGGTGGGGCCAGATGGAGCCGGCCATTTCGTGAAGATGATTCATAATGGCATCGAGTATGCCGACATGCAGATGATTGCTGAGATCTATGGCGTCATGCGGGATGGATTGGGCATGAAACCTGCCGAGATGGCGCGGGTATTTGAAACCTGGAACAAGGGGAAACTGAACTCCTACCTAATTGAAATCACCGCCAAGGTGCTGGGTAATATTGACGCCAAAACGGGCAAGCCGCTTGTCGACATCATTGAAGACAAGGCCGGGCAGAAAGGCACGGGCAAATGGTCCGTCATGGAAGCCCAGGATCTGGCTGTTCCTGCGACGACGATGGAAGCAGCGGTGGCAGGGCGCATTCTCTCGTCATTGAAGGCTGAACGCATCAAGGCCGAAAAGGCCTATTCCATTGCGCGCCGCAAGTTGCGCCCGGCCTCGCGGACGGCCTATCTCCGTCAACTGGAGTCGGCTCTCTATGCGGCGAAAATTTGCGCCTACGCGCAGGGACTTGCCGTCCTTGAACAGGCGAGTGTAGAGCATCATTGGAACTTGCCGCTTGGAAAAATTGCCAGCATCTGGCGCGAAGGCTGCATCATCCGTTCGCAGTTCCTGGATTTGATCACGCGGTCCTATGCGAAAACGGGCCACGGCAACCTGATGATGGCGCCGACGTTCCGGACCTTCATGAAGGACAATCAGGCTGCGCTGCGCAAGACGGTTGCTGATGCGGCGCTGAGTGGACTCCCGGTCCCAGCGTTGGCCAGCGCACTTTCCTATTTCGACACCTACCGCCAGGCACGCGGCACAGCCAACCTGATCCAGGGGCAACGCGACTTCTTTGGTGCCCACTCATTCGAACGGATCGGGGAACAGGGCGCCCATCATGGCGACTGGAAGCAATAGGCCAGCCGAAAGCGCGCCGCTCAAGCGTCTGACACACCCTGCGGTTCTATACCCGCAAGGTCGTGATAAAGCTTCGCGATGCGGTCCATCTTGTTTTGCCACAAGCCAAGCTCGGCCGCTCGCTTGACACCAGCTGCCGACATGCTGGCGCGCAGTGCCGCATCATTCGCCAGCTTGCGCATGGCGGCAGCAATCTCAATTACAAATTCATCGGGTGTTCTGACCGGAATGCGAAAGCCCGTCTCATTTGAAATGATGTCGCTCGGACCGCCGTAATCGGCGGCGATCACTGGCAGACCGGCGCGCATTGCTTCGAACAGGACGATACCCGTTGGTTCGCGAAAGCTGGGGAACAAGAACACATCAGCTTTCCTATAGAGTTCTTCAACCTCGGTTCTTGACTGCCGGCCAAGGAATTTGACGCGGTCCGCAAGGCCCAATCTTTCAGATTCGGCCTTGCAGGTTTCCATGTCCTCACCAGCCCCCGCAACAGTGAGCGTTGCCTGGGGCAGGTCGTTAAGTCGGGCTAAGGCACGAATTGCATCGCGGACGCCCTTGGTGCGCACCACTCGACCGACAAACAGAAAATTGACGTCTTGCTTTGCACGGTGCGAACGCTCCACGGGTTCGTCCAACTCGTCAATGATGACTTCCGTTTCGATTGCAACGCGCTTTATCTTGAATGCAGCCAGCTTTTGCGCCGCATAGGGTGCCGTGCAGATCACCGCTCGGGCGTCTTCGTAAGTCTTGCGTAGCATTGGATCACGCCTAAGACGGAAATCATCCACTCCGCGGAGTTTCATGAACATCGGCTGCGTGTCCAACTCATTGGCGAACCCAGCTGGTGTGGAAAGCGTTCCGGCAACAGGGCCGATGATGTACTTTAAGCCAAGTCCGGCGCATGGACTTGGATAACGCATGGCCATCGGCGTGATGTGATGGATTATATCATAGTTGCCTTCAGCCGCGTGCTTCTTCAGCCATTTGCGGGCCTTGCGATAAAAGTTAGGATACCACGGCTTGATCGCACGATTGAACCGCGGGAACTGGCTGATAAACGGAAAAGCCTTCCACTCAATGACGCGAGCATGTGGCACTTGCACGGAAGGCGGCCGGTCACCCGGGAACAGAACCGTCAGCATTGTCACGTCATAGTGCCTGGAAAGCTCGGTCGCCCATTTGTAGCCGCACCAGGATTCCCCTGTGTCGTCGCCGTCACATTGGGCGCAGACGAGCAGAACTTTTCCTCTCCTATTGCTTGTCAAATTTCCACGTTCCCTCTTTTGGCCAGATCTGAGCCGAATTCCTAACCAGTCCGATAAAGTGCTGTTTCCTTTGTTTCACCGATTCCTTGCGCGAAACCAGCGACACCAGCGACCAATAAAACGCACGCGACGCATTGAAGCCGCAGACGATAGCCATTACGGATAAGGCATTCAAAAATCCCGCGTTTTTCCTGTGCAACTTCACCATGGCGCTCGATAACATCAGGTCGCGCTGATAGTTTAACCGACGCACAGATCCGCCACCATGATGGATGATCTCGCCGACTGGCGCGAACTTCAACGTCCAACCGGCCTTTGCAATGCGGTGACACCAGTCAGTTTCCTCACCAAAGAAAAAGAAGTCCTCATCAAGAAGGCCAACATCCCGCAGTACCTGCCCCCGGAGCAGCAAATAGCAACCGGATATAACCTCAACGTTCCGCTCCGTTGTACGGTCCCAGTGGCGCATTTGATATCGGTCAAAAAAGGCTGGGCCTGGCAGTTTTGAAAGCCCGGTGATTTGCAGCAAAAGGTTGAGGATCGTTGGATAGCGGCTGCAAGTTGGCTGCATGGTGCCGTCGGTATTCAAGACGCGGCACCCCATGGCGCCAACCGTTGGATGGTTTTCCAGATAGTCGACGGACTTCCGCAACACATCCCCGAGAACAACAGTATCGGAGTTCAAAAGCAGGATGAAGCGGCCTGACGCCAGTTTCAAAGCCTGGTTGTTGGCGGCCGCGAAACCCCGGTTGGTTGTGTTTTCAATGAGTTTGACTGACTTATAGTTGGCGCGCACGCGGCTTTGAGAGCCGTCCGTCGAAGCATTGTCCACAACAAACACTTCCGTGTCCATCCCCCACAGATTGGCGAGGACCGAATCCAGACAGGCACACAACATGTCGGCTGTGTTCCAATTCACAATGACAATCGACAATTCCGGACCGGTCATTTCAGCCATCGCTTCTCAGGTGTGGCATTCGGCGTGGAGGCTGGAGCTTTCGGGGGTTGAGCAGTGACCGGTCTTGGCCGGGGTGTGACGATCACTTGCCTGACAGATTGTGCGGATTTTTCCGGAACAGCTGGCTCTTCCTGCTTTGCGACTGCGTGTGCAGGAGGTTTGATCATCCAATGACCGATGCCGAACAGGAACAACACCCAGCAGTACATGGAGTTCCAGTAGTGGACGGTGCAACCAGAGAAAATGATGCCGATATAGGTGGCCATCAGGCCGGTCCGCGCCCTGATAACACCAGGGTCCGTGAGGTTCGAGCGGCCCATGAGGTACATCAACCTGATGATGCCGTATGAGAACATGATCAACGTTGGGAGTCCGTAACGGACGGCGGTTGCCAGCCAGAAATTGTCCATGCTGGCACTCATGTAACTCGGACGTTCCCAATCCCCGAGGCCGATGCCGAATATTGGATGTCTCCAAACTTCGGCAGTTCCAAATGTCCAGATATTCACCCTGTTGTAAGAGCTTTGTGAGGAAAACGTCAGGTAAGTGATGAAAACCTGGAATGGTGTCCTCGTGGAAATCATGTCCACCAGAACATATAGCCCAATGGCGATGCCACCCAGCAAACGCCAACGGCGCTTGATCCTGATTGTAAACTTGTCCCATGCCATGATGATCATTTGAACCGCGAGCGAAACCAGGGCTCCGGAGGAAACAGAACTGATTGTAGCTGCGGTTGCCATTAGGCCGGTCACGCTGCGGCTCAAGACGCTTTTGCCTAAGGTATAAGTAAGGACACCAAAAAGGCTCGAAGCGAAGACACCCCATAAAATGGGATGCTCGAATATCACATGCGCCCTGTACAGGCCCATGCGTGCGCCGATATCGATCGGGGGGAATGTATTTCCGATGTATTTCAGATTGGAAAGGATGAGGTTTTGGTGCGCCAATGTTTCATACATTGCAAAGGGCAGCAGAACCAGCAAGACGCCCCAAAGATATTTCGTGAACCTGAGAAACTGCTCGTAGTTGGTCACATAAACCCGGCCCAGCAGGTAGGATCCAAATGTCTCGATCAACAGGATGCCGGACGTCTGGTAAACCTCTGAAAAATTTCCATTGATGAAGAGGGCCGTTGTTGCCCAGATCGACGCGGCTAAAAAACACAGATCAACCATTGTAGGTTTGCCCACGCGTCCTGACAGCCATGTGATAATCGCCGGGATAAAGGCGATCAGCAGAATGACCCGGTAGGGTGACATGCGGAATGTGCCAAACCAGAAAATAAATGGCAGGCACATTGTGGTGACAAACAAGACGGGCCACACAGGATAGGCAGCAGGCGTGGTATCGGCGAAATCCTCATCGGGGGCCGCTTGGGTGGCAAGAGGTGGCGCAGCCTTCTCGGAGCCGCGCGCGGGCGTCACGGCTTTCGGCGCTGCTCCGCCGATCACTCCACTCCGCTGGTTTGCCAAGGCCCGAGTCATCTGACTTTCCGTGCTGGTTTCAAGCGGCGGAACGTTCCCCAGAAACCACGCAGGTTTCCGGCGAGGCCTGCCGCCATGGCAGCTTTCTTCAGGTTCAGCCCGGAATACCCAGGTGTCCGATAGCCACGCAGGTTCATGGCCATCAATCGCGAGAGAACCTGCTTCTTTCGGGTTGCTTGCGAGGGTTGCATGCGTGCGATTTGATCGGGGTCAAGAACCTCGGTGTAGATGACCTTTTCGCTGATGGCGCGGCACACCAGATCCTCGCCCCTTGGCGTACGTGACAGGATCAGGCTTCGACCGTCTGTCTCAGCAAACTTTGGGTAGCCCCGTTCGTCACTTTCCCAGGCATCTGCGCACACAACATCCGCCTGGCCGCCTGATCCATCCGGGCAGATCTTGCAGCGGAATTGCACCTGTTTGCTCAGGATGTCGCCCCAGGAGTCGGCGTAACTCATTCTTGCGCTCTGGCCGTCTTTGGTCACGGCCGTTGCAAAGCCTGGCCAGCCATCACCTCGATACCGGAAGCTTGCCAAATCCTCTTCCTGCAAACCCAGTTGATTGACGATCTTCAAGGTAGCATTGCGGCTTGGAATGCCGGCGCAAAAAAAGGAAATCATGTAGGGGAACTTGCTATCAACCCGCGCATCAACACGGGCAAGCGCCCGCAAAGCCGCGACATCACATGGCTTTCCAACAAAGGCCAAGGGACCAGGCGCGTTCAGATGGTCTGAAATTTTTGCAAGTGGCGCGGAGGGGGCGTAGCGCGAGCCTGCCGCGTCAAAAATTTCCGATGGAGTGACATTGCGAACGGTTGCATTGTCAATTGGCGAGGCACTCGAAGCTGTGACCTGGATGACGCCCTGCACGGCTCCTGATTTTACAAGATAGGTGGCCAGCGCTGAAATGACACCACCCGACGATGCATGTTTGCGCAAGGCATCGTCATTGGCGTGCCCGGTGCGCGAACCGATGATGGGCCCCCACAGCAAGTTCTGATTTTTGCCGGATGCTGAGCCATCAATCGTGATGCCTGGGCAGACCTGTGCAATCGTTGTGTCCATTGAAACCGAGATTTCACTGGTTTGCTTGGGGCGGATGAAACCTTTTTCATCCATGGCAACACTGATCGCGTCAGGCGCGAGGCTCGCGCACAGGCCACAGCCTGCGCAGCAATTGCTGTTCTCGACGCGTGAAAGAAATGAGGCGGGCCGCATCATTTTCGCGATTTTCCCGCAGTTGCAATCAATTGTGACAGAACATTCTCGTATACATCCAATTTCTGCACAGCCAAGGCGCGTCCGCGGTCGACATCGATCTTCAGTGTGTCCCGGTTTGCAAGGGCATCGACAACGATCTGGATGATTTCTTCCGCTGTCTGCGTTTTGCAGTCAGCTACAGTGTGATAGCCCAGCGTACCAAACAGCCCTGCAAATTTTCGGCTATAGGCCATGGGCACAACCGGCACGCCGGATGAAAAGGCGGCAATGCAGGCATGCATGCGGGAGCCTGCGAAGAAATCGAGTCCAGCGATATAGGACTTGGCCTCCGACGGCGTTACAAAGCGTGGCGCGACGACGATTCCGGGGAATTCCTTGGCCAGCACATGGTTGACGCGATAATCATCTTCGGTTTCGAAACGATCCGAAATCACATGTGCCACAAGGTGCACCTCGCAGTCCGGCCGTGAAGAAAGCTTGCTGATGAGCCCCCGTGCCAGTGTCTTGTAGTCGTCCTTGAGACCGAACATGTTGCTCTGCGTATAGCCACCGTTGTAGAGCAAGCCCGAGATGTTCAGGCCGATGCGGATTTTCTTGCTGTCCTTGCGCTGAAGCTCATCGTAGGGTAGTCGAAATGCAACGTCAGTCGCTTCAATGACTCGCGCAATACCAATCGATTTTACGTAATCTGTTGACAGTCTGTCGCGCGAAAGCACCACTTTCGCTGCGCGCATCAGGAACTTTGCCGCGGTCTTGGCCCAACTGCGCTCAAACGGGCCTATGGTCTGCGGGCTCAGCACCAGTGGCCGGCGCGCTGACAGCACCGCCATCTTGGAAATCACGTTGAAGCGAAACCGGCGTGCACCATAAATGTCGGAGAAACTGTCTCCGGCAGAAATATCAAGAACGATGTCGCAATTGCGCACCCAGCTGAACAGCTTCCGCGGATTGACCAGCTCGCGGGCACCCATTTGCATGATGCGCACATTGGGGCGATTGATTTGCATGGCACCGGGATCGCGCCAGCAAAAAATGTCAAACGCGACTGGAATGCCTAGTGCCTTGGCCGCACTTTCGACGATTGCAATATTTGAAACCGTAAGTGCGCCAATTCCCAAATTGTCGGAATTGGCCGAATGCCAAAGAAGACCAACTCTCACCATGTTGCACCTGCCTGTGGCAAGTGGCGAGAAGTGGACAAATGAATTGTGTCTTGATGCGGTGGTGAGGCTAACATCTGCAGCATCATGATGTAGGCGCTCCAATCACGGCTGCATAAGCGTCGAGAAGGGCGCGCTTTTGGTTTTCCCACTGGAACTCACGTTCTGCCGTTTCCCTCCCAAAGGCGCTCATACGCTTTCTGGCGTCCGGGTCGTCAGCGAGCTTTGCGATCGAATGCGCCAAGGCTTCCGGGGTGCAGGCTGTGGCCACCCAGGCGGCTTCGCGCGCCTCGCTTCGGCTTTGAGGCAAGTCAAATTGCACGAACGGGATTCCCAGCGCCATATATTCAAAAACCTTGTTCATGGACAGCTTGTCATTGCACGAATTTGATGGATCAGGAATAACACCCACGTCAATGGCGCTGAGGTGGGCCAAGAGCG
Organism: uncultured Alphaproteobacteria bacterium; assembly: GCA_937864985.1. GTDB lineage: Bacteria > Pseudomonadota > Alphaproteobacteria > Rhizobiales > Aestuariivirgaceae > Aestuariivirga. Next base: position 33,001 of record CALMEZ010000324.1, read on the forward strand.
TTTCGCCTTTCAAGTAGCCTGTGAAATTGACAAATGCTTCAACCTTTAGATCGCGCGCCAAGTCTTTCAGATCCTGCAAAGCAGGACCATCACCTATGATCACACAGCCGAGGTCGGTGCGGCCGGATTTCACAATTTCAGCCATGGCGCGAACCAGCAGGTCAACCCCGTCCTGATTGGCGATGATGCCGACATAGCCGACCAGCGCCTTGAATTTTCCGTGAAGATCAGGATTGGGAGCCACTCTTCTGAAGCGTTTCAGATCCGGGTAGCTCTTGACGATCCAGACACGATCTGGGGCCATGCCACCGCGCTCCATCGCGATTTTCTTAAACGTCTGGTTTGTTGCAATGCTGGCATCGGCCCAGCGAAACGTGCGCCGCTCGAAATGGCACAGGAGCGAATGGAAAAGGCCGCGCTTGCCGAATTTCAGTTCATAGAGCTCAGGATTTAGGTCATGCTGGTCAAAAATGAAGCGCTTGCCCAACACAGACTTGTAGAATGCCGCCACGAGATAAATCAGGTCAGGGGGATTGCAGGCCTGGATGACGTCGAAGCCGTGTTTTATAAGCACCTTGAAGGAAAGGGTGAACTGCCAGAACAGCGCACAGGAATATTCCACCAGATAGCCAAAACCTCCAGCGGCCTCAAAAGGCAGGTTGTGACGATAGACGTTGATGCCGTCGATGACCTCGTGTGATTGTGTATGCCCCTTGCCCTTTGGGCAAATGACTGAAACACCATAGCCCGCTTCCTTCAGTGTCGTTGCCTCCTGCCAGACGCGCCGGTCAAAAGGCACTGGCAGATTTTCGACGATAATTAAAACATTCTTCTGTTTGGGCAAGGTTGCAACCTCGAGGTCCGGCCTGGTTTTCGATCAAATTGCATGCATGAGATTTCAATGGTCAGTTGCCGGAGTCATCTGTGCCTGCAAGCGCGTTCAATAGCATGGGTTGTTATAGTGTCCCAGAATTCAATGCATCGATTGCCTTTGAAATTTTCTGTTGGCCATCCGGGGATTTTTCGAGATTCAACGCCTGTTTCAAATGCTGACTGGCCAGGTTTTTCTCGCCTATCTTCGCGTAAGCCACGCCAATGTGGTAATGCGCCAAGCTGAACTGATCCAGCTTTGAAATTGTCTCTTCCAGCACCGGCAGTCCTTCGCGGGGTTTGCCATCAACCACCATAATCCATCCATAAGACTCACGAAATTGCGGGATCGGCGCATTCTTCAATGGGGTGGCAAGCTGTGCGGCGCGGGCAATGGTCGCAGCGTCTGTGCTGGTATCACCAACCAGACTGACCAGATTATTGATGGCAACTGCAGAAGTGGGATCAGAGTCGACAACGGCCTGGTATTGTTCGATCGCCTTGTCATAGACCCTGTTGGACTCATAAATGCCGGCCAACACCAGCCGGAGCCCGCTGTTGGCTTTTACTTTTTCAATTGCAGCGGTGAGCACCGCGATGGATTGATCGGTCTTCTTTTCGTCGTAGTAGAACTGGGCCAGTGCCAAATGGGTTGTCGGGTCTGTTGGGGCCATCGCCACGGCAGATTCAAAACTTTGCTGAGCGGCCGAACTGTTGTTTTGTGCAAGCTGGACAATGCCCATCAGGATGTGCGCTGATGCGTTGTTCTGGTTGGCTTTGAGCATCGACTGCACAAATGCTTCAGCTTCGCCGGTCTTGCCGGCGCTGATGTATGATCGCACTAGCGCAAACATGGGCTGTGTGTCTTGCGGGGCACTGGCAATTGAAGTTTGGAAGAAGGTGATCGCGTCGTTGAAGCGTTTTTGCCCCATCATGGAGGCGCCAAGGATCTGATTGGAAAGTGCTGAACTTCCCTTGGAATCCTGAATCATCCGGGCCAACTCTTCGGCGCCTTTCCAGTCCTGCTTGCGGAGCTTAATGTTTGCCAGCGCCGTCAGCACATCATTGTTGTTTGGGTAACGGCTGATGATTTCGGATAAGACGTCTTCGGCACGGTCGACGTTACCGCGCCGCAAGAGATAGTTTGCAAAATTCAGGCCGACATCGGCATCACCATTGGATAGCTTGTAGGCATCTGAAAACTCTTTGACGGCAAGATCATATGAAGCCTTGCTTTCGTAAGCTGAGGCCAGCAACACCCGCATTTCGGCGTCGTTTGCGTTGTTGTTGAGCGCTTGCCGCAACAGTTCAATCGCGGCGTCCTGGTTGCCCTTGGCCAGCTCAAGCGCGCCCTTCAACTTCAGGCCTGTGGCGTTCAGCGAATCATTCTTGAGCACTTCCGTGGTCAGAGCTTCCGCTTCACTCAGCTGCTTTTCACTGAGGAGTTTACCAGCCAAATCCAGCCGGGCACCGATGCCTTCGTCGCTGATGCCATATTTTGCAATCAGGTTGCGCAAATTGGCGAAAGACTGATCCTTGTCGCCATTGGCAAAATCGATGTCAGCAATCTGAATGAGATAGTCAAACGGGTTTTCTGCCGTCTTTGCCAATTCCTCCAGCTGAGCCCGCGCCGCCGCCAGACCTTTGGTGTCGGTAAGGAGCTTGACCAGGGCATTGGCGGCATCTTGGTCCTTGGGGTTTGCGGCCAAGTCATTGCGCAATTCCTTTTCCGCATCATCAGGCCGGTTGTTCTTCACAAGAAAGGAAATCAGCCCCGACCGGTATTCCTTGTGATCTGGAAAGGCCTTGATGATGGCACGGATAACGGCTTCCTGCGCCGCAAGATCATTCTGCTTTTCGGCAATTTTCAATTTGACGAGATAGAGTCCCAGTGCGTCCGGGTTGCTTGCCAACGCCTTCTCGGTAATTTCGCTGGCGGCGGCAAGATTGCCTGAATCGATTTGAAGAGAGGCGAGAACGATATTGGCATCAACATGATTGGCATTGATCTTGATTGCCTTTTCGGCTTCGGCCTTGGCGCCGCTCCTGTCATCAAGCTTCAGCAACACCACCGCACGTAGGGAAATGATGTCCGGATTGTTTGGATCCTTTTCATAGGCGATGTTGGCATTCTTCAGGGCTGACGGAAAATCCTGGGCTGCTAAGTAGAACTTGGCAAGGGAAAGGTAGGCTTTCAGGTGCCCCGGGTTGAGTTCAATCACCTTGTTGAGGTCACCCACCATCGAGGACCAATTCTGCGCTTTTTCCTCGATCTGGGCCATGCCGAACCATGCCCCAACATGATCCTTCTTGACCTTCAGGGCGTTTCGGAACTCGATTGAAGCGCGCGCATAGTCCTGCTTTTCCAGATAGGCTTGACCACTCTGGTAGTAGCTTTCTGCCTTTTCCTCAGGCGAGCTGCAGCCAACCAGCACCAGAATCGCCACTGCCGCAGCCAATCGACAGAAAAGTCTTGGCAAAGACCTGTTCATGCAAATTCCTCTCGACTCACTTCCGAACATTTTTGTGCGCCAACAAGGGTCATGGTGGCACAAAGCTTGGCAACTTATCCATGGCTATCTCCAAGAAGCGCTTCAGGCGCTCTTCGGCGGCCTGGGTGCTTGCGTCATTGCCCAACGGTGTTATGACGCGAACCAAGGCGCCATCGGACCGTCCCCTTGTGACCGAATCCCAGACGGTGAAGCCCTTTGCCACATAGTCATTGGTGAAGCGGCGCCCACGCTGCTCAAACCAATAGTAAACCAGTTGCCGGTCCTTTTCCTTCTGGATGATGGCGCGGTTGACGCTCAACGTGGCCCCGTTCAGAGCAGCCAGCGGGATGTTGACCTGCTCCCATTTTGAAACCTCCCAGCCGCCGGCTGGGATGCAAACTTCCGGCGAATGAATGCCGCTCCCTTCGGTTTGCGAGTCGTAATAGGAAATCAACAGATTGACGGAACCAGTTGCTTGCGTGGGGTCGGCGAAATCTGCCTGCAGATAATCATCTGCCGCCAAAACGCGCTCGATATTGAAATCGAGATACTCGCGCTTGCCTTTCCACCCCTCCATGTCGACCGGAAACTGGTCAAGACTTAGACGTTGCGGATGGATTGAGACATGCGAAAAAAGTGTGGCGCTGATCGGAATGGCGGCGGCGAGAATGATGACGCCCGCAAGCAGAGGGTTCGAATATTCCACCTCGGCCATTTGCCGCGCCTTGCTGCCGATGCCTTGGAAGCTGACATCGATTGCTTCCGAAAGGGGTTTGCTTCTTTGGGTCAGCAAACGAAGCGCCACAGCCAGGAAATACAGCATCAGTATGCAGACCATGAAGATTACCCACCCTTCAAACAGATGAAGGAAGCCTTCCGCCTGGGCGATGCCATACCGGTCCACGAGAAAGCCGATGATTCCGATGCGCAAGCTGTTCATGAAGATGGTTATCGGAATTGTGCTGAGCAGGATGATGAGTTTTTGCCAACCGGGGCCCCGGTAGAGCGTTGCAAACAGGAATCCAAAGCTCAGAAGCGGAAAGAGATAGCGCAAGCCGCTGCAAGCCTCGGCAACCTGCAGCTGATAGTTCCCGAGGTCGATAATGTTGCCCTCAAGGAACACAGGAATGCCGAACCATTTGATGAACTGCACACCAATCTGGGACGATAGAAATTGAAGTTTGATGGACAGAGGCCAGTAAACGAAGTTCGGCAAGGGAAGCATGAATCCGAGATAGACCCAAGCAGGCCACAGGTGCGCGGCGGAACCCAAGCCCAAAAGGACGATGGCAAATCCGGCGATTGAGAGAAGCAAACCATAAGTCACAATGTCGGCGATACCCGCCGCATTGCCGAACATGCCAACGAGAATGCTGATGACAACAATTGTCAGCCCCAGCCATTTCGAGCGCGGTGGGTAGGACGGCTGATATCGCTTCAGCGCGATAAAGAGTGCTATCAAGGGAATGATATAGCCGTGGCTGTATTCGGGACGCTGCCATGCACTGAGCAGCGACTGAATGCCAGACCAATACAGGTTGAAGCACAAGCCGATTGCGGCCGCCAGCAACAACAGCGCCGTGTTCTGGCGTCCGGTCGCCGATGACAGAGCGCTATGCAATTGATTCTGGTTCTTCATATTCAGGCCGACCCGGATTCCATCAGTTAAGCTTTACTTACAATCTGGCCCGCCACTCAATATTGCTGGTTCGACCGCGAATTGCAATGACACATGAAACTAGGCTTACCGGCGAACCCCTCAGTTGACGGTCGAACTTTGGACTTAATCATAGTTGAGACGATGATTGCACAAAATCGCCATGCGGGCCATATGTAAAGCCGGATTTGGCTAAGAGCCTGATTTGTGGTGGGTCCATTCGGATCCTAAGCCGGTTGCAGCAGGGTGACGGAGTTGCGGATGCGTGGGATTGTTCTGGCGGGCGGTAGTGGCACTCGGCTGTACCCGCTGACATTAACCATCTCGAAGCAGTTGCTGCCGGTCTATGACAAGCCCATGGTTTATTATCCGCTGTCGGTGCTGATGCTGGCTGGCCTGCGTGATATCCTGGTGATCTCTACACCCCGCGATCTTCAGGGATTCCAGCATCTGCTGGGCGACGGCTCCGATTTCGGTATCAATTTGTCTTACGCCGAGCAACCTCATCCTGGCGGCCTTGCGCAGGCCTTCTTGATCGGTGAAAAATTCTTGCAGGGCGGGCCGGGGGCGCTGGTTCTCGGGGACAACATTTTCCATGGTGACGGTTTGCAGGCAAGGTGCCGACAGGCCGCCAGCCAAACGAGTGGCGCCACTGTTTTTGCCTATCACGTGGCGGACCCCGAACGTTATGGCGTTGTTGCCTTTGACAAAAGCCGCCGCGCGACTTCGATTGAAGAAAAGCCGGCTCAACCTAAGTCAAACTGGGCGGTCACGGGTTTGTATTTTTACGATGCCGATGTTGTCAGCATTGCCAAGTCCATCAAGCCCTCCAAGCGCGGTGAACTGGAAATTACCGATGTAAACCGTGTCTATCTTGAAAGGGGCGATTTGCGGGTGGAGTTGCTGGGACGCGGCAATGCCTGGCTCGACACCGGCACCCATGACAGCCTGCACGATGCCGGTTCATATGTCCGTACCATTGAAACCCGCACCGGCAGCAAGATCTGCTGTCCCGAAGAGATTGGGTTCAACTGTGGCTACATTAACGCAGAGCAGGTTCTCAAGCGGGCTGCACAATTGGGGAAGACCGAATACGCAAGCTATCTCCAGAGATTGGTTGCCGAAAGCCAAAAGGTTTAGCGTGGAAATACGGAAGCTCGGCATTGATGGTGTTTGCGAGATCACCAACAGGAAGTTTGGTGATGCGCGTGGCTATTTCATGGAGGCGTTCTCTCAAGAGCGCATGGCTGCGGCTGGACTGGACTATAACTGGGTTCAAGACAATCAGTCCTTTTCGGCAGAAAAACATGTCTTGAGGGGGTTGCATTTCCAGACGGCGCCATACGCGCAGTGCAAGCTGGTTCGCGTGCTGAAGGGGGCGATCTTCGATGTGGCGGTGGATTTGCGCCGCGGGTCACCGACGTATGGGCAGTGGGAGTCATGCGTCCTGACGGCAGAAAAAAGCAACCAGCTGCTGGTGCCGGTCGGCTTCGCGCATGGCTTTCTGACACTTGAGCCAGCGACTGAAGTATTCTACAAAGTGAGCGCACGCTATGCGCCAAACAATGATCGAAGCATCCGCTATGACGATCCAGTTCTTTCTGTGGCATGGCCTTTGGCGGGGGCAACACCAATCCTTTCGGACAAGGACAGGAACGCGCCGTTTCTGGCCTACATCGCTGATCAAATTCAATTCTGATCCGCTGGGGAGCATGCAATGAAAATCATGGTCACGGGCGGCGCCGGGTTCATTGGGTCGGCGGTGTGCCGGCATCTGGTCAGGGATCTTGGCCACGCTGTCGTCAACGTTGACAAGCTGACTTACGCCTCCAGCCTTGCTTCGACGGCTGAGATTTCGTCCTCGCCACTGTACAAATTTTACAAGGAAGATATCTGCAACCGCGATGCGATCCTTGCGATCCTCAAGCATGAGTCAGTCGATGCCATCATGCATCTCGCTGCGGAAAGTCATGTCGACCGGTCGATCGACGGCCCGGGCGCCTTCATGCAGACCAACATCATGGGCACGTTTTCAATGCTGCAGGCTGCACGCGCCTATTTTGACGAATTGAGTTCGGAACGAAGGGCGGCGTTCAGGTTTCACCACATCTCCACGGATGAAGTTTTTGGCGAGTTGGAATTGGATGGCGGCCTGTTCACGGAGGATACGCCCTATGCTCCGTCCTCCCCTTATTCAGCCTCGAAGGCCGCTTCCGATCATCTGGTGCGCGCTTGGCAGCATACATATGGCTTGCCCGTGGTATTGTCGAATTGCTCAAACAATTATGGCCCTTATCACTTTCCCGAGAAACTCATCCCCTTGATGATCATCAACGGGATCGAAAGCAAACCTCTGCCGGTTTATGGAACTGGAGAAAACGTGCGCGACTGGCTGCACGTGGAAGACCATGCGCGGGCGCTGGTGGCTGTCATTACGCGTGGCCGGGTTGGGGAATCCTATAATATCGGCGGGCGTAATGAGCGCAGCAATCTCCGGGTCGTTGAAGCAATCGCCGATACGCTCGACGAAATCATGCCACTGAACAGCGGACCGCGGAGGACGCTGATCACGTTCGTGGGTGACAGGCCGGGCCATGATCTGCGCTACGCGATAGATGCGACGAAAATCGAAGCCGAGCTTGGCTGGAAGGCGCAGTATGATTTCGATTTGGGCTTGAGGCAGACGATCGATTGGTATCTCGCCAACCGTGATTGGTGGGAGCCGATCCGAACAGCCCGCTACGCCGGAGAGCGTCTCGGCAAGGGAACTTGAGATGCGCTTGCTGGTGACTGGCACACAAGGGCAAGTGGCTCAGTCACTTGTTCAGAAGGGATCAAGAACGTTGGATATCAAGGTGATTGCCCTTGGCCGTCCGCAGCTAGATCTGGCTAATCCAGACACGATCCTGCCCGCACTCGCGGCCAGCAAGCCTGACATCATTGTAAATGCAGCGGCCTATACGGCGGTTGACCAGGCAGAAAATGAGCCGGACACTGCGTTTGCCATCAACCGTGATGGTGCGGGCGCTGTTGCTGCAGCTGCCGGTGCTCTAGGTGTTCCGCTGATCCACCTCTCGACGGATTATGTTTACAGCGGCGACAAAACAACTCCCTATGCGGAAGACGATAAAACCGGGCCGCTTGGCGTCTACGGAAAGTCGAAACTTGAAGGTGAATGGGCTGTGCGCCGCGCCTTGCCGGGCGCCATAATACTCCGCACCTCATGGGTCTACAGTCCATTTGGAAAGAACTTCGTCAAAACGATCCTGAGACTTGGGCGCGAAAGGCCGCTTCTCAAAGTTGTTGCCGATCAATTCGGAAATCCAACTTCAGCGTTAGACATTGCCGAGGCAATTTCGCGCATTGCCCCAAGCGCTGATCAAAGCGGTGGCATTTACCATCTGGCTGGGACGGGGCACTGCAGCTGGTATGATTTTGCCAAGGAGATCATTGCGTCTCCGTGGGGGTGTGCTGGCAAATCCGAAGTCCAGGCCATTTCGACAGCTGAATATCCAACTTTGGCAAAGCGTCCGGCCAATTCAGTTTTGGACACTTCGGCGTTTTGCAAGCAATTCGGATTCACCCTGCCAGATTGGAAAGCCAGCCTCGAAGAAACGTTGAAGCAACTTTCCGTTCAGTAGCTTCAAACGGTTTTGGATTTTCTCGCTTCCAGATATTGTCGGCCAAATTTCATGAGGTATGGCAGTTGGCTCACATAGATGATCGTTGCCAAGACAATGAGAATGCCGAACCAGCTCTTGATGGCGAACGCTTGTGCCGGATGAAGCATTTCATATGCAATTGTCACAGAAAGCACTAGGGCACTTGCGAGGGAGAGCCTGGCGAGATAGCCGGAGTCCATGTCCAGCTTGGAGATCAAGAGCCAAAAAGAAACCAAGAGTGCCATGACTTCGCCGGTAATGGCGACATAGACGACTGAGGTGATGCCGTAACCAAGGTTCAGGGTTATCAGGGCGACCGGTACAAAGAGGGCTCGCACGACGTTGGCAATCATCGGGTTTGTCGTTTCATGTCGAGCGATTGCCACGATCGACGGGCCTGTCTTTGCGATGCGCACGGCCTGCATGACAGCAAGGATAACCAACACGATGAGGGCGTCGGCATGTTTTGCGCCGAACAGAACATGGACAACGGGCCCCCCTAACAAAGCAAAGCCGACTGCCATGGCCACTCCGATGAGGCATCCCGCTTCGAGTGTTGCGCCGGCAATCTCCTTGAATTTTTCCGGGTCACTTTGGTGCCGCGCAAGAAGTGGCAAGCACATGGTGTCAAGAACCTTTGCGATGATTCCTGCCGGCATCAGCGTCAACATGAATGCCACGCTGTACCAGCCAAGTACACCCACGCCGAGGTGGTTGCCGATAACCAGCCTGTCGCCATGGAAAATGCTGAACATCAGAAAGCCATTGAGCAGTAAAGGCCAGCCGAATTTTGCCGCCTTCCGGATTTGCTCGCCATTCCAGCCAAGGCGGTAATTACGTTCGGCAAAGACCTGAGAGACGACGAGGTAGACCAGATTCTGGCCGAGCAGTGCAAACAGCATGGCGCGATAGTCGCGAAGCCAATACCCAAGTGCCAGCGCCAAGAGTGTGGACAAAGCCTGGGCGCCAGTTTCAGACACAACTTGCGGCAAGAATTTGCGTTCACGCTGGAAGCGGTTCATGTCGAGATGGGCAAAGCCCTTCACGATGGGCATCAGCGCCATGAACTGGTAGGCCCATGCCGCCTGTGGCGTGTGGAACAAATTGGCCAGTGGGTGCGCCAGCGCCAGAATCAACGCTCCGCCAAAGAAGCCACGGGCAACCTGAAAACCCTGCAGCGTGGCTTGAAAGTCTTCCGAGTGGCCGTCTTTCGACTGAACGATCAGGCGGTTGATGCCAATGTTGGCTGACATGTCGATGAGGGCCATGGCCATGGCAAATGTGCTGGCGATGCCGAAATCCTCCACGCTGATGAAGCGTGCAACGATGATATTTCGTACCAGGCCCAGCACAGCCGCGAGCGTGTTGAAAAAAGTTAGGTAAAAGCCTGATTTAATCATTCTGACGGATAGGCCAATTCACATTCTTGAATCATGTCGGTGCAGTTTGGGGGTGTTGCGGCCGGAAAAATAGCCCGTGCTTTGCCTTGTCTTCCAGCACCTGCGTCATCAGCCCGTAAGACACATAGGGCCTTTGTCCTGAAAAGGCATAAACCAATGCAGTGTCACATAGCATATTGATAATGCGCGGATTGCCGCCAGATGCCTCAGCCGCAAGCTTTGCAGCGGGATGGGAGAACAATGAGCGCCTGCCACCAGCCTGCTCGAGACGACGGAAAATGTATTCAGTCGCCTCGATCGGCAGAAGTGGCGCGAGATGAAAATCAGACGTGATGCGCTGCGCAAATTGGATAAGTTCAGGACGCTGCAGAAGGTCGCGCAGTTGCGGCTGGCCAACCAACACAATCTGGACAAGCTGCTCTTTCTCGCTGTTGATGTTTGAAAGCATGCGCAGTTCTTCAAGTGTGCGGGGTGAAAGATTCTGAGCTTCATCAACGATCAACAAAACACGCCGATGGTTGGCGTATTCATTGATCAGAAACTCCTGAAAGTCATGAAACGCCGCAATTTCGCTCTGCTGATCATACTTTTGGCCGAAGGCCATCATGATCCAGCGCAGAAGTTCACCCTCGCGGATTTGCGTATTTGAGAGAAGGCCAACGGTGACTGCCGGGTCCAGTTGAGTCAGCAAAAACCGGAGCAGGGTGGTCTTGCCGCAGCCAATTTCGCCGGTGATGACGGTGAAACCGCTGTTGTTAAGCACGCCATATTCCAGCATTGTGTAAGCGAGGGAATGTGCCTTGCTCCAGTAAATGAAATCAGGATCAGGCTGCATCTGGAAAGGCTTTTCGCGCAAATGGAAGAAGTGCTCATACATTGCGTCAGATCACCTTTTGCAGCACATGGGCTGCGTTGATGCGTGAGAAACAGTTGCTGTCGGCCCGGCTTCATGCCGAACCTGGCGACACCGCCCGCATCCACACATCATAAACATATTCCCAAGTGGTTGCCTAATAATAGGTTTGGACCTTTTCAGTCGACTTGGTCAGCACGCAACCGAGCTGGTTGGTGCCGGACAGCAGCTTTTCGCTGTTTTGGATTTCCTTGAGGGTGGATTGACCTTCCGCCACAGCGAGCAGGCAGCAATCCACTTGCGGCAGAAATGCGATGACATCATCGGACATGAGCACAGGTGGCATGTCAATGAGGACGATCGGCCGGGGCATCGAAGACCGCAGGGTCGCCAATATGTCCTGCATTTGCCGCGAGACGAGAGCTTCCACCGGTTGTTCAAGGGGGCGCTTGTTTGCGAGGAACGCCAGCTGAGGCCCGCCGATGTCAACACCAAATAGCGCCTGCGAGAGCGCAACTTCGCCATTCAGAACGTCTTGAAGTTCATATTTGGGCGATACACCGATATACGAGATCACGCGCGGCTTGCGCAAATCAAGGTCAATCAGAACCACATTCTGGTCAGGCTGCCTGGAAATACTCAGCGCCAGGTTGATGATACTCACAGTCTTGCCGCACCCTGCCGTTGGCGAGGTCATCAGCGCCACCTGCCATCCGTTTGCATTCATTTCCAGCACAACCTTGGTGCGCAGCATGTCGAATGCGGCGATGTGTGGATTGCCCCGGCTGGCAACGACGATCCGGTTTTCGGCCAGATGCGATTTGCGCGTTGGCAGCAGGTCGAAATCCAAAGCAACTCCCCGGCCATTGGGGCGGGGCTTCTGTTCGGCGGATACGGGCATGGGCGAACTGGAGCCGGGTGTCAGCGCCTGAGTTTGCCGATGTTCTTTGGCCAATCGAATGGCCTCTTTGATGCGTTCCATTTGAAATTCTAATCCCCGGTCAATGCTGCAATGGCGGCGTCAAATTTTAAGAGCTGATCGTACCGAATAGATGAACAGGTCTAGTGGTGTAATGAACAAGTGGATGATCAGGAGGCCGACGGCCAAGGCAAGAATTGCCAGCAGCAACATGTAGATTGCCTTCAGGTTGCGTTTCTTAACCTCACTCTCAAGCTTTATGTAGGGCACGCTGACGAGGAGATTGGTGCGATGTGACCCGCTGGTGATGTTACGCCCGCGCCGAATCGTGTGGTCGAAAAATTCTGTTCCGAATGCCGAGGCGCCACCGGCGCCCAATGCGGCCGCAAATGCGAGCATGACGAGTTGAAGCCTCTTGGGACTTACAGGTTCGGTCGGGACCACCGGGGCTTCGATGACGCTGAAACGCTCTGCCTGCTGGTCTTCTTCGAGTTGTTCGCCGAGCTTAGCCTGGCTGAGTTTGCTTTCGATTTCATCTGAGCTTGCTTGCAGTGTGGCGCGGCGGCGCAGGAGGGATTCCAAGTTGGCTGTGACGGCAGCTGTACCTTCGATATTTTTCTTCGTTTCTTCCGCCGCGCGCGCAAGGTCCTGTTGCCGCTTCTTGGCTTCCTCAACCGACTGGTCGATGGTTCGCAGTTTCTCCGCGGCCAGCTGCATGTCGGCGCTCAGATTTGGATTTGAGGTATCAATCGGTTTGGCATCCTGCGCTGAAGCACTGGCTTCAGCGATTTGCTTCTGGATCGTTTTGATCTGCGTGCGCAACGCCCGCATTTCAGGATGCGTTTCGCTGTAGATTGCTGAGTTCTGGGTATAGGCCAGTTGCAGCTTGGCCAATTGCTGCTCCAACACGCTGCCAGATGCCACGACTGCACCACCAGGATCATTGGTGCCCTGTTTGATCTTCGCTTCAAGCTCAATGAGGCGTTTTTGATCCGCTGCGTTCGCAATCGTCCTGTCGAGATCTTCAATCTCGCGGTTTTGCCTCTCAAGAAGCGCCATGCTGAACTGAAGTTTTTCCGGCAGCATGGCGGAATTCTTCGATTTGAAATCGGCCAGTGTAGCGTCCATTTTGGACAGCTCATCTGCCAGCCTGCTGGCCTCGCGGGAAAGGAACTTGGTGGTTTCGCTGGCGGCGCTCGTGCGGTTGCGGGCGTCTTCTTCTAGGACGATTGTCACCAGTTCATTGGCGACCTTGGCAGCCATGGTTGGACTTTCAGAGTTGAATCCCACGGCAAATGCGACAGTCAAGCGGTCGTTGCCCTTGCCCTTCTTGCCGGCACCAAGACCGATGTCCAAATTCTCGAAGTTGATGCGATCACGCATCAAGTCGACGATTTCAGATTTGGAAACACTTTTGCGATTCTGGAACAGCGAGAATTTATCCACGAGGTTCAGCAGGTTTTCGCGCGTCAGAACCCGTTGCTTGAGGATTTCCAGGCGTTCGGCTGCCATCGCTGTCACCGTTGCCTTGACGAAACTGTCAGGGATTTGTTGCGATTCCACAAGGATTTTGGCGGATGAGTTGTACACTTTTGGCACCACCATAATGATGCCAATGCCCACCACCAAAAATGTCAGGAACGGCACCAAAAAAAAGGCGAGGCGGCGCTTGGCCACCTGGGCAAAATATAGCAAATCGAGACGTTTAACGAGATCCACCTAGGTCGCCTTCCTTCAACTGATCATCAATTGAGCAATTTTCGTGCCAATGGTGCCTTGACTGGCCGCGTTAAACGACCAATTGCGGCAACTTTGCAGCAAAGCCAGTTATACTCGTTTACAAATTCCATACTATTTGGTCATCGCCCGGCAATCAATGCGCGTTCTTGCCAGAAACCGTTACCAGGACAGTCATCACCAAAATCTTCAGGTCGAGCATCAGAGACCAGGTGTCGGCGTATTCAATATCATACTTAACCCGCCCTTCCATCTTGTCGATGGTGTCCGTGATGCCGCGGAAACCCTTGATTTGGGCAAGACCGGTGATGCCGGGCTTGACGCGGTGACGGGAGAAATAACCTCTGATTTTTTGGGCGTATTCTTCGTTGTGATCGATGGCGTGCGGGCGCGGGCCGACCAGTGACATGGTGCCATTCAACACGTTGAAAAGCTGTGGCAGTTCGTCAATGCTCGAGCGGCGCAGAATTCCGCCGATACGTGTAATGCGCGGGTCGAAGCGCTTGGCCTGTTCGGTCTTCTTTGGCTGAACCTTTTGGTAAGTCATGGATCTGAACTTGTAAATGTCAAAAGGCTGATTGTTGAATCCAAGCCGCTTTTGCTTGAAAAACACGGGCCCCGGGCTGTCAAGTTTGATCAGAATTGCAACGATCAGAAGTAACGGCGAAACCATGATAATCAGCAATGTGGCCAGAATGTAATCTTCCACCGTCTTGAGCACGACGTCCCAACCTGACAATGGCTTGCCGACAACCTCATAGAATGGCAATCGCTGGAAATAGCTGGGTGGCTGTCGCATGGGGACACTGAAGCCTACGGTGTCGGCCGAAAGGTAAACGTATGTCGGAAGCTCGCGCAGCTTGCCGACCACTTGGGTCACCCTGTCCTTGTCAGCCCATGGCAATGCCAAAACTATATCGTCGACATCGCCTTGCCGCACCAGATTGATCATGTCTTCCAGATTGCCAGAGTCCGGAAAACCTGCGGACTTTGGCGAACGCATGGCATCATCGGTAAACACGCCTGATAGTTTCACAAACGCGGGGCTTGATGCATTGAAATGCGACAAAAGGGCCTCAAGCTGTGCCCCGGTGCCGTAGATCGCAACATTCCGTGCGATGGCTTTCCGCTTGCCGAGCCGGCCCAGCAGCCATCCCACGATGCCCCGCAGAGTTAAAAGCCCGAAGCAGTTGGCCGCAATGAAGGCAGCCAACCAAGCGCGCGAGAAGACTTGTGAAATCTTGACGGCAAATGCCAGCGCAATCATGAAGACCATGCTGGTTGCAACGGCAATGAGGATGCGATCGACAGTGCGCGAGAATTTGACAAGTGACTCGAATTGATAAAGTCCGGCAAAATAAAACAGCATTGTTGTCAGCAACCAGTTGAAAACAATGGCTGCGTTGTAAAAATCTGCCGTTTTGTAAGAGTAGAATACCATCCCGTAATACAGCACGTAGCCGTTGATCAGCATAAGTGCGCTGTCAAGAAGTAGCTGAAAGCCGGGAATCAGTTTGATTGCAAAAGCAAACGAAGCACGGTCTGGGGACTGTTGTGTCTTGTCGTTCATTGCCGGGTTTTTGCTTAATTGATTTTCGGCAAAACTGATACCACTTCATGTTTTGAAGCGCCAAGCGTCTCAAGGTAGTGCAAGTTTTTCATAGTAAATTGCCTCGTTTTGCGGGCCAGGTGGCCCTCTAGATTCCGAACAGGGCGATTTCAGTATATGCAAGGTCACCCTGCCGCGGGGGTTCTGGACCTTTGTAGTATTTCGGCGACTTTCCGGCATAATACTTACCCTTTAAGCCATCAATCGGACCTGAGCTGTCGAGAATGACGAAAAACATGCCGCGGCGCGCAAGGTAAGAGCCGACGGGCTTTGCATAACGCAGAAACTGATCAATTGAGCGGCAGTAGATCAGCTGGGCGGCGGGAATAGCGCCTTTGATTTGCCGTTTCACAAATATCAATGGCTGTGCGGCACCATTCTCTGTGCCTACCAGGCAGATGCAGCCAAAAGCCTGGTGATCTCTCAAAACCTGTCGCTCCATCTCCGTCAGGCCTGTTGCCTCACCGGTAAACGGCTTCAGGTGCAGGCCCGCGTGTCGCTTTGACAAAACAGGCATGGCAGCTATTTGACCTTCGCTGTACCGGACGAAGCCCAACGCTTCGCAAATGCTGTACGTGTGTTCGGCCGCCGAAACGTTAAGAAATGTAACATCTTTATCCTTGCAGGCCCGTGACAACAGCATTGTGGCGAAGCTGCGATACTTCGGGCGGACGTACCAGCTGGAAAGATTGGCACGTTTTTTGCTGCCTAAGCCGGCAAGGCTTTGAGCGGCAATGACCAGGATGACCCCTTCAAGTTCCCCACCAACGTCAATCACATATCCGAGCTGGCTCAAGCCCTCTGGCTTCTTGAGATTGACAAGCTTGGCCCAAGCGCTGTCCCAATATGAGGCACTGCGCCGGGGAAATCCCTCTCTGAGGAGTTTTAGTACACCTTCTTGGTCATTTTCCGTGATTTGGCGCAAGCGCACGGGAGGGGCTTCTGCGGCCATGTTGTTTTGACCCAAATTTAAGATAATATTAATGTTCCAGTCTAAAGGCGACACTTTTCATGTCAATCAGGAATACGATCTGCGACCACATCACTGCGGTTGCGGAACAGCAAAACAAAAAAATTCCGCCGTTGACGGACGATTTGGTGTTGCTTGAATCCGGATTGGATTCCCTGTGCTTTGCCATTCTCGTTGTTCGCCTTGAAGAAGAGCTGGGCACGGATCCCTTCAGTTCGCAGGACGAACTTGTCTATCCTGTAACCCTCTCAGATTTCGTGCGGTTATATGACAATGCCCGCACCTAGATTTCTGGAGAGGATCAAGGCTTCGCGTCATCCCCGCGACGTCCTGATGGTCAACTCTGATCGCAGGATATCGGCCGAGGAACTTTTTGAGCGCAGCTGTTTCAGCCCCGAGCTCAATTTCCACGGCAAGAACGTGATGATTTTGGTGCACGAGGCTATGGCCTGTGCCGTCAGCCTGATCGAACTGGATGGTGTCGCAAACCGCGTCATCATTTGCCCGCCGCAGCTTCCGGTTTCCGAACTGGAAATTCTGGCTGAGCGCTGTGCAGCGGATTTCATCATCCATGATGGCGAGGGCAGCCTGAATGGTTCCAGACTTGCTTCGGGGCGCAAGCTCGTTGCATTTGAATTTTTCCCGCATCTTCGGCCCGCGCCAGCAGGCGCTGAGGCAAGCGAGACTGAATGGGTGCTGCTCACATCAGGCACGACTGGCGTCCCCAAGATGGTGGCGCACAGCTTTGAAACACTGACCTCCAACATCAAGCGTCCAAAAACCGAGGCGGCCACAATCGTGTGGGCCAGTTTCAACGACACGCGCCGCTTTTCGGGCCTGCAAATGTTCTTGCAGGCCGTGCTGACGGATTCCACACTGATCCTGCGTAAACATGGAGACAGTGTCCCGGAATTCCTGCCGATGCTTGCTATGGAACATGCCACACATGTGTCCGGCACGCCGACCCACTGGCGCAAGGTTTTGATGTTTCCGGGCCGGTCTGCGCTGAAATTCCAGCAGATCACCCTGGTTGGCGAAATTGCCGACCAGCCACTGCTCGATGCCCTTCATGCAGAATTTCCGTCAGCAAACCTTACGCATATTTATGGGTCCACTGAGACGGGCACAGGATTTTCAGTGCACGATGGAATGGCTGGTTTCCCCAAGTCGCTGATTGGCCGGAACCTGAGTGGAGCTGAGTTTGCCGTCGATGGCGACAAGCTGAAGGTGCGGTCAACACGGTCCGCCTTCGGTTATGTCGGCACGGCGCATCACCTCAAGGATGCAGATGGTTTCATCGATACGGGTGATGCCGTGGAATTGGTTGGTGACCGTTACCGGTTTCTTGGACGGCGTAGCGGAACCATCAATGTTGGTGGTTCGCATGTCCACCCCGAGGAGGTTGAGGGCGTTTTGAACTCGGACCCGCGGGTGCGCCTCAGCAGGGTCACAAGCCGCAACAATCCATTTACAGGGGCCATATTGGTGGCCGATGTTGTGGCTGATTGCGTTCCTGAAGACCGCCAATTGGTGTCGAAATCGCTGATTGAATTGTGCCGCAGGCGGCTTGATGGCTTCAAAGTGCCTGCCATTGTTAAGGTAGTCGACGATATCGCGGTGAGTGCAGCAGGCAAGCTGGAGCGCCGCAATGCGTAATGTGATTGTGACTGGTGGCAGCCGCGGACTTGGGCTTTGCCTGGTCAAGACCCTTTCACAGCTGGGCTATGGCATCATTGCCGTTGCGCGCACGCGAAATGAAGATCTGGATCAGGCGCTTCGGGATGCGCCAACACCCAGTCATTTCGTGCCCCATGACTTCAACAAGACGGCGGAAATTGACGATCTGGTGAAATCAATCTCCAAAATGGCTGGCCCCATTTACGGGTTGGTCAACAACGCGGCCACCAGTCTGAATGGCATGCTTGCCATGGAAAATCCTGGTCGCATTGAAGAGCTGCTGCGCATCAACCTGCTTGCCCCGATCCTTCTCACCAGAAGTGTTCTGCGCGGCATGATGACAAACGGTTCTGGCCGCATCATCAACATTTCGTCGATCAATGCGTCTACCGGTTACAGCGGTCTTTCTGCCTATGCTGCGTCTAAATCGGGACTCATCGGGTTCACACGCTCCCTGGCCCGTGAGGTTGGCCGTGCTGGCATCACAGTCAATGCTGTGGCGCCTGGTTTTCTGGCAACTGACATGACCGGCAAGATGGACGAAGCAAAGCGGGAGAAAATCCTGCGCCGCAGCCCGCTGAAGCGATTTGCCACTCTTGAAGAGGTATCGAGCGCGGTCAGCTACCTTCTCAGTGATGCCGCTTCGGGCATGACCGGATCAGTGATGACAATCGATGCGGGGAATTCTGCGTAAATGGCCCAGCAGCTCATCATCAATTTCCATGGCATCGGCTCTCCTCATTCCGGTGTTGATGCAAGCGAAAAGCCCTATTGGATGTCTGCCGAGAATATGAGCCGCATCTTCAAGAGGGTGGCGGACATCAAGTCGGATCTGCGCCGTTCATCAAGCCTGCCTGAAATTTTGATTACCTTTGATGATGGCAACCGCAGCGATTTGACACTTGCGCTGCCAGAACTTGTGAAAAATGGACTGACGGCGAAGTTTTTCGTGTGTGCAGGCCGCATGTCTGATCCAAATTACCTGGACAAGGCCGCAATTCGCGAGCTGCAGTCGGCAGGCATGGGTATTGGCAATCACGGCCGGTCGCAGCGCAATCTCACCACCCTTTCGTATGCTGAACTTGAAGACGAGATCAGCACTGCAGGTGATGAGCTGTCGCAAATCACCGGCCAGGACTGTTCAGAAGTGGCGCTGCCATTCGGTGCCTACAACCGCAAAGTCTTGAAGTGGCTGCAAAGCAAGCGGCTGAGCTGCATCTACACCAGCGATCGTGGCACGACGGACAGCGCGCTGCGCATCAAGGCGCGGGAGTCTATCACCGGTCAAATGGCCAACATGGCGATGCCGGATCTCCTGCTCGAAGGGCGTACCTTGCCAAAATATCTTCGCCGGAAAGTTGTGACGACCATCAAGCGGTGGCGCTAGCACTGGCGGAAATTAACGCCCCGCTAACCATACCTGACCAATAGTCTTGACAAAGCCCGGGGCGGTTCATGCGCCGGGCAGCATTTGTCTGTTTTTGCGTGGCTTGACGTCTGGTGATGACAATCAGAGATTTTGCAGTGTTGCTGACGCTGCTCTGCCTGCAACCGCAGCAGAGCAATGCTGAAACATTGCCAAATGCCGTGCAGCGGGCCGTGGCCAGCCAGCCTGAAATCCGTTCGCTTCTGGCCAAGCGCATGGCGTCGCGTGCCGACGTTGATCTGAGCAAGAGTTTGCGCCGTCCCGGCATCAATCTTTCTGCAAGTTCGGTTCTGATGACCGCAGATTCCTCGGGGTCAAGGAGTGAAACCAGCCCATCTGCCGTTTCGCTCAGCGCTTCGCAGCCGATATATGATGGTGGCGTTGCCTCAGCCGAGTTGCGGCGCAGCCGATCGGGTGTTGCTGCGGCGAACCAGCGGTTGGGCGATGCCTTGAACACAGTCGCGCTGCAGACGGTGCAAGCCTATATCGAAGTGCTGAGATTGCGCGAAGTGCGCAAGATCCTGTCAGAGAATATCGCGTCCTTGCAGGCCATTGCGCAAAGGGTGCAATTGCGTGCGGACAACGGGTTTGGCTCTGACGCCGATGTTTTTGAGGCCCGTGCGCGCGTTGATTCTGCCAAGTATCAGCTGGTGGAGGCTGAGCAGCAGCTTCGCGATGCCGTGTCGACGTATCGTTCGCTGGTTGGCCATGAGCCGGAGCGGCTAGAGCCGATTCAGATGTTGACCAAGTTCCTGCCTGAAGATGTTGACCATGCGGTGCGTGAAGCGCGTACGCATTCTCCGAGGATCCTCGCCGTCCGGTATGATGCGCTGTCGGCCTATGCAAGCATCGACAGCAGCAAGGCCCAGTCCAATCCGAAATTGGATCTAGTGCTGGGGATGGATTACAACAAGGATCTTAAGCGAAGTGCATCGGATGCCAATGACCTTTTCGCCAGGGTGAGTTTCCGCATGCCTCTCTATGATGGTGGTGCGACCCGCGCTCGTGTTGCCGAAGCGAGATACACCGCTGAATCTGCCCGCCTGTCGGCGGAGGCAACGGCGCTCGATGTTGAACGTGAAATCCGCCTGGCGTGGAATGGTTTTGCGAGCACCCGCCAGAAGACGCAGCCACTCATGCGGCAGTTCCAGAATGCCAGCAAGTCTCTCAAACTCAATCTCAAGCGGTTTGATGCCGGTCTGACAACACTTGAGAAGATCATGGATCTGCAAACGCAAAAGACCAGTGCGCAACTTGCCCTGCTCAACGAAGAGGTGAGCGGCAGGTATTTCGTGTTCCGCGTGCTTGGCGGCACTGGCCAGCTTGCTGCGGCTTTGGGTGTACGGTTGCCCGAGATGGTCAATTGATATGCCCAACTTCATCCAGGTTCCCTGTTTCACCAATCTGCAGACGGCGCTTGCCGTCCTTTCCGATGTGATCGGAAGCAAAGTCAGCAGCGCCGGCATCGTGCATGGCATGCCGCTGAACAACGGCAGGCTATCCGCCGTGTATCTTGAGGAGGCGGCAACACGTGCCGGCTTGTCGCTGAAACAGAGCGATGCGGCTGCCACAACGCCACTGCGCGCGCCGCTGCTTTTTCTTCACGCTGACGGACGAGCCGTTGTTGTAAGTCAGATCAAACCCGGCGGATTGGGTGTCGCCATTTCGGATTCAGGCGAGGCTGGTTCCGTACTGATTGCCGACCTGCCGCGGCAAGGCTTCCAGTCATGCTGGACCGTCATGCCGAAAGAGGCGAGGGACGGGCGCACGGACGGCTTCAAGGACCCTGACCAGCGCCACTGGATTATTAAATCACTCTGGATGGACCGGCAGATCATTGCCAGCGTCGTTGCAGCGACAGTTGCCATCAACATTCTTGCACTGGTGATCCCTCTGATCACCATGAACATTCTTGATCGCGTTGTTTCGCACGCCGCATTTGAAACATTGTGGGCATTGTCGATTGGCGGCGTGCTGGCGGTTGGCGGTGACTTTGCCCTGCGGTCATTGCGGGGTTCGTTGATTGACCGGGCGAGTGCGCGTGGTGACGTGCTGGTGCTCAACCGGATCTTCAGCAAGGTATTGGGGGCGCGCATTTCAGCGGGTGGCCGGTCGGTCGGTGTGCAGTCCAATAGCCTGCGCGAATTTGAAAGCCTGCGTGAGATCAGCAATTCGGCAACCATTGCAGCCATCGGTGATCTGCCTTTCGCGTTGCTTTACTTGTTGGCGATTTATCTCGTGGCCGGACCGTTGGTCCTGGTGCCGATCGCCATGACGCCAGTTCTGCTGTTGATGGGCAAATTCACGGAAGGCAAGCTTCATGTTCTTGCAGCCCAGAATTATGGCGATACGGCGCACAAGAATGCGGTTGCCGTCGAAGTTCTGGGCAACATGGAAACCGTGAAGGCGCATGTGGCTGAAAACTGGGCAGCCAGCAAATGGGAGCGCGCGGTAGCGTCCCAGCTGCGTCACTCGCTTGCCATGCGCTGGTTCATGGCCATGGGCTCCAACATGATCATGGCGCTGCAAGGCCTCACAACCATTGCCATTCTGGTTGTCGGTGTCTACCTCATCTCCATGGGCCAGATCTCGGCGGGTGCGCTTTATGCCACGAGCATGCTCACCAGCCGCGCCCTGTCACCCATTGCGCAATTGGCCATGCTGTTGTCCAAGATTCACCATGCCAAGTCGGCCTATGGTGCCATCCGCCAATTGGTTGATGCCGAGCAGGAACGCCCTGACGAGAGCCGCTTCATCAGTTGCGAGGGCGCATTTTCCAAACTTGTTCTGGACCAGGTGGAACTGACCTATGGCCCTGAGGCAACGCCTGCCTTGAAAAATGTATCACTGCAGATTCATGCTGGAGAGCGCATTGGCATCATTGGAGGGGTCGGGTCGGGCAAGAGCTCATTGCTCCGGCTGATTTGTGGGTTGCGGCAGCCGACAACCGGTTACATCACCCATGATGGCATTCCCGTGCGGCAACTAGAGCCTTCGTCCTACCGGAAAAAGTTTGGCATTGCGTTCCGGGAAGAAGGTTTTTTCTTCGGCACCATTCGCGAAAACCTGTGTTTCCATCAGCCCCAGATCAAGGACGCCGAAATCATGGAGGCGGCACGGATGGGTGGCGCCCTGCCTTGGATCAAAATACTGCCTGCAGGCTTTGACACCAAGGTTGGTGAGGCGGGTGCCGGGCTTTCCACCGGGCAGAAGCAGACGCTCGCCGTTT
>CALMEZ010000325.1 GCA_937864985.1 uncultured Alphaproteobacteria bacterium
CGCATTCGCACCTGCGTACTGCAATTCAACGATACCAATTTGACCATCGAAGGGTTAATGACCGATTCTCAAACTGACAAGCTCAAGTCGGTTTGCTGGATGCAGTTCGCCTATGTCAGCCTGCAAACTGGACGTACAACTAACCATCCCGACGATATGCTAACGATGTTCAAAACTCTGGTCTTGGACGATTCGATCATTGCGGCAGGCTTTCCAGCGCGGATCGATACGCTGCGTAAGACTGCCAAGACGGCGTGAGCTATCGGGGCTGCGCTATACTTCGGTAACTAGTTTTGCCAACAGGATAATATCCTCTATGCCGCAGCCCGATCTCACCGATGTCTTTGCCCACATCGACCGCCAGCGCGATGCCTTCATTAGTCGCCTGATCGATTATGTGCGACATCCGAGCATCAGTGCTTACGGGCAAGGTATCGAGGAAGTAGCAGCACTGCTAGTCGATCACCTGACTGCGCTTGGTTTTGCTACGCGTTTAGTCCCCACCGCAGGTTTCCCGATGGTATTCGGCAAGCGCATCGAAGCCCCTGATGCCCTGACTGTGCTACTTTACGGTCACTATGATGTGCAGCCGGCAGATCCTGTTGATCTGTGGACGAGCCCGCCGTTCGAGCCTATCCTCGGCACCAACAAGAAAGGCCGTCCTTGCATCTATGCGCGTGGGGCAGCCGACGACAAGGGCCAGTTCATGTGTTTTACAGAGGCACTGCGGGCCTGGCTTGCGGTCCATGACAGCCTGCCGTTCAAGCTGACGATCCTGATCGAAGGGGATGAAGAGGGGGATGTCAGCCACGCCGACCGCTTTGTCAAAGCCAACAAGGCGCTGTTGAAAGCCGATGTGGCATGGGTCTGTGACACCGGCATGTGGGACGACGAGACCCCCTCCATCATCACCTCACTGCGCGGCTGCGTGGCCGAGGAAGTGACCATCAAAGGCCCGTCGAAGGACCTGCATTCCGGCTATTTTGGCGGTGCGGCCTATAACCCGCTGAAGGTCCTGTCCGGCATTCTGGGTGGCATGTTTGATAGCAAAGGGCGCATCACCATTCCGGGCTTCTATGACAATGTGAAACCGCCCACCACGGCCCAGCGAAAGGCTTTGGCCAAGGCCCGGTTTGACCAGAAGGGATTTCTGGGCGGCGTGGGCCTGAAACACCCGGCGGGCGAAACTGCTTTCACCGGCCTAGAGCAGATGTGGTTTCGGCCCACGGCAGAGATCAATGGCATGTGGGGTGGTTATATCGGGGCAGGTGGCAAGACCGTGATCCCGTCCATCGCCACCGCCAAACTGACATTCCGGCTGGTGGCGGGGCAGAACCCGCGCCGCATCGGAAAGTTGTTCCGAGCTTTTGTCAAGAAGAACCTGCCCAAGGGCTGCAGCGCAACATTTGATACCTATGGCGGCTATGCCGAAGCCGTTTCTGTGGCGCAGGACAGCCCGTGGATTGCGGCGGCGGCGCGTGCGCTGGAAGCCGAGTGGAAGAAGAAGCCCGTTCTGGCGGGTGAGGGCGGCTCCATTCCCGTTGTCGAAAGTTTCAAGAAGCACCTGGGCATCGACAGTGTGATGATGGGCTTTGTGCGCGATGATGATGCGTTGCACAGCCCCGATGAAAAATATGATGTGGAATGCTATCACCGGGGCATGCGCAGCTATGCGCGCATGATTGGCGAAATTGCGAAGGGATTGGAACAATGACCATTGATGCTGTGCTGGCTGATGCCGACAAGCGGCTGGATGAAAATATTGAGCGCCTGTTCACCTTCCTGCGCATTCCCTCAATTTCCGCCGACCCGGCTTACAAGGCCGAGTGTGACAAGGCTGCGAACTGGATTGCAGGCGAGTTGAAATCTCTGGGCTGCACCGTAAGCGTTCATGAAACGCCGGGCCGGCCCATGGTGGTGGGGCACTATACGCCGCCGAAAGCCACGGCCAAGACGCCGCATGTGCTGTTTTATGGCCATTATGATGTTCAGCCCGCTGATCCGCTGGAATTGTGGACCTCGCCACCCTTTGAGCCGAGGCGCGTGACGGGCAAGGATGGCGTGGAGCGGATGTATGGCCGCGGCACGGCCGACGACAAAGGCCAGCTGATGACCTTCGTGGAGGCGGCACGGAGCTACGTGCGTGTGCATGGCGCGTTGCCGATCAAGGCCACGTTCCTGATCGAAGGCGAAGAGGAAAGCGGTTCGCCGTCGCTTGTTCCCTTTCTCAAGGCGCATGCGAAGGAGCTCTCCTGTGATGCGGCCTTTGTCTGCGACAGCAACATGTGGGATGCCAAGACTCCGGCCATTACCACACGGCTGCGCGGGCTGGTGCATGAGGAAATCACCATCAAGGGGCCATCCATCGACCTGCATTCCGGCATGTATGGCGGGCCGGCCTTGAACCCGATCCGCGCCCTGACCAAGCTCATTGCCTCGCTGCATGATGCCAAGGGCAAGGTGACGATTCCGGGATTTTATGATGGCGTTTCGGAATTGCCAGCCGCAACCAAGAAGCAATGGCGCTCGCTCAAATTCTCGGAGAAGAAGTTTCTTGGTGACGTGGGGCTGAAATCGGCGGCGGGCGAGAAGGGCCGCACGGTGCTGGAGCAGATCTGGGCCAGGCCCACGGCCGAAGTGAACGGGCTTTGGGGCGGCTACATGGGGGCGGGCACCAAGACCGTAATCCCATCCGAAGCGCACGCCAAGTTCACATTCCGGCTGGTGGGCAAACAGAAGCCCGAAAAGGTTCTCAAGGCCTTCCAGGCCCATGCGAAAAAGCAGATGTTTGGCGATGCCAAGCTAACGTTCTCCGGCAAGGGCGGTGGCGCGCCAGCTTCGGAGATATCCGAAAGCAATCCGTGGATCCAAAAATCGGCTGCGGCCCTGAAAGACGAGTTCAAGCGCGAGACGGTGCTGATGGGCTCTGGCGGGTCGATCCCGATCGTGCGCTACTTCAAGGATATTCTCGGCATGGATTCGGTTCTGGTGGGCTTCGGCCTGAACGACGACGCCATCCATTCACCGAACGAGAAATACAACGTCTCAAGCTTCAAGCACGGCATCCGCAGCTGGATCCGCATCATCGCGGCGATTGCGGGGTAGGGCTCTTCCTACGTCGTTCCCGTCCCGGCAATTTCCCTGACCAGCTTGCGCAGAATGGCGGCGCTGAAATCGTCGTAGGTGGCGGCTTTTTCGACGAAGCTTTCATCACCACCTGCCACCTGCTGTTCCAGGTATGTGTCGAGGTCGGGCCAATCATTCATGATGGCCAGCGCATTGATGGTAACATCTTGCGCGACGATGGCGTCTCGGGTTCGCTGGACAGGATCACCCATGTTGTTGCGCCCGTCAGTGGCAATGTCGATCACCTGGCGAACTGCAACCGGGCCATGGTCAAACAGGCGAAAGCCAAATTGCAGCGCGGCTGTCATGCCGGTGTCACCTTGCGGGATAAAGCGGCCGCCTTCGGCAAGGATGCCGCCCAAACGCATGGCCTTATCCTCGGTTTCGACCACCGTCCACGGTACAATGACCCGCTGGTCAGCGATATCCGACCATTGAAACACCGTGATGGCAATGCGCCGGCGCTTGCCGGACCGGATCGCTCTCCACACCTCAGGGCTTTCAATGGCAGCGGCAAAGCCTTGCATCTGCAGGCGATGTTCGCTGGCGTCGACGCTGTGGGAGCAGTCAATGGCAAGGACGAGGGCGACATCGACCTTGCCATCATCAGCACTGACACTAGCACTGGGCGTGGCTGGCGCTTTGGCAACGCACAAGATCATCGCGGCAAAGGCTGCCAGTGCGGCTGTGGCAAGCAACGGGTGCGCGCGCGCCCTCGGCTTCACGTCATCCCCGGCCCGGTGATTTCCTTGACCAGCTTGCGCAACATGGCGGCGCCGAAATCATCGTAGGTGGTGGCTTTTTCGACGAAGTTTTCATCACCACCGGCCACCTGCCTTTCAAGGTATTTGTCGAGAGTGGGCCATTCGTTCAAGATCGCCAGTGCATTGATGGTCACACCTTGCGCCACAATGGCATCGCGCGTCTGCGGGGTGGGGGTACCCATATTGTTGCGGCCATCAGTTGCGATATCAATCACCTGCCGCGTGGCGCGCGGGCCATCGCCGAGCAGGCTGTAGCCAAACATCATGGCGGCAGAAATGCCGGTGCCACCTTGCGGCACGATACGCCCGCCCTGGGCGAGGATGCCGCCGAGCCTTATCGCCTTGTCTTCCGTGTCAATCACAGTCCACGGGATGATGATCCGCTGGTTTGACACATCAGACCATTGAAACACCGTGACGGCAATGCGGCGATGGGCGCCGGAACGGATTGCCTTCCACACTTCGGGGCTTTGCAGGGCGGCGCCGAAACCTTCCATCTGAAGGCGATGTTCGCTGGCGTCGACGCTGTAGGAGCAGTCAATGGCGAGAACGAGGGCCACATCAACATCAGCATCATCGGCGCGGGGCCTGTCGGGCGGGTTGGCAACAAGCATGGCAACCGCCGCCACGGGGGCCAGCAGTGCTGCGGCAAACCACTTTCGGGCGCGTGCCATAACAGGCTCTTAGCAGCCTGAAGTCCTGGGCAAAAGCGGCCCTGCAACACAAGTGTGTGAGGACTGCATGCAGGGTTGTGCGGCGGTGCGTTGACTATCAGGCCCGCAACGCCCAAATTATGGTTATGTCACAGTTTCCTGCCCTGATTGACCCGTTTGGCCGCCATGTCTCTTACCTGCGTGTATCGGTGACGGACAGGTGCGACTTCCGCTGCACCTATTGCATGGCGGAGAACATGACGTTCCTGCCCAAGAAGGATCTTCTGACGCTGGAGGAAATGGACCGCCTGTGCTCGACCTTCATCGAGGAGGGGGTGCGCAAGATCCGCCTCACGGGTGGCGAGCCCTTGGTGCGCAAAGGCATCATGACATTGGTGCAGTCGCTGTCGCGGCACCTCAAGTCTGGTGCGCTTGACGAACTGACAATCACCACCAATGGCAGCCAACTGGCCAAGCATGCCGCAGAGCTTGCCCAACATGGCGTGCGGCGCATCAATGTGTCTATTGATACGCTGGATGCCGCAAAGTTTCGCGCCATCACGCGCTGGGGCGACCTCGCCAAGGTACGTGAAGGGCTTTCGGCCGCCAAGGCCGCCGGGCTTTCGATCAAGATCAATGCCGTGGCGCTGAAAGGTTTCAACGACGCGGAAATCCCGGAGATGATCCGCTGGGCCCATGGTGAAGGCATGGACCTGACGCTGATTGAAACCATGCCCATGGGAGATATTGAAGGCGACCGCACGGACCAGTATCTGCCGCTGTCGCAGGTGCGCGCCGCGCTGATGGACCAGTTCACGCTGGATGACATTCCCTACAAGACGGGCGGTCCCGCCACCTATGTGCGCGTCAAGGAAACAGGCGGGCGGCTTGGCTTCATCACGCCGCTCACCCACAATTTCT
>CALMEZ010000326.1 GCA_937864985.1 uncultured Alphaproteobacteria bacterium
CCGCGGCTTCACCCGCGAAGTCCTGTCGCTGGTGGCCTGGATCGCCGCCGCCGTTGCCGCCTGGTATGCCGTGAAGCAGCCGCAGCTGATGGACTTCGCCAACCAGCACATCACCAACAAGACGATCGCCACCGTGGCCGTCGCCGCCGCCGTGTTCTTCGTCACACTGGTCGTCGTCTCCATCGTTTCGGTGCGCATCTCCGACCGCGTCGTCGACAGCGCGGCCGGTGCCTTCGACCGCACCCTCGGCTTCATCTACGGCTTGGGCCGCGGCCTCGTCTTCGTATCGATCTGCTATGTCTTCTATGGCTGGCTCTTCACCACCAACAAGCAGGAAGACTGGATCAAGAATGCCCAGAGCCTGCCCATCATCCAGTCGGTGGGTGATTTCATCGTTGGCTTCATTCCGCCCGATGTGCGCAAGAATTTCGACCGCAGCAACATCGCCACCAATCCGGATGGCGCGGTGCTGCCGCCGGCCACAGGTGATGGCACGGGTGATGGCGCCCAGCAGCAGGGCTACAGCAACGGCCAGACGCAAGGCCTCGACAATCTCGTCAACGGGACCAACCAAGGACAAACCAACCAGCAATGATGCCGCACGACCCACTGGACTTTGACGCTGACACACTGCGCGAGGAGTGCGGTGTGTTTGGCATTTATGGCCACCCCGATGCTGCTGCGCTGACGGCCCTTGGGCTTCATGCCCTGCAGCATCGCGGCCAGGAAGCGGCGGGCATCGTCTCCTACAACGAAGGGCGCTTCCATTCGGAACGGCGCATGGGCCTCGTTGGTGATCACTTCTCTTCCGCCAAGACCATCGACCGCTTGAAGGGCCAGGCGGCCCTCGGCCATGTCCGCTATTCGACGACCGGCGAAACCATCCTGCGCAATGTGCAGCCCCTCTTCGCCGAATTGGCAACCGGCGGCCTCGCCGTGGCCCACAACGGCAACCTGACCAACGGCCTGACACTGCGCAAAGAACTGATTTCACAAGGCGCCATCTGCCAGTCCACATCGGACACCGAAGTCATCCTGCATCTGGTGGCGCGCGCCCAAAAACCAAAACTGATGGACCGCTACATCGATGCGCTGCGCCGCCTCGAAGGCGCTTATGCACTGGTGTCTCTCACCAACAAGAAATTAATCGGTGCGCGTGATCCCCTTGGCATCCGTCCACTTATCCTGGGCCAATTGAACGGCGCCTATATCCTGTGCTCGGAAACCTGCGCGCTTGATATCATCGGTGCCAAGTTCATCCGCGAAGTGGAGAATGGCGAAGTCGTCGTGATTTCCGAAGTTGGCATCGAAAGCCACTGGCCGTTCCCGCGCCAGCCGGCCCGCCCTTGCATCTTCGAGTACATCTATTTCTCCCGCCCGGATTCCATTTTGGGCGGACGCTCGGTCTACGACGTGCGCAAGAACATGGGCCATCAGCTGGCCGCTGAATCGCCCTGCGAGGTCGATGTCGTGGTGCCGATCCCGGACTCCGGCGTCCCCGCTGCACTGGGTTTTGCAGAAGCCCTCAAGGTGCCCTTCGAACTGGGCATCATCCGCAACCACTATGTGGGCCGCACCTTCATTGAGCCAACGCAGCACATTCGCTCGCTCGGCGTGAAGCTGAAGCACAACGTCAACCGCGCCGTCGTCAAGGGCAAGCGCATCGTGCTGGTCGACGACTCGATCGTGCGCGGCACGACATCTGTCAAGATCGTGCAGATGATGTATGAGGCAGGTGCTGCCGAGGTGCACATGCGCATCTCCAGCCCGCCCATCAAGTTTCCGGACTTTTACGGCATCGATACACCGGAGCAGAAAACCCTGCTGGCCGCAACGCACACGCTGGAAGAAATGCGCAAGTTCATCGGCGTCACATCACTCGCCTTCCTGTCAGTCGACGGTATCTACCGCGCCGTGGGCCACGCCGGCCGCAACAACGTCCAGCCGCAATTCACCGACCACTGCTTCACTGGCGAATACCCGACGGGCCTAACCGACCTCACCGGCGAGAGTGCCAAACAGCAGCTCTCCCTGCTCGCCGAAGCCGGCTGACCTCATCATGACAAAATCACTCGCCGGAAAAATCGCCCTCGTCACCGGCGCATCGCGCGGCTTGGGCTATGCAACCGCCATCCATCTGGCCAAGGCGGGCGCCCATATCATCGCCACAGCCCGCACCAAGGGCGGCTTGGAAGAACTTGATGATGCGGTGAAGGCGGCTGGCTCATTGGCCACACTGGTGCCCATGGACATCACCGATTACCCCGCGATCGACCGCCTGGGGGCTGCCATCTTCGAACGCTGGAAGAAGATTGATATCGTCGTCGGCAATGCCGGCACGCTGGGCAAGCTCACGCCCATCGCCCATCTCGACCAGAAGGTCTGGGATGATGCCATCGCCATCAACCTCACCTCGAACTTCCGGCTGATCCGCTCCATGGACCCGCTGCTGCGCGCCAGCGCCCATGGCCGCGTGGTGCTGGTCACATCCGGCCTCGCCTACAAGTGTGACCCCTATTGGGGCGCCTATTCCATCGGCAAGGCGGGCCTTGAAGCCCTGATGAAAACCTATGCCGGCGAAGTGGCCACCACCAACATCCGCGTCAATTGCTTCAGCCCCGGCGCCACCCGCACCCGGATGCGCGCCACCGCCATGCCCGGCGAAGACCCCAACACCCTGCCCACCCCGGAAGAGGTGACGGCTCAATTGGTGGAAATGTGCGTTGAAAGCTTCACAGCCAACGGCGGCGTCTTCAAATTCGCCAAGACAGGATTGTTCAAGCAGTTCTAGAGTGTGATGTGGTTTGTATGGATCATTCCCTCCCCGGTGACGTCATTCCAACAGCTCGCTATTTGCGGACCACTGGATTGACGACACTTGAAAGGATGATTCAAACGAACAGGATGGGCTCTGATTTTCGCTAGCGTCCTGGATTGCCACCACGGGCGGGCTCGACGTATCCATTCAACGCGACGAACAAACTCGATGAACTGTACAAGGCTGCGAAATCGGGTTGAGCGATTTGTGATTACAAAGGTCAGACATGAAGCGCCTGCTGGTAAAAATGTCCGTTGTGATATTGGGTTTGTCTTTGGCAATTGGTTCAGCAGGCACCCTCAGTTTGACAGGGTTTTGCTTCGGCGAATTTCGCTATTTGTCTGATAGAGAATTTCTAGAACGCTTTCTGGAGTCAAACCCAAGTTTCCTGAAACCTGACCTGAGCCTGGTTCGCAATGTGTTGAGTGACAACACCATCAAGGAAATTGTCCCATATAACGATGCCAAAGAATACCTAGCGTCATATCCGGAATGCTGTAGCTTTGGCTGGCAAAAAGGCGCCCGATCAGAACCTGCAACCACCATTTCCGTGGTTGAAATGCTTCTTGGTTCTGCGTCGCGCGGTGTTTCGTATCACCTTCATTGGAGAATCATAGATGCGTCGGGGCATCTCAGGACGACCGACTCTTTCTTCTACTCCAAGGCAACTTCCTGTGGGCAATCCATCATTCATTTAGACAACTAGGTCGAACAGCAACGAAGCAAATCAAGTTGGCTCAAGACGCAGAAGCAAACGATGCGAGTATAAGAAAACCGGGCAGTCATTGCTCCTCGGCGACGACTTCGATGAGAGAGACGCAACAAAAGCCTTTGAAACTACACATCCACCCACTTGCCCTGCGTCGCGCCCGACGCAACGGCTGCATGCACGGCACGCACCATCGCTGCCCCTTCTTCGACCGTGGGGAACAGGCCTTGGCCGCCTGATATCCGGCGGTGGATGCCGCGGTAAATGTTGGCGAAGGCGATCAGCATGCCTTCGGCGTGACCCTGGGTGATACGGCTGGCATCTCGGGCTTCCGGATAGAGATCCGCGCTGCCGCGTTCGATCGTCTGGGCGCGGCCATTGAGCGGACCAAACCACAGCTGGTTCGGTTGTTCCTGCCACCAGCGCAGGCCACCTTTGGAACCGAAGACACGGATGTTGAACCCATGCTGCTGGCCCGTGGCAACCGCACTGAGCCAGAAGCGGCCAATCGCCTTGCCGTCAAACCGCCCGGCGATCAGCGCATCATCCTCCAGTTGGCGGCTGGCAACGCAATGATCCATCTGCGCCGAAAGCTGCGTCAGCTTCTGGCCCGTCATGAACTCGGCCATCTGAAACACATGAACGCCGACATCCGCAACGATGGCGCTGACGCCCGCCTGCGCCGGATCATAGCGCCAACGCAGACGCGGATTGTCGGCATCATCACCGCCGGCATGAAAACCGTGCGAGAATTCGCCAACCACAACGCGGATATCTCCCAAGTCTCCGCGACGGATCATTTCGCGCGCCTGGATCGCCATGGGATAACCGGAGTAGCCGAAATTGACGGCACAGACCTTGGCCGACGCGCCCGCCACGCGCACCAGTTCCTCGGCCTCCGCCACCGTCATGGTCAGCGGCTTTTCGCAGAGCACGTTGAAACCGGATTCCAAAAAGGCCTTGGTGATTTCGAAATGGGTGTTGTTGGGCGTGGCCACAGTCACGAGGTCCAGCCGGTCTTTGCCAGTCTTGTTTCTTTCAGCCGCCAGCATCTCTCGCCAGTCGCCATAGGCGCGCGAGGACTCGATGCCGAGTTCGCTGGCGAAGGCCTTTCCAGCCGCCGGATCAACATCAAGCGCACCTGCTTTCAAAGTGAACAGCCCGTCAATGCGGGCCGCGATGCGATGCGGCTCACCGATCTGACTGCCCTTGCCGCCCCCTATCAGTCCCCAGTTCATCATCGCTCAATCCTCGTAAGGGTTGCTGCTGCCACGCAAGACAAAACGGATGGGCGTGCCATCCAGATCAAAGCTCTCACGCAGGCCATTGGTGAGATAGCGCAGGTAACTGTCCGGCAGCTTTGAAAGCTGGTTGCCGAACAAGGCAAAGGTTGGCGGCCGTGCGTTGACCTGCGTGGCGTAGCGGATCTTGATGCGCCGCCCCGAAGGAGCCGGTGGCGCATTGCGCTCCATCGCACCTTCCAGCCAGCGGTTCAGCTTAGAGGTGGTGACCCGCGCATTCCATTTCTTGTCGGCCTCGAACACCGCCTTCATTAGCATGTCGATGCCGCGCCCCTGCTTGCCGGAGATGGTGACCACGCGCACGCCGCGGATTTCCGGCAGCACATCCTCAAGCTTGCTTTCAACCTCGCGCAAGGTGCGTGCCTTGTCTTCAACCGCATCCCACTTGGACAGCGCCAGCACCACAGCCCTGCCCTCGCGCGCCACGAGGTCACACAAGGTCAAATCCTGCCGTTCGATTTCCAACGTGGCATCAATCAGCACGACAACGCATTCGGCAAAGCGCACGGCGCGCAAGGCGTCGGACACCGAAAGCTTCTCGATCTTTTCCTGCACCCGCGACTTGCGGCGGATGCCGGCCGTATCCCACAACTTGATGGGTCGGCCCTTGTAGGTCCAATCGCTGGAAATGGAATCGCGCGTGATGCCAGCTTCGGGGCCTGTGAGCATCCGTTCTTCGCCCAGCATGGCATTGACCAGCGTCGACTTGCCGGCATTTGGCTGCCCGATGATGGCCAGACGAAGTGGCCGCTTTGGATCATCTTCGGCCAGCTCTTCTTCCGGTTCTTTCGCTTTCGAAGCAAAAGGCATCAACGCCTCATACAAACCGTCCAGCCCCTCGCCATGTTCAGCTGAAACGGCAACCGGTTCGCCAAAGCCAAGCCCATGCGCTTCGCCAAGCCCCGGC